>NZ_BCAI01000006.1:0-219576 GCF_001293805.1 Pseudoalteromonas sp. SW0106-04 | reverse complement strand
GTTTGATGTAGATGTATTTGAGTTCAATTTAATGCATGAGTGTATGTACTCTCCAAATGAGCTATTAGAGTTGCGAGAAATGCTCCCTGCTGGCTATTAGTAGGGAGTAACAAATGGACAAAACATATTTAAAGGATGCTTACATACTCTCGGTCTATGACTATAAAGACTTTGAAAAATCATTTCTTGGAGAGTTTTTGTCAGGGGTTGTTATTGACGATGAAACATTCAGATTTCGGCCATTTGAGCAAATGGTAACTTCAAAGATTGTTAGCAAATCTGCTGATGAGGATAAGTTAGAAATATACACACATAGTGAGAGTTGTTATGTGATTGATGCTGACCATAAGTTAATTGATATTTCGTTTGTTGAACTGGTTGTTATGAGGGCGGGAGCTTATTCGGTAGATCGAGTTTTAGAAATGAGAGAGCAACTTAAGTCTCAAAATAAAAGCCATTGAATAACGAAGATAAGAAGTCTGATGAGATTATTATTTGTCACTTACCTCTTTGAAAAAGTTGACGTTAGTCAAATATTCATAAATGTTTACATGACATCAATTTACTTATTCGAAAATTTGTATTAGCATTGACATGTATATTTTTATGAGAATTTTATGTCTAAAGCATTTTCAAAAGTCTTAGTAATGACGCTTATGCTGGTTGCCTTTGTAGGGCAAGCATTTGCGTATTCTGCTATGCCTTGCGAAATGTCATCAGGTTCTCACGAATCACACATGAACATGAACATGAATCATGGTGATATGAATAAAAGCAGTAATGGTCAATCAGAAGATTGTTGTGACGTTGAATGTATTTGTCCTGCAAATGCTTGCTCATCTACGACAGTCCTAAATTCCAGTATTGATTCGACAGATATTCAAATATTCAGTGAATCTGTAGCTGCTCTGCAATCTAAACAACCTCATTCAATTTCCACTTCCCTTTATCGTCCACCAATTTTTGCCTAATACAGGATTAGTGCGTCCAAATTTCTCGCACATGTAATTAATTTTTCTGTTAGTCAATATAGCGTCGTAGCGCTATAGATATTTTCCAGCGATGTCTGGGGGCAAAAATGATCAATAAGTATTTAAAAATAGCAGTAGTAATGCTGCTTTCACCTGCGTTTGCAAACGCCAACGAACATAACCATGCACACAATAACGACGTAACACCTTTGGAGTTAATCGTTTATAAAACCCCTACTTGTGGGTGTTGTAAAAAATGGATAACTCATATTGAAGACAAAGGGATCGTTGCGCATTCCAAAGATTTCCGAAACATCGGCAACATCAAAACTAAGTATGGTATCAAACCTAATTACCGTTCATGCCACACGGCAGTGAGTAGAAATGGATTTGCCTTTGAAGGTCATATACCTGCTAAATTTATTCAGCAGTTCTTATCAGAAGAACATCCCAATGCGATTGGGCTTTCAGTTCCAGCAATGCCAGTTGGCTCTCCCGGTATGGAAGTCGATGACCGCTTTATGCCATACAACGTGTTAATTCTATTTAAAGATGGAACGAGCAAAGTCTATGCAAAAGTTAAGACATACGAGGAGCAATTCTAATGAAATTGAACTCTTCAAACCTTACTTCACTTTCAACTGCATTAATACTCGGCTTATCTGTATTCTCAGCTCAAGCTGAGAAAGTAGTGTCGCTTGAACAAGCTATCACCTTAGCTCAGCAAAATGATCCTTGGCTTCATGGTAGCCGATTGAAACAAAGTGCAGTTGAAAATAGAAGTATTGCTTCAGGTACTTTGCCTGATCCGAAAGTATCGCTAGGGATAATGAATTTACCAACAGATACTTGGGATTTAGATCAGGAAGGAATGACTCAGCTAAAGGTTGGCGTCTCTCAAATGTTTCCGAGAGGCGACAGTCTAGAGATCAAGAAAGACCAGTTACAAATTGAGTCCACGAAATTTCCACTGTTACGAGAGGATCGTAAAGCTAAGTTGAAAAGCCAAGTGTCACAACTTTGGTTAGATGCTTACTTAGCCCAACAAACTATTAAATTGATTGAAGATGATTGGTCTCTCTTTGAGCAGATGGCGGAAGTGGCTAAAGCTAGCTATTCAAACGTTGTTGGTAAAACTAGACAGCAAGATGTTATTCGTGCTCAGTTGGAAATCGTGCAGTTAGATGACAGATTAACTTCGCAAAAGCAGAAACTAGAAACGACAATCGCTCGTCTCAATGAGTGGCTTCATATTTACGATGCGGATCGTTTGAATGAATCATTCAACTTTGACGCGCAACCATTAGAGTTTAGCGTCTCAAAAGAATTGCCTTCGATTCAATTGAATAATCCAACAGTCCTAAAAGCATCTAATTACTCAAGAAATCTATTGGCTCAGGAGCTTTCGAATCACCCAGCCATACTTGCGATTGATATAAAACGCAAAGCTTCAGAAAAAGGAATTGAGTTAGCCAAACAGCAATATGAGCCGCAATGGGGTGTTAATGCTAGTTATGCCTATCGCGACAATATGCCCTCTGGTGATAGCCGAGCTGATTTATTTTCTGTTGGGGTAACGTTTGATTTACCCTTGTTTACCGAGAACAGACAAGATAAGCAAGTTGCAGCTTCTATTGCAGATTCAGAGACTATTAAAACCGAGAAACTATTACTGACAAAGCAAATGATCAGTGTTTTAGAAAAAGAACTAAGACAGCTTAAACGCTTATCAGATAGACAATCTATCTATCAAGAACAACTCCTTAAACAAACTCATGACCAAGCAGAAGCGTCATTGACAGCCTACACAAATGATGATGGCGATTTTGCCGAAGTTGTTCGAGCAAGAATTGCCGAATTAAATACCAGAATATCAGCTTTAAGAATTGATGTTGACGCACTTAAAACAGTTGCTCGTATCAACTATTTCTTTGCGCATTCTCAATCTAACTCAAATGCTGAACATAAGTCGATGCAAACTTCACACAAAACTAATCAGCACTTATCCAGTCAGCAATTTGGAGAAAAATAATGTCAACGAATACAAAAACAATTATTGCCATCATCATTGGGGCAGCACTTGGTGCTGGAGCATTGAGTTTATATCAAGGTACTGGCTCAAACAGTAATAGTAATGAAGCAACATCAGGAGAAAAAAAGCCTCTGTATTGGGTTGCACCGATGGATTCTAATTACCGCCGGGACAAGCCCGGTAAGTCGCCTATGGGGATGGATCTAATTCCAGTGTATGAGGAAGGATCATCTGGTGATGACTTTGGCCCCGGAGCAGTAAAAATTGCGCCTCATGTAGTGAATAACCTTGGGGTTCGCACTGCACCTGTTGAACTGAAAAATATGCATACTGAAATCTCAACGGTAGGTTATGTTCAATATGATGAAGATAAGCTAATTCATATCCACCCACGGGTTGATGGCTGGATTGATAAACTTTACATCAAAGCAGCAGGTAACCCTGTAGAGAAAGGGCAGCCTCTTTATACACTATATTCTCCTCAGTTAGTTAATGCTCAGGAAGAGCTGTTAATAGCGTTAAAGCGCAACAATAGTTCTTTAATTTCAGCAGCCAAAGATCGCCTAAAAGCGTTACAGCTTTCAGCAGACTTTGTTCAAAAGCTAGAAAAGACACGAAAGGTTCAGCAAACAATTACCTTTTATTCACCACAAGCAGGTGTTGTCGATGGTTTGAAGGTTAGAGAAGGTTTTTATGTAAAGCCGGGAAACACCTTATTAAGCATTGGCCAGCTAGATCAAGTTTGGGTTGAAGCAGAAGTGTTTGAACGTGACGCAGCCTTAATTAAAAAAGGACTTCCTGTATCAATGACACTGGATTATTTACCCGGTGAGGACTGGGCTGGTGTCGTTGATTATGTTTATCCAACATTGAACAGTAAAACACGCACACTCCGAGTGAGATTGAAATTTGATAACACAGACTATCAATTAAAACCAAATATGTTTGCACAAGTCTCTATTCACGCTAATCAAGCTGATAGCACCATCCTCGTGCCTAAAGAAGCCGTTATTAGAACAGGTAAACAGGACAGAGTAGTACTTGCGTTAGGTGATGGGCAATTTAAATCTATTGAAGTGACTATTGGCCGGGTTGATATCGACAGCATCGAAATATTAGACGGCTTAAATGAAGATGACGTTGTGGTGACATCTGCCCAATTCTTGATTGATTCTGAATCAAGTAAAAGCTCTGACTTTAAACGAATGACTCATGATGAAGTGCCTAACTCTGTTTGGATGCAAGGGGATGTTAATAGTGTTATGGCAGGGCACCGCATGGTTAATATTTCACATGGCCCTGCTGAAGCTTGGGATTGGCCTGAAATGGTTATGGATTTTACTGTGGCTGAAAAAGTCGATATTGACTCATTAAAGTCAGGTCAATCTTTGCACTTTGAAGTGAGCAAAACCGAAGACGGTGGATATGAAATTACTGGAATTCATATCATGAGTGAGCCTGAAGTATCATCAGCAACAGTATCTGGTTTGATTAATGCGATTGATATTGATACACGGATTCTAAATATTAGCAGAGGCCCAATAGAGAAATGGGATAGACCTGCTGCGACGATGGATTTTATCGTCGCGGACAATATAGAAATGGTTGATTTCAATGTCGGTGATAATGTCACTTTCACTTTTGAGGTTAGAGATGACTTAGTTATCACTGACATTTCTCTTGAATCAGATGAACAACACGGCAAGGAAAATAAAGCTGCTGTTGATCATTCTAATCATTAAGTGGGAGAAAAATAATGATTGAATCAATTATTAGATGGTCTATCGGCAATCGTTTCTTTGTTTTGTTGATTACCTTAATTATCGCGTTTGGTGGTTTGTATTCATTACAAAAAACACCAGTAGATGCACTCCCCGATCTTTCTGATGTGCAGGTGATAATTAAGACGAGCTATCCGGGACAGGCACCACAAGTAGTGCAGGATCAAGTGACATTTCCTCTTACTACAGCGATGTTATCAGTGCCGGGGGCGCAAACTGTTCGTGGTTACTCATTTTTTGGTGATTCCTACGTCTACATTATTTTTGATGACGATACTGATTTGTATTGGGCTAGAAGCAGAGTACTTGAATACTTAAGCCAAGTAGCATCAAGCCTGCCTGATTCGGCAAAACCTCAATTAGGACCTGATGCAACAGGTGTGGGTTGGGTATACATTTACGCTTTAACAGATAAGTCTGGAAACCATGATCTAAGCCAATTAAGAAGCATTCAAGACTGGTTCTTAAAGTATGAACTACAAACTGTTCCGGGCGTGTCCGAAGTTGCCGCCGTTGGTGGTATGGTTAAGCAGTATCAAGTGCAAGTAGATCCTGATAAATTGAGAGCTTACGATATTCCTCTAAGTTTAATACAAATAGCCTTACAAAAAGGGAACAAAGAAACTGGCGCATCCGTTGTGGAAATGGCTGAAGCTGAATATATGGTTACCGCAACGGGGTATATTCAATCAGTTAGTGATATAGAGAAAATCCCACTTGGTATTAACGAACAAGGCACGCCATTGCGTATTGGTGATGTTGCTACCGTTAATTTAGGGCCTCAAATGCGCCGTGGTATCGCAGAGCTTAATGGTGAAGGCGAAGTTGTTGGTGGTGTTGTCGTTATGCGCTTTGGTGAAAACGCTCAACAAACCATAAACGGGGTAAAAGAAAAACTTGAATCGCTTAAATCTTCTCTACCAGAGGGGGTGGAGATTGTCCCTGTTTATGACAGATCGAAGTTAATAGATCGTGCTGTTGATAATCTTTGGAGCAAGTTGCTAGAGGAGCTTGCAGTCGTTGCTATTGTCTGTGTGGCTTTCCTATTTCATCTTCGCTCATCTATTGTGGCAGTTGTTACTCTGCCATTAGGTATCTTGGTGTCGTTCATTATCATGTATATGCAAGGCATCAATGCCAACATTATGTCTTTAGGCGGTATCGCTATTGCGATTGGTGCGATGACTGATGGTGCAATAGTGATGATTGAAAATATGCACAAGCATATGGAGAAAACACCACTAACAGATGAAAATCGCTGGCAAATTGTTGCTAAGGCTGCGAGTGAAGTAGGCCCTGCACTATTTTTTAGCTTACTGATCATTACAGTCTCATTCTTACCTGTATTTATCTTGGAAGCGCAAGAAGGAAGAATGTTCTCTCCGCTCGCCTATACAAAAACCTATGCAATGGCGGCATCAGCAGGTTTGGCGATCACATTGGTGCCTGTTTTGATGGGCTACTTTATTCGAGGCAAAGTTGTTTCTGAAAAGAAAAACCCGTTAAACCGATTATTGATTGCTATCTACATGCCTGTTTTAAAGCAAGTCATGAAGTTTCCAAAATCGACAATAGTAGCAGCAATATTAGTGACTATCGTTGGCTTTTGGCCTGTCGATAAAATTGGTAGTGAATTCATTCCGCCATTGGATGAAGGCGATCTCATGTATATGCCTACTACCTATCCCGGTATTTCAATTGGTAAAGCAAGGGAGTTATTGCAGCAAACAGACAAGCTTATTCGCACTGTGCCAGAAGTTGAAACTGTATTTGGTAAAGTAGGAAGAGCTGAAACTGCAACCGATCCTGCACCTTTA
The DNA here is from genome assembly GCF_001293805.1 of Pseudoalteromonas sp. SW0106-04. Classification (NCBI taxonomy): domain Bacteria; kingdom Pseudomonadati; phylum Pseudomonadota; class Gammaproteobacteria; order Alteromonadales; family Pseudoalteromonadaceae; genus Pseudoalteromonas; species Pseudoalteromonas sp. SW0106-04. The sequence continues at coordinate 212,975 of NZ_BCAI01000006.1, read as the reverse complement.
ACCATGATTGAAACCTTTATTCAATTGAAGCCACGAGAGCAGTGGCGAGAGGGTGTGACTACTGAATCGTTAAAAGCTGAGTTTGATAAATTGGTTAAGTTTCCGGGCTTAACGAATGCTTGGGTTATGCCAATCAAGACCCGAATCGACATGTTAGCAACAGGCATAAAAACGCCTGTGGGTATTAAAGTCGCCGGACCAGAGCTTGATGTGATTCAGGAAATCGGCCAACAAATAGAGCAAATTTTACCCGAAGTTACAGGCACAGCATCAGTTTACTCAGAGCGAGTTGCAGGTGGACGATATATCAAGGTTGATATTTCACGCGATAAGGCAAGTCGCTTTGGGTTAAACATCGAAGATGTTCAACAAGTGGTTTCTACAGCTATTGGTGGTATGAACGTTACCCAAACGGTAGAAGGTCAAGAGCGTTACCCTGTTAACTTACGCTATCCGCAAGACTATCGAGACTCTCCTGAGCAGCTATCACGATTACCTGTTGTAACACCAAGTGGTCAACGCATTGCACTAGGTGATGTCGCAGATATTCGAGTTGAGAACGGTCCGCCGGGAATTAAGAGTGAAAATGCTCGTTTAAATGGCTGGACGTTTATCGATATAGACGGTGTTGACGTAGGTACTTATGTTGAAAGTGCAAAAATACACTTGGCTAATAATCTAAAACTACCAGCAGGTTATTCAATTACTTGGGCTGGGCAATACGAATATATGGAAAGAGCGAAAGAAAAGCTCACCTATGTATTGCCTTTAACACTCGCCATTATTGTTATTCTACTTTACTTAAACTTCAGAGCGTTTAGTGAGGTGGCTATCATTATCGTTACCTTGCCGATGGCGATGATTGGTGGCTTATGGTTGATGTATCTGGAAGGGTTTAACTTCTCTGTGGCTGTTGGCGTGGGCTTTATTGCTCTAGCTGGGGTAGCGGTTGAGATTGGTGTGATAATGTTGGTCTATCTCAATCAGGCACTTGCTGAGCTTAAGGAAAAAGCTGAAGAGCGAGCTGAACCTATCTCTGATGATGCATATCAAGATGCATTATTGCACAGTGCAGGCTTACGAGTTCGTCCAGTAATGATGACAGTTGCAACAATCATTATCGGCTTGATGCCCATTTTATATGGTACAGGAACAGGTTCGGAGATTATGAGTCGTATTGCTGCACCTATGGTAGGCGGAATGACAAGTGCTGTGCTACTCACTCTTATTGTGCTCCCAGTAATTTACTCAATCGTTAAAAAGCCAGAATTAAACGCCTTTAACAAGGAGCTTTCTAAGGCGGAGCTAAAAAGTAATGCTTAGCACGGCTAGAAAATATCACAAATGGCTAATGGCATTTGTCGGAATACAATTCCTCTTCTGGTCTATTACAGGCGTGTATATGGTGACTATGGATATTCACTATATACACGGCGAAACCTTGGCTAAGAGTGAGGAAGCCAAAATAGATTTAGCAAGTATGGATTACTCCATTGTAAAGCTAGCTGCGGATTATCCTAAAGCTAGCCAAGTTACACTTACTCAAAGTATGGGCCGTCCTTTGTATTCTTTTATTAATGGAGAAAATGGAAAAGTAGCAATAGATGCTAAAACTGGAGCTGTTCAGGCCCTTGTAGATGAAACCAAGGCTAAAGAAATCGCACAATACCATTATGCGCTGAATCATCAAATCGACAGCATAAGGTTGATTAAGTCAGCGACAAACTTGCCTGCTGAGTTGTCCCCAAGGCATTTACCTGTTTGGAGAGTGACGTTTGAGCAATTCTCCACACCGACATTTTATATAAGTCAACAAACAGGATCACTTGTTGCCAAGCGTCATGATTACTGGCGATTGTTTGATTGGATGTGGCGGTTCCACATTATGGATTACTATGATGGAGAAAACGTATCAAACTGGTTTTTGTTCTTGGTCGCAACTCTAGGTCTAATGGGAGCAATTACTGGCGCAGTATTGACTTATTACCGAGTGCTTTCCCCAAATAAAAAGGGAGTCATTTGATGCGACTATTTAAGTTAAATACAACGATACACAAGTGGCTTTCTTTATTTGTTGGTTTACAACTGCTTATTTGGTTGGGAACGGGCCTTTACTTCAATTTGATGGATCACAGTAAAGCCAGTGGTAATGAACTTAGAGTTCATTCTCATCATGAAGGTAGCATTACAGGCTTTGACCTATTCCCTATTAAAGACATTACTAGTAATGCTCCGCAGGAAGTAAACCTTATATGGGTTTTACATCAGCCTTACTATCATTTTGTGTTCGATAAGGGGCAGCATAGCTATCAAGAACGCCACTCAAAGCTATTTGATGCTGTAACAGGAAAGCCATTTAATTTGTCTGAAGAACAAGTACTAACTTTGGCAAAAAACTCCTACTCAGGACAGGGTAAGTTAACTACTCCAGTGTTATCTCAACCTCCGTTTTCTGATCACGTAAGGCAGCAAAATCCTATGTGGCAAGTTGCCGTTGAGGATGAGAACAATACAACTATTTATTTAGATAGTATTACAGGTCAAGTACTTCGCCATGCCAATGATGATTTCAGATTGAAAGATCTGATGATGAAGCTTCACTTTATGGACTATGGCAATTCTGGAGGATTTAACCATTGGTTGATCATTGCATTTGCTTTTGCAACGCTATTCCTTTCAATTACTGGTGTTACTTGGCTGATACAACAGTATCGAAGTGGTTTACTGAAGCTAGGTTGGGGCACTAACAGGCAAAAAGTGGCAGTGACGTTTTCCAATGAAAATACTATTACTGACATCTCAGCAGTTGGTCGCTCAACTGTACTAGAAGGGCTAGCTAGTTCACATGTATACCTTCCTTCAGGTTGCGGTGGTGGCGGTACTTGTGGCAAATGCGTGTTCTTAAGTTCAACTAAATTACCTATCACACTATCTGAACAGGAACATTTATCTCAGGAGCAACTTAAGGAAGGTTATCGGCTTGGATGTCAGCATAGGTTCTCTGAAATTAGTTCGATTGAAGTTAATACTGATCGCAATATTGAAAATCATGAGCTAGTTGTGGTTGCGACTAATTTCATTACTCCTTTTATCAAGGAAGTGAAATTTAAGCTGAAATCAGGCAAACAGTTGGCATTTAAAGCTGGTGCATATATGCAATTTGATGTGCCAGCAGGGATGAATAGCTTACGTCCAGATGATATGCCAGAGTGCTATGAAAAATACTGGGATAGCTACTATCATGGAAAATTTTCTCATAACGGTGTAACTCGCCACTACTCATTAGTTAACTTTGACGAGGAGTCTGATGAGTTAATGTTTAATATCCGTTGGCAGACCGCAAAGAATGGTTTTAAAGCAGGAATAGGTTCAAGTTATTTAGGTTCACTCCAAGTAGGTGAAACGATAACTGCAAAAGGCCCTTTTTCTGATTTTTATGCCACTTCAAATAAAAAAGTTAGTCGCGTGTTTATTGGTGCGGGTTCAGGACTTGCACCACTGAGGTCTATTATTTTTGAACAGTTGAAAAAGCATAAAGATAAAAGTGGTTTGACTCTTATCTATGGTGCGCGAACTGAAGATGACTTGCTATACCATAATGAATTGAAGTCACTGAGTGAGAAGCATAAAAACTTCTCTTATATTCCTACTCTTTCTAATCCTTCAGAAGAATGGCAAGGGCACTCAGGCTATGTTCAAAAAGTACTTCTGCCGTATATGAACCAAAAATCAGAACTGCTTTTGGCTGAGTTTTACTTGTGCGGTCCAGAAGCAATGATGAGTGAAGTGGAAAAAATAATTACAGATGCTGGGATTCCAAGTAATCAAATTTTCAAAGATAAATTTAGTCGTTAATCCATTAAATAAATAGAGGTATATATGAAAACATTAATTAAATTTTTAACCGTAATCAGTGTCGTTTTTAGTAGTGCGGTATTTGCGCATGTGCATCTTGAAAAAAGTGTGCCTGCTGATAATGCAATGCTAATGAATCCTCCAGAAGAGTTAACTTTGGTGTTCACCAAAGAGGTACGGGTTGTAAAAGTTTCATTGGCCAATAAACAAGGCGAAGAATTTAAATTTGGATTCGAGCCTTCTAAAGTCGCTACTAGCAAATTTACATGGAAACTACCTAAATTAGCTCCTGCAAACTATGCTGTGGATGTAACCTTCTTAGGTAACGATGGTCATAAAATGAAACATAGCTTCGGCTTTATGGTTCATTAGTAAGGCTGTGTGATTGATATGGAAATGTATATCTGGAATACAGTCATTGTACTGTCAAAAATTGTATTTTACGTCGGCTTTGCCTGTATTGCCGGCTATACATTTTTCAGACAAATTTTTGAGCATAATGAATCTCATAGTAATGCTGTAACAGCGAATTTAAAGTGGACAAGAACTTATATAGTTATGGCTTTGATCGCTAATATTACTTGGTTCTTTGCCAGTACTGGTGCAATGGCAGAAGAGGGAATTCAGGGGGCGATAGACGCTGATATATTGGCTATTATGTGGGACTCCTCTGTCGGCACTGGAGCTTTGCTTCGAGCGCTTGGGCTAGTTACCGCAATAATCGCTTTAGCTTTAAGGTTCAAACTCGCTGTGAACTCGTACTTAAAACAAAGCGCTTTAATGTTGAGTTTATTAATCCTTGCATACTCATTCACGTTACTGGGTCATATTTCTGAGTTAGGCACAATTGAAAAAGGCTTGCTTATTTTGCATGTGCTCGTTATGGCATGGTGGTTTGGGGCGTTATTGCCACTAAAACAGGCTTGCCATCAGCTAAGTTATGCAGAACTTCATTTGCTGATGGAAAGCTTTGGCAAACAAGCAAGTTTTACATTGAGCCTATTGTTGGTAGCAGGCCTCTGGCTCGTGATTCAATTGGTCGGAAGTCTTGATGCACTAATAAGCTCAAGTTACGGACAAACACTGTTGTTTAAATTGGCCCTTGTAGTGTCTATTTTGGCACTTGCTGCTAAACATAAACTAATACTCGTTCCACAACTTAAAAATAGTCAAGGCAGAGAGGCTTTATCTAAATCTATCTCGATAGAAATGGTAGTAGCTTTTGCCATTTTATCTGTAACGGCTGGGCTTACTAGTGTTGTTGGCCCTGCAAATTAAAACCTAAAAGAGAGAATGAAAATGAAAACAATAAATATATTACTCGTTTTATTAATGACGTTTAGTTTCGCAGCAAACGCTCATGGTGATAAGAACAAAGACAAAGGTTTGTTTAAAGGTATAGATACCCCTGCCGCAAAAGTTGTTTTGGCATTTCATCAAGCACTTGAAACTGGCAATCAAAAACAGGCTAGAGCGCAGTTAGCGGATGATGTCACCATTTTCGAGGGAGGCCGCGTTGAAAGGAGCGCTGATGAATATGCTCATCATCATATGTTGTCGGATATGAAGTATTTAGCAGCGATGAAGAGCGACACACTTGAACATCAAGTGACGATACTTGGAAATACAGCTATCTCTGCGTCGCGTAGTCAAACTACAGGTACTCATAAAGGTGTTGAACGCGATTATCAAGGCATGGAAACGATGGTGCTGGAAAAACAAAATGGTGAATGGAAGATTAAGCACATTCATTGGTCACACTAATTTATTGGTCAAACCTCGGAGAGTAAAATGAGAATTAAAGATCCATTACATCAAATTTCTACGCCACGTAGACGCTTTGTACAAGGTGTAATTGCTGGCGGTGTATTAGCTGCTTTTCCAAGTGTTCTTCATGCAGCTTCATCTTTGATTGCTGGAACTTCAACAGGTACTGCGCCCGAACTAAGTGGAGAAGTAATAGATTTAGTGATAGATGAGTCACCCGTAAACTTCACAGGTGTTGTAAGAATGGCTACAACAATCAATGGCTCAATACCAGCTCCTACCTTGCGCCTCAGAGAAGGTGATGACGTTACTATCAGGGTAACTAATAAATTATCAGTGCCGAGTTCAATTCATTGGCATGGGATCATTCTTCCGTATCAAATGGATGGCGTACCGGGTATTAGCTTTAAAGGTATAATGCCGGGTGAAACCTTTGTTTATAAATTTAAGCTGCAACAAAGCGGCACATATTGGTATCACTCACACAGTGGCTTTCAAGAAATGACAGGTATGTACGGCGCATTAATTATTGAGCCAAGAGAAAAGGATATTATTAGTGCTGACAATGAGCATGTCATCCAATTGTCTGATTGGACTGATGATGACCCAATGGATTTGTTTCGCAAGTTAAAAGTACAGAGCGATGTATTTAACTTTAATCAACCTACTGTTCCAGAGTTTTTTGATGACATTTCAAATAGCAGCGTTTCAAATGCGCTACAACGCCGGGAAATGTGGAATAAAATGAGAATGAACCCTACAGATCTTGCAGACTTATCAGCATCTGCAATGACTTTTTTAATGAATGGTTGTGCGCCTTTGACAAATTGGCGTGGAATGTTTAAAGCTGGCGAAAAGGTTAGGCTTAGATTTATTAACGGCTCTAGCAATACGTTTTTTGATGTAAGAATACCTGAGCTGAAGTTAACAGTTGTACAAGCTGATGGACAAAATGTTGAACCTGTGACAGTAGATGAATTTAGATTTGGTCCCGGTGAAACTTATGATGTACTTGTCGAGCCAAAAAATGATGCATATACGATTTTTGCACAAAGCATGGATCGCTCAGGTTATGCTAAAGGTACTTTATCAATGGCACCTAACGTTGATGCACCAGTACCTTCTTTAGACCCCGTTGAGTGGTTAACGATGACAGATATGATGGGCAATATGACCCATGATAGTGTGCATTCTACAATGGCTGATACGGCAGGTATGTCGGGCATGAATTCTAATAAAATGGATCATAGTGCAATGGGTCATGGAGCGATGGCAATGGATCATAGTAAACATGGAATGACTAAAAACCCATTAGCTGTTGCTAGCACTAAAGTGCGTCATGCAAAAACAGAGTATGGAGCTTCTGTTGATATGCGTGTTGATATGCCTAGAACAAACCTTGATGATCCCGGTATAGGTTTACGTAAAAATGGACGCCGTGTTTTAACACTTGCAGATTTACATTCTCTTGAGGGAATTACAAACCAGCAAGAGCCAGAGGCTGAAATTGAATTACATTTAACTGGAAACATGGAGCGTTATAGCTGGTCATTTGATGGTTTGGAATTTGGAAAAAGCACGCCAGTTCACATGAAGCATAATCAACGTTTAAGAGTTATTTTACAAAACGATACAATGATGACACATCCAATGCACCTGCATGGTATGTGGAGCGATTTGGAGAATGAAAAAGGTGATGTACAGGTTCGTCGCCATACTATCCCTGTACAACCAGCGCAAAGAATTAGTTTTTTAACAACACCTCATGACGTAGGTCGCTGGGCATGGCATTGCCATTTATTATTCCACATGGATGCAGGTATGTTTAGAGAGGTAGTTGTATCATGAGAAAATTAATACTAACCAATACGTTAAAACTATTATTAATAGGTTTGCCCCTTATAAGTGTATCTGTATCTGCAAAAGATGAGATGACTGAGATGGGTGATTCTAAAATGCAAGCACAAGGTGGAGATGCACCTAAAGATGCTAGAGACCCTCATGCTTATGCCGCAGGTACAACATTGACTGAAGGTCCTTATGCACTCAATAGCGACAAACGACTGACTTTGGCAGATGAGCATTCATTTTACGCGCTACTAGGGGATCGTCTTGAATATAATGAGCAAACAAACGCAGGTGTTTTTGACTTTCAGGCATGGTATGGCACTACTTTTGATAGATTAGTCATCAAAACTGAGGGAGATTTTAGCGAAGGTAATTTAGAGGAGAACCAAACAGATTTTCTATGGGGCCACGCAATATCTGCTTATTGGGATACACAAGTCGGTATTCGACTTGATTACAATAACGAAGGTGAAAACCGCAAATGGCTAGCTTTTGGTTTACAAGGTCTAGCCCCTTACTGGTTTGAAATTGATATGACTGCGTATTTAGGAGAGCAAGGTAATAGTGCATTTTCGATCGAAGCTGAGTATGAGCTATTACTTACTCAAAAGTTAATTGTTCAACCACGAGCAGAGTTGACGCTTTACGGTAAGGATGACGTCCAAAATAACCTTGGTAGTGGCTTATCTAGCAGTGCTATTGGTTTTCGGGTTCGTTATGAGTTTACCCGCCAGTTTGCTCCCTATGTTGGCGTTGAGTGGACAAATAAATTTGGTAATACAGCCGAATTTGCGAAGTTAAATGGGCAAAGTACTCGTGATACTGCTTTTGTTGCAGGTATCAAGTTCTGGCTCTGATGTGAAGAAATACTATATTGACTTGATGAGAGCTACCGCAACTATATTGATGGTAGCTTTTGTTTTTTGGGATTTAAACCATTTTAGTTATGTTAGGAAAGGCCTAGCTAATAGTTTTTTTGGAAAGAACTAAGAGCAGTAATAGTAAGCTACTTCTTGTTTTCAGTCTGTGCCAGTCTGGTGTATACCTATCAAGGTGGAATATCAGCTAAGAAGTAAAGTTGGCGAATGGTAAAGGTTAAAGAGTCAAGCCAAAAAACATCGCCATTGAAAGACGTACAATAGACTATTTTATCACTTTTGATGAACGGGAATTGGGTGTGCTCGGGATAGAACCGATTGTTGCAAAGTACTGCGCTTAAAGCTGAACAATTGGAAAAATGATCCCTTACTCAATACCTAGTTATGAGCGTAGGGTTTTTATTTTTTTTATGGTGCTCATGCTTGGCTTCAATCTCATGAGTATAAATCAGACACCCCTTTTATACTTGTTAAGTTTAAGCTGTTTAAAAAAGTAAAAAGTTTAGGTTTTAGTTCAAAGGTTGATCAAGATCATAAAATTATTTTTATAAAGTGGCTAATATTGTAGGAGCTAAAGAAGGAATGATAATGTTTGGACTTTTCAGGTGGTTTAAAATAGTGATAATAACTGTGTTGCTTACGCAGCATAGTTTTGCTACAGCTAAGCCAATGAATTGTGAAGAACATCAAAATGGATCTTCCGACACGCATATTATGCAACGAAGCAAAAATATTCACCATCAATCAATGAATGACAATAGTCACTATCACACTGTAAACTCGCAAGACTCTAAACACCGTCATGGTGATGAAGTCTGTGAAAAATGTAAAGCTAGTGATTGTGTTTGTTGTGAGGGGGGATTTTGTTCAAGCTTTCATTTAAATCCCTATCTTGTGCAAGCGCAAGAGGAAGGTATTTGCAATATTTACTCTGAGCTATTTCTACAGCGTACACCTCTACCAAAATCTGGTATCCATCTCTTACTTTATCGTCCACCAATTATTGGCTAATCACGGGATCAGTGCGTCTTTTTTTCGCCACTCCCATCAAAAATAGAATGACTTATTCATTGATTTAAATAATCAATTGTTTTGAACGATTAGTACGATATTTTGAAGGCACTATGAAAATTCTCAAACTATTGCCATTTACAGTACTTAATGCTGTCGATTTTGGCCGAGATTTCTCTTTTACCAAAAAATTATTTTTTAGCTTATTCACTAGAATTAGTACTTGACCTGTGTCTTAGACACAGGTCTAAGCTGTAGGTGAGAGTACAAACTTAGGTGAAAAACTAAGGAGTAAATATGAAAGTAGCAGAACTGTCAAAAAGCCTTGGAACGACTGCTGATACGGTGCGCTATTACACGCGATTGGGACTGTTAAAACCTGCTAAGTCAGTGAACGGCTACAAGTCATACTCGAATAAAGAAGTATCGAGACTTAAGTTCATTTTAAGTGCCAGAAATCTTGGTTTTTCCGTTGCTGATATCAAGCAAATTCTTAATGAATCTGAAGATGGTACAAGTGCGTGCCCATTAGTCAGAAGCCTCATCAAAGAGCGGCTTGAAGAAACAGAAAAACAGTTTCAAGCAATGTTGGCACTTCGAGGGAAAATGTCTTCAGCGCTTTCTCAATGGGAAGAAATGGAAGACAAAGCACCGACTGCAAACATGGTTTGTCATCTCATCGAAAACTTTGAGCAAATTAAAAAGGCATAGGAGGAAAAATGGTAACTACTAATACAAATATAGAAACCGAATCAGGCTGTTGCTGTCAGGCAAAAACTCAATCCTCTTCGTGTAAAAGTAAGGAGAATACGTTGGAAAAAACATCACAAAGCCAACAGCTCATCATTGAAGGCGCTGGGTGTGCTAGCTGTGTAGGCAAAATTGAAGGGGCGTTAAAGGCAACTCATGGAGTCGTCAGTGCAGAAATGAATTTTGCTGATAGGACTGTAACAGTTTCTGGGACAGCTAAGACAGAAGAATTGATCAAAGCTGTTGAGTCAGTGGGGTATAACGCGAAGCCAATTGATGATAGCTCAGCAACAGATGCGCTTGACGAGAAAGAGGCGGCGGATTGGGCATATTACAAAAAGCTAATGCGCGATACGTTTATTGCCCTTTCACTCGGCGTTCCTTTGATGATCTACAGCATTGTAGTTGGAGAAATGACAGTTGAAACAAACCTTGAACGCATGTCTTGGCTGGTTGTCGGTATTTTAACTTTTGGTGTTATGTATTTTTCAGGTAAGCATTTTTATGTTGGCGCTTGGAAAAGCTTTAAAAACCACTCCGCTAATATGGACACACTAATAGCTTTGGGAACAGGTACAGCTTGGGTGTACTCAATGGTTGTTGTGTTTGCACCTGACGCCGTTCCATTGATGGCACGACATGTCTATTTTGAAGCTACCGCCATGATCATTGGCTTAATTGATTTAGGTCTAGCATTAGAAATAAAAGCCAGAGGTAAAACCTCTGAGGCCATTAAACGTCTTATCGGCTTGCAGGCCAAAACGGCAACTGTAGTTCGTGATAATAAAGAGGTTCAGATAGGTATCGAACAGGTTTTGCTTCATGATGTTGTGAAAGTAAAGCCGGGTGAAAAAATTCCCGTAGATGGCGTTGTATTGGAAGGACACACCTCTATTGATGAGTCCATGCTGACAGGCGAACCTATGCCTGTTGAAAAAGCCGAAGAAGATGAGGTTGTCGCTGGTACTTTGAACAAATCAGGCATGATTTTATTTAGAGCGACACGCGTTGGTAAAGACACGGCGCTTGCACAGATCATCAATATGGTGAAACGAGCGCAAAATTCAAAACCGCCGATTGGCCGCTTGGCCGATGTTATTTCCGCCTATTTCGTTCCTGTAGTCATGATCATCTCGGTGTTAAGTGCGTTAGCATGGCTTAACTTTGGCCCTGAGCCAGCAATTGCTTTTGCTATCGTATCAGCAACTACTGTGCTTATTATTGCCTGCCCGTGTGCTTTAGGCTTGGCAACGCCTATGTCTGTCATGGTGGGAGTAGGAAAAGCAGCAGAAGCCGGAGTACTTATTCGCAACGGTGAGGCACTGCAAACCGCCTCTAAAATCACTGCCATGATTTTAGATAAAACGGGCACTATTACTGAAGGGGCACCTAAGGTAACCGATATTGTTTTAGCAAAAGCTACTGACGAAAAAGACGTACTACAGCTTGCAGCAAGTTTAGAAAGCGGCTCAGAGCACCCTTTAGCGCAAGCGATTGTTGAAAGTGCTTTAGATAAGGATATTGAGTTACTAAAAATTGAATCGTTTAATGCTATTACGGGTTTTGGTGTAGAAGCAAACTGTAACAATAAAGTCCTGCTTTTTGGTAACGATAAACTAATGAAGTTAAAAGGCATAGACCTCACAGGCTTTGTTGGAAAAGCCCAGTCTTTAGCCAAAGAAGCCAAAACACCTATGTACTTTGCTGTAGATGGTGAACTTGCCGCAATCATTGCTGTCGCAGATCCCATTAAGTCAGACTCAATCTCTGCTATCAAACGGCTTCAGGCTAATGGTATACGCGTCATCATGTTAACGGGTGATAACAAGGAAACCGCTGCCGCCGTAGCTAAAAAAGCGGGTATTAGTGAGTTTCTTGCTGAAGTGCTGCCAGAAGATAAAGCCAACAAGGTGAAAGATCTACAAGAAGGCGGCGAAATTGTTGGTATGACAGGAGATGGCATCAACGATGCTCCTGCGCTAGCGTTAGCCGATGTTGGCTTCGCCATAGGCACAGGGACTGATGTAGCTATCGAAAGTGCTGACATTACCCTAATGCGTGGTTCACTTCATGGCCTTGCCGATGCCATAGCGGTAAGCAAAGCTACTTTACGAAATATCAAACAAAACTTGTTTGGCGCGTTTGTCTATAACGTAGCCGGGATTCCTTTTGCTGCGGGGGTTCTATATCCCTTCTTTGGCATTCTGCTTAGCCCTGTAATTGCAGGTGCTGCAATGGCGTTTTCGTCATTGACTGTAGTGTCAAATGCAAATCGACTTCGCTTTTTTAAAGCAAAAGAGCATTAAGGAGAATCACAATGATGGTTATTAACTTATTAGGCTTAATGTTAATCGCGCTGATTGTTTGGTGGTTTTGGCTATATAAACCCAATAAAACAATCGTTCAAGGTAATGAAGTACTCATTGAAGTGAGGGATGGCGTGTATTCCCCATCCTCAATTCAGGTGTCTGCTAGCCAACCTGTCACTCTGAAGTTTATGCGCAAAGATCAATCCCCCTGCGCTGAAACAATGCTTATTCCTTCATTGGATATAAGCGAACAGCTTAAATTAAATGAAATTACTCAAATTACCCTATTGAACTTATCACCGGGAGAGCATGAGTTTCACTGTCAGATGCAAATGTATCGCGGTGTCTTAAAAGTCGTTTAGGAGGGCAATATGAAAAATCAACACCCTAATTTTTGGTCAACACCTACAGGCTGGGCTGCACTGGCACTTATTGCCGCAGTGACCTACTTCTTAGTGCTTGAGCATGGTCAACATACGCTGCAATTTCTTCCCTACTTGATTTTATTGCTATGCCCCTTGATGCACGTATTTATGCATGGCAGTCATGGTAAACATGGTCACGATCATTCACATGCGCCTGATGAAAAAAAGGAAGAGAGCTTTCAAGAACTCACGGATAAAAATGCAGCCTATCGCGATGGCTACATACAAGGCTTAGAAAAGGCACGTAAGGAATCACATAAAAAGGAGAGCAGTGATGAATGAAACATATGATTATGGCTTATGGTCAATGGTGATACTGAACTCAGCAATTTTTATCTTTTTTGCCTTTAGTTTTGTCAAACCAAAAACATCAACTGATTGGAGAAGTCTAAGCGCGTTCTCTGCCTTTATTGTTGCCCTATTTACTGAAATGTATGGCTTTCCTTTAACTATCTATTTTCTGTCGGGGTGGCTGACGGAGACCTATCCAGAAGTAAATTTCTTTGCGCATGAAAATGGGCATTTATTACATACTTTCTTTGGATTTCAAGGTGATGCCCATTGGGACCCATTTCATATAGTGAGTATGGTGTTTATTGTTGCAGGTTTCTTTATGTTGTCTTCAGCATGGAATGTATTGCATCACGCGCAAAAACATCATCAATTGGCTACAACTGGATGGTATGCAAGATGTCGCCACCCACAGTATGTAGCTTTCATTCTAATCATGTTCGGCTTTTTATTGCAGTGGCCGACAATCCCAACACTTGCGATGTTTCCGATCTTAGTCGTTGTTTACGTCAAGCTAGCGAAACGCGAAGAAGCACAGGCGATTGCTGAATTTGGTTCGGAGTACCACAGGTATATGGAATCGACACCAAGTTGGATCCCAAGTTTTAATAAAAGTGTAGAAGGTAAAAATCATGAAAACGTTAACTAAATCAATTTTATTTATTGGTTCACTACTGATAACCACTAGCTCATTTGCCCAAAACAATGAGCATAAACATGAAGGTGCGAACAAAGCTGGTATGCATCAAGGCATGACAATACCACATGAGAACATGGGAGAAATGCATAAAAAGATGATGGAAATGAAAAAGGAAGTCCATGCCATTAAAACTGAAAAAGATCCTGACAAGCAACAGCAGATGATGGTTGAACATCACCGTTCAATGATGAAGATGATGCAATCCATGCACAAAAACATGGAAGAAATGCCAATGCATCAACAAATCAAGATGACTGAACATCATTTAGAAATGATGGAGAACATGATGCCGCAGATGAACCGGAAAATGGAAGAAATGAAAGATAGCAATCAACAGCATTCACACAAACATTAGGAGAAAAATTATGAGCGATTTAGATCATAGAGTTGGCGTTAGAGAGCAAAATTTAGTTGTTCGAAATCTAAAGCTTAGCAATGTCACAGAAGAAAGCTGTGACGAGTTAGTAAAAGAAATAGATCAGCTTTTTGGTATAGATGAAGTTAGTTACAACATCAAAGAAGGTGAAATACACCTTGCCTATGATGCCGCAAACGTAAGCCTTGATGGGATTGAGGAGGTAATCCGTAAGTATGGCGCAGATGTTCATGATGATTGGTGGACACATACTAAAGAAAGTTACTATAAATTTGTTGATCAGAACATCAAAGATAACTCTGTTCATAAGCCTTGGAGTTGTCATCAAGCACCTTCGGGGGCTGGCCGGAAAAACAAATGAATTCATAAAAAAGTGTATAGATAATTAGTTAGTCAAATGAGGTAACAGTGATGAAAACACCCTATATAAAAGCTCTTTTATTGCTTACATTCGGTTTATATTTAGTGGGTTGTTCCAATACCACTTTTTATCATAAATACATGATGAGAGGTCAGGTAGTAGAAAGTTCTGATAATCGAACTCTAATCTGTATTGGTGCTAAGCATGGCGCAGAGGTTGGGCAAAAATACAGTGTTATTAGATTCCATGAAAGAATAGTATTGAGTGAAGGTGAAGATCCCTACACTATCGAAAAGGTAGGAACGGTACAAATTACTAAAATTGTGAATGATCATTTCGCAACTGTAAAGCTAGTGTCTGGTGACATTGCAGCGAAAGATATGGTGGAACTTGAAAACTAATAAAGTGGTGGCGAAAGCCACCACAAGAGCATAACAATAAAACTTAATGAAAAAGCTTTAGTGTTATTTTGTACAACCTTTGAGATTGTTTGCTCAGTTCTGGTTATCTTGATGCCAGTACGACAGAAAAAATGTTACATATGGATTAGAAAGGTGTGGGCTGGCATCCTAGGTCTAATCTTAACAGTTAAGGGGCCGCCGAATAGAGCTATACCTTTACATCAGCAGCATAATCAATGCTCCCGCGATCATAAATAAGTTTTCAGATAGCGATACAAATCCAAGTGGCACACTGCTATCGCCGCCTACACAGGCACACTTTAACTGGCGTTTGTCAATGTAAACGGCTTTGAAAACTGAAATTGCTCCAACTGTGCCGATAAACAATGAAAATGGTGCCACTGCGAGAGGCTGTAGTTGGGCAACCATACCAATACCTGCATATGCTTCAATGAAGGGATAAATATAACCATATCTTATCCATCTCATCGCTAGTAAATCATAAGTAATAAACGAATTTGTGAAACTGTATAGGTCTTTCAGTTTTTGCACCGCTAAGAGCGTCATTGAAAAAGCTATAAATAGCATCAGTGTTCTGATGGAGATAAATGAGCCGGAAGCAAAATGTTGAGATGCGACAGCAAGAAGTGCAGCTATCGAGAAAATGGCTACAACTGGCGTGTAGGTTGTGCCGAGAGTGTAAAAATATCTGTGTAAGTGGCATTCTTAACCTGTTGAAAGGAAATGCAGAATGCCAATATCAGACAAACTTATCGATCAGCTTTTAGAAGGCTGTGATTCCCCCGAAGACATCCTCGGCGAAGCCGGATTACTTAAACAGCTCACCAAAAAGGTTGCCGAGCGAGCGTTGAACGCCGAGATGGAACAACATCTTGGTTACGCTAAAAATGCATCGGAAGGCAGGAATTCCGGCAACTCCAGAAACGGTAAATCCAGTAAAAAGGTGCGCTCCGTTCACGGCGAAATCGATCTGGATATCCCTCGTGACCGCAGCGGTAGTTTCGAACCCAAGCTTATTAAAAAGGGCGAGAAGCAGCTCAACGGTTTCGATGACCGGATTATCTCGTTGTATGCACGGGGCATGACAACCCGTGATATCCAGGCGCACTTCGAGGAATCTTATGGTGTGGAAGTATCACCAACCTTTATCTCTCAAGTTACCAATGAAGTGATGGATGAAGTAAAGCAGTGGCAGCAACGCCCACTGGACGCGCTTTATCCCGTCGTTTACCTTGATTGTTTGGTGGTACGTAGCCGCGATTCTGGTGCGGTACAGAACAAATCGGTTTACCTGGCGCTCGGTATCAACACTGATGGTGAAAAGGAGCTGTTAGGCTTGTGGATGGCTCAAACCGAAGGCGCTAAGTTCTGGTTGTCTGTGATGAACGAACTTAAGAACCGTGGAGTGCAGGATATCTTCATTGCTTGCTGCGATGGCCTGAAAGGCTTCCCTGAAGCCATCGAAGCGGTTTACCCGAAAACACAAGTGCAACTGTGTATCGTGCATCAAATTCGTCATTCTCTGCGCTATGTGAACTGGAAACAACGTAAGGTCATTGCCGCTGACCTGAAACGAATTTACGGTGCAGCCACACTGGCCGAAGCGGAACTGGCTTTGGCTGAGTTCGCTGAAAAATGGGATGACCAACATCCAACAATTAGCCTGTCCTGGCGCAATAACTGGGAACGCCTGAGCGTCTTCTTCGACTATCCGCCAGAAATCCGTAAGGTCATTTACACCACTAATGCTATCGAATCTCTAAATGCCAGCCTGCGAAAAATAACCAAGACCAGACGGTCGTTCCCGACTGACGACTCAGTGATGAAAATACTGTATCTGGCGCTTCACCAGATATCGAAGAAATGGACAATGCCAATTAGAGACTGGAAAGCGGCCATGAGTCAGTTTATGATTATGTACAGTGACCGTGTATCACTATGATTAACAGCCACTTACACAGAAGTTCTTACAGTCTCTATCTAGGTGAAAAGACAACCCTTTTCCAGCGTTGACTGATGTTTTTATTATTTTAGTTTTTGTTGTATTTAGCATTATCATTTTCGATCACCTCTGAACGACAGTATGTTTGTAAAAGCTTTTTGGTTCAAGTTTCTTTAGGGTATGATAGTATGGTAACAGTTCGAGGGTGTTGCTTGATGAGAGTCAGAATTTAACAGCCTCACAGTTGAAAACGATCATCACGCGCTGCGGGGCGGGCACTAAATTGATTTGTTCGGGGAATCTGGCGCAAATAGACAGTAACTATCTGACCCCAGTGACATCGGGTTTGACCTATATCGTTGAGCGCTTTAAGCATTTCGAGGGCAGTGCCACCGTAAATCTAAACGGTGTGGTGCGCAGTCGCCTTGCTTCATTTGCTGAAGAAAATCTCTAAGCATACAAGCTAATTCACTGTGTATGTGGCTAGGGTCTGTTGATCTTTGCTGTTCTATTTTTGTTCTGTTTGAGCGTGCTTTTATCGCGGCGCTCGATGTGTGGTCTAGTAATCTAAGCGAATATCGAGCAACAATGAGAAAAGTGCGCTCAAAAGAATCGTTCGGCAGCGCTTGATTGGCTTTTCTACTGTGTTATCGGCTGGCTCACATAGAATAACTATGCCACGCAGCCTCTGCCTTGTATAAAACCCAATCAAACTGCTGCAAAAACGAACTTGAAAGGTCAACAGACCCTAATTTCTGCCATATATTCAGTGAATTGTTAGGTATTTATGTCTAAACTGGGTAAATACGTTAAATAGCGGATTATACGTGATTAAAATCATACTTTATCATTGGTTTTGTGAGCGGTTTAGACAAACTAGGGCAAATAAATGAGGCCAGCGCGCATTCTTGTTGTCGATGATGACGAGTTAAGTAGAGTGATTTTGGAAAAAACACTGAGCCCCAAGCACAACGTAATTTGTGTAGAAAGTGCTGAGGCCATGTTTGAGTGGTTAGCGACTAACAGTGTTGATCTGATCTTGCTGGACATCGTCATGCCCGGTATGGATGGTTACGAAGCGCTGCGTAAGCTTAAGCATGATGAGCGCACACAGCCTATTCCTGTCATTATCATTTCCGCCAATGATTCTCTCGTTGATGAAGCTAAAGGCCTTGAGCTCGGAGCCATGGACTACATAACCAAACCCTTTGGTAGTGCCATAGTGCGCGCGCGCGTTAAAAACCAGCTGACTATCAAGCAAAAGAACGACCTGTTAGAGATGCTGGTCAGTATCGATGGCTTAACCGAAATCCCCAATCGCCGCTATTTTGATGAACAGCTCTCGCGGGAGTGGCGGCGTAGTGTCCGCGCTGGGCTGCCGTTGTCTGTGGTGCTCATCGATATTGACTTTTTTAAACGCTACAACGATCACTATGGCCACCAACGCGGTGATGAGTGTTTGAAGAAAGTGGCTTCAACCTTGGTGGCCAATTGTCAACGCGGTAGTGACTTCGTCGCTCGCTATGGCGGTGAAGAATTTGCTGCTGTGCTGCCAGGGAGTGAAGAGGGGACAGCCATGGCGTTGGCACAAAAGCTAAAACGCGTTATAGAAGAGCTTAACGTGGCGCATATAGACTCGCCTGTTGCTGACCATGTCACTCTCAGTATAGGGGTGTCCACCTATCCAGGTTTTGGTGACGCGCAATCGGAATCACAGCTTATTGAGCGCGCTGACAAGGGTCTTTATAAAGCGAAGCAACAAGGGCGTAACACCATTGTATTTTTCGCATAAAAAAGAGCCACCCCTGTGGGTGGCTGAACGTTTATAGCTTATTGATAAGCGCTTGGTAGGCGCTGTCACCTACACTGACTAAGGCGCCGTCAGCAAAAACCAAAGGAGTGCATTCGTCCTTTGAGATTTTGCCATCAGACTTTTTACTTTGCGTGGCGTAAAATAACACTTGGTAGTTGTCTTGTTGATGACGGAACGATTCACTGAAATCTGGCGTTCCCAAAGAATTTTTCACCAGCGCAAACCCCGTACCTAGCTGCAAGTCAGCAATATATGTGCGGTTGTCTTTTTGTTGCTGCTGCCAATCACTGCCAGCCCAACGAGCATCAGCATCGCCATCATTCACTGAAACAACACAGCCTCCCAGTAAAGGAAGGGCGACTAAAGCGGCAATAAGTGTTTTTTTCATTGTTATATCCGTTATTAAGTATTGTTAACACCTAGGTAAGATAACAAATTTAATGCCAATATTTATTTGTCTTTATTATCATTAGGTTATTAAATTATCAAGGTGTCTCTTAGGCCTAGAAACCCATAGTTTAGTGAATCTAACTAACCTGGTTGCGGATTTCACCATTGGCAAACCCAATAATATTTTTCGCCAATTGTTCAATGAGGCGGTCGCGGGCTTGGCGAGAGGCCCAAGCAATGTGTGGCGTTAACAATAAGTTATGGCCTTGATAGGCAATTAATGGATTATCTGCGGTGGCAGGCTCACGTGTAAGCACATCTAACGCCGCACCGGCTATATCACCTTGCTCTAGGGCCGCAACGAGCGCTTGTTCATCAATAATAGGGCCACGAGCTGTATTGATGAGCACTGCACTTGGTTTCATTAAAGCGAATGCGTCGGCGTTAAATAGGTGCTGAGTCTGTGGCGTTAAAGGGCTATGAATAGAGACCACATCAGCGTTTTGCAGTGCTTGTGCAAAGCTAACCCGTCCTTCTCGTACTGGCTGTCCTTTACGCTCCGCAACAATGACCTTCATAGCGAAGGCTTCTGCGACGCGCGCCACCGCCTGACCTAACTCGCCATAGCCGATGATAGCAAGGGTTTTATCGGCAAGCTCCTCAATGGCATAATCCAAGCGACAAAACATATCACTTTGTTGCCAAGCACCGTGATGGCAGTCATTAATGTAGCGATGAATGTTACCTAATAAGGCGTTGAGTAGGGCGAAGGTGTGTTGTACCACTGAGGCGGTAGAGTAGCCAGCAACATTACATACTGTGATGCCTTGCTTGGCAGCGGCTTGTAAGTCGATATTGTTGGTGCCGGTAGCAGCAACGCAAATCAATTTAAGCTTGGGTAGCGATTGCATGTGTTCAGCATTTATCACTACTTTGTTGCTAACAATAACCTCGGCATCTTGGCAACGAGTAACAACGGACTGTGGCTCAGTTAGCTCATGAGAATGGAAGTCTCCGAGTTGCTCCAGTGGGGCTAAGCTATTGTCACCTAAAGTTTTTGCATCAAGTAGTACTATGTTCATAACTCTCTTCTCTCGTTTCGCCAGTTAGACAAAGTAGGCGTTAAAATACGGTGGTTTAGCACTAGTCTTTCATGGTGACTTGGCGGACGCAAAAAAAATATTGACCTTGGAGTTAACACTAAGGTCTAAAATCAGTGACAGTTAAATAACTGCGAGAAAAACTAATGCGAATTTCAGAGTTAGCAAAAAAGGTGGACATGAGTCCCGATACGCTTCGTTACTACGAACAGCAAGGGCTATTACAGCCGCCTAATCGCACTGCAGCAGGATACCGGGATTATACGCACGCCCATTTAGCACAATTAAACTTTATTCGTCGCGCTAAAGACGTCGGCTTTAGTTTGCAAGAAATCTCTGAGTTATTGAAGATTAACTTTGAGAAACAGCAGCATAGCTGTCATGAAGTGAAGCAACTTACGCTGCGTAAAAAGGCACTTGTGGCAGAGCGTATCGCTGAGTTGCAACGCTTTTATGCCTCTCTTTCACAATTAGCCGAGCAGTGTTGTGGCACAGAATTACCGGCAGAGCATTGTTCAATTTTGACCGCATTGGAGGACGTTGATGGACTTACTCACTAATTTTTGGCAACTGTTTGTGCTATCTGCACCTTGGCTGATGCTGGGGCTGTTTTTAGCTGGGCTCATCAATGTATACCTTCCTGCTAACTTTTTGCAACGCCACCTTGGTAAAGAAGGCTTTTGGACAACTGTGAAAGCGGCTTTTATTGGCGCTCCCATGCCATTATGTTCTTGTGGCGTGATCCCTGCTGCCGTTGGGCTCAGACGGGCAGGCGCTTCGAAAAGTGCGACTACGTCCTTTTTAGTCTCCACGCCTGAAACTGGTGTCGACTCAGTGTCCGTATCCTACGTCTTACTGGGCCCTTTTATGGCTATTATTCGTCCTATTGCTGCAATTACCAGTGCCATTACCGCAGGTGTGCTAGTAGGTAAAGAGCCTAAGCCCGAGGCAACCCCAACACAGACATCGTCGCCGAGTTGCTGCGCCGAAAGAACGCCACAGCCGAGCACTTCATGTTGCACCAATAAGCAACAAGCGCCAGCATCCCAAGCTCCCACGCAGGCACAACAGGCTGATAATACAGCGCCGGCCTCATGCTGCAGTAGCCGCTCAAAAGCTACAAAAGAGCCCCGTTTCATGGCTAAGTTTAAGCAAGCGGTGCACTTTAGTACCACGAAACTGTTAAACGATACCGCCATGTGGTTAATGATTGGTCTGTTTTTCGCGGCGTTAGTGCAAACTTATGTGCCCGCTTCTTACTTAAGCCAGTGGGGCAGCGGATTATTGGCGATGACGGTGATGGTGCTTATCAGTATTCCAATGTACATTTGTGCCACGGCATCTACGCCAGTTGCTGCTGGACTGCTCATTGCTGGAGTATCGCCAGGCGCGGTATTGGTATTTATGCTAGCAGGACCTGCGACTAACATTGCCACGCTCGGTGTTGTTGGTAAGGAGTTAGGCAAGCGCGCGATTGTTGCCTATCTCAGTGCTGTCATTGGTGTAGCTTTAGCATTTGGGTATTTAACGGATTGGCTGGTGGCACGGTTCGACTTTGCAGTGAGCCCTTTAGTTGGGCATCAGCACGAGCTTATGGCACCGTGGTTATCGCAAAGCTTAGCCGTGATTTTACTGCTGTTGTTATTACGCTTGGTATGGCTGAAATTGCGCGCCTGGCAAGCACCTGCGCAGCACCATGATAATGCATAAAGGGTTGTATCCCTTACTGGTAAGAGTTGATAAACTTAGCGAATACGTAAATGGCGCGATACAATAAGCGCCGTTTTTTTGCCTGTGGTAATAAGGTGTAATCGTGGATAAGTATGCAGACATAAGACCCTATAATGACGACGAAGTAGCAGATGCTGTTGCCCGGTTGGTAGCAGATAATGACTTTGTTGATTTGATAGCGAAGCATAATTTGCCCGGTTGGCTTGCCGGTATGCGCTTTCTATCTCGCCCGTTGGTGCGTGCGAGCCTGAAACGTAAGTGGGGCCAAGTAAACTCAGTGCGCCAGGTTCAGCTTGAAGTTGTGCATTATCTTGAGCGCATCATCCACAACACCACCTCAGAGGTCACCTATTCAGGGCTAGACAAGCTCGATAAAAACCAAGCATATCTATTTATCTCCAATCACCGTGATATTGTGCTTGATCCCGCGTTGGTGAATTTTGGCTTGCACCAACATGATATGAGTACCGTGCGTATTGCCATTGGAGATAATCTGCTACAGATCCCATACATCACTGAGCTGATGCGCTTAAACAAAAGTTTTATTGTAAAACGCTCGGCAAAAGCACCCAAAGAAATGCTTAAAGCGTTATCACAGCTCTCAGCCTATATTTATGACTCGTTGCAGGGTGGCCACAGTATTTGGATAGCCCAGCGCGAAGGGCGTACCAAAGACGGTTTTGATCAAACCGATCCGGCGTTATTAAAAATGTTGCAATTGAATGGGCGCAAGCAAAAGAAAGAGTTTGCTGAGTATGTACGTGAGCTAAAAATTGTGCCGGTGTCCATTTCTTATCAGTATGAACCGTGTGCGATATCCAAAGCGAAGGAGCTCTATCATAAAAAGCACCACGGCGAGTATATAAAATCTGCCGGTGAGGATATCAGCAGTATAGTGGAGGGCTTTACGACCAATAAAGGCCATGTCCACCTCGCTTTTGGTCAACCGGTGCAAAGTGGCTGTGATACTCCAGAGGATCTTGCAAAAACCATCGATAAGCAGATTGTTGAATCTTTTTATTTGCACCCAGGCAATTACATTGCCGCTAAGCACGGTGATGCGGTAGTTGATTCCGAGTCCGTCGATGTCAAAGAGTTTGATGAGCGTATGCGTGCGATTCCCGAAGAGCTACGGGATCTCGTTACGGCCTTGTATGCGCGCCCAGTACTGCGCAAGGAAGAAATGGATACCTAGGCTGGTAATTCAGAGTCTTTGGCATTAACGTTATACCTAGGGTTGGTTTTTAAAACACACCAAGGGTAATAAAGGCTAGGGTAGTCAATGCGCTCAGCGTTATGCGCTGCAAGCAGCATTGGGCCGTGGCCTAATCACACTGGGTAGAGCGTACATGCAGCAGCTGGAAATCTTTTCTATTGATAGCCCCTGCAAAGGGGTATGCCAGGTCAATAACCGTGGTTATTGCCTAGGCTGCTTTCGTTCTCGTGATGAGCGTTTTATGTGGAACCAACTCAGTGATGAGCAAAAACGTCACGTTAACCTACTTTGTCATCAGCGCTATAAGCGAGCAATGCAGCGTAAGCAACAACAGGGTGACATCAACACACCTGATGCGGGGCAGGGAGAGCTTGATTTATAAGCCGTGCTTTTGTTTCAGGTAGTCAACAACGCCATTTTGTTTAAGGGTGTTTAACACCTCAAGTAACTCAGGGATCAACGCCTCATGGCGTTTATGCACGTAGTGGTAGCTGTAGTAATCGTTAAGATGCTGGCGATGATAGCTGGGGTTGCTATGGCTGTCGAAAGCCTGTTTGAGGTGAAAGTCTAAGATGGCAATGCCATCAACTTGTCGTTGGGCTAAGAGATTTAATTGCGCCGACACGCTTTTTAGGCCGAGCCGCCGGCCTTGGTAATTTTGGCTGTCGAGGTATTGTTCCGCTACCGGGTAACCGCTGCGCAGCACCACGCTATTAAGATCGTTCAGCTGGCACTCGGCGCAGCGCGTAAGCATGATCAACTCAAACTTAAACAATGGAAAATCAACACGAACCAAATTAGCGTAACGAGATTCAATTGCAGCAATGCGCCCTAATTGCCCGTCTAAAGTTCCCTCATCGGCAGCGCGTAATGCTTGTGGCTGGTCAAACTCTATCAACTCAAGCTGATATCCAAGCTGATCATAGGCTAAATCCATAAGTTCAATAACATAGCGAGCTTGTGGCGTATCAACAGGCTTGTTAAAGGTCATGTTAGACGATGCATAGGCGCTAACAGATGCACTCAGCAGCCATAGCGAAGTAACATAGAGGATGGTGCGTTGTAACAAGGTTGAGTTAAGCATGCTATACCATAGTTTATGCGTGGCACTTCCTTGTTTCACAATTGGGCTTACTCCGTTACCCATGTAAAATACGTGTTAAATTTCGCCACTATTCTAGGGAAGTTAGATAGGTTTTTCTAGCACTTGTCGCAACTAATCAACAAACTATCTACTTTTGCCCTAGGTCGGATTTGGTATAGTATAGTCAGGATATGAACACCAACCTGAGTGTAACTGCGATGAGTTTCAATTTGTGCCTACTGCCTCGCGAAGAAAAGTACCGTATTCAGCTAGACTACGAGGCCTCATTTTGGGCTTACCAAATAGTGCGTGGTAAAAATGCCCGCGACAAAGTTTATGAGGCGATTAATATTCGTCCTGTCTCTGAGCAAAACTATCTCAAGCAACAGTTTGAACATTATTTGGCATTGATGAGTGCATCGCGATGAGCGACGTTGATGTGCAGCGCCTTGCTGACATCGCCACCCCATTAGTTAACAAGTTTTATCAGGCTTATGGGGCTCGAGGTCGTGCCTCTAAGGCAGACCAGGTCTGGGTAGCCAGGGCCGATAGTGGCATCATTGGTGCAGCTCGCTTATTGCACTTATCGGAAAACGTGCTACTCGTTGGCGTGTTTATTGCCCCACCGTGGCGGCAAAACGGGGTTGCTCGGGAGTTAATCAGTACTGTGTGCCAACACCAAAAGCAGCCCGTTTTTAGTTTTATTTACGCCCATTTAGCCGCTTTTTACCTCAGCTTAGGGTTTCAGCCAGAACCCGATTTGCCCGGCGAATTACAACAGCGATTTAATGCCTATCAGCGCCAAGGACGGAATATCTTGGCATATTGCCTGAATCGAGGAAACCATGCTTAGAGCTTTGCTAGTGTGTTGCTGCTTCTTAGCGTGTGCAGTGAGTGCCAAAGTACAACGACTGTCGCCAAATGAAGGGCTGTCGCAAAGCTATGTCAGTAATATGTTGATCGATAAATACGGCTATTTGTGGTTGGGCACCGAAAGCGGTCTGAATCGCTATGATGGTTATCAGGTCATTGCTGTGGCCGGAGACAATGGCGAGCTTGATGAGGCGATGATCGACGCACTCTATCAAGACCAACAAGGTCATATTTGGATAGCCTCATTACTCGCTGGCTTACATCGCTTTGACCCTGATACCGGGCGTACTGAGCAAGTACTGGGGCCGCCACAGAGCGACGACGTTACGTTCGCTAAAGCGGTATTTACTATGCTGGCTATTGGTCCCAATGAGCTTTGGCTTGGTCGTGGTGAGGATGTGGCGAGCCTGAATATAGAGACCGGCGAAGTTACCTCATTGTTCACGCTGGAGAGTAAAGATGAGCGCTCTTTAGTAAGGCAGATGTTTAAATTCGGCGAGCAGGTCTATGTCGGTACTAGCTCG
Organism: Pseudoalteromonas sp. SW0106-04; assembly: GCF_001293805.1. Lineage (NCBI taxonomy): Bacteria > Pseudomonadati > Pseudomonadota > Gammaproteobacteria > Alteromonadales > Pseudoalteromonadaceae > Pseudoalteromonas > Pseudoalteromonas sp. SW0106-04. The sequence goes on along the minus strand of NZ_BCAI01000006.1, from coordinate 187,309 downwards.
GGTGCCTATATCTATGATTTGCAGACTAAGAAAGTCCGTTCTTTGGCACACCTTCCCGCAGGCATCAGTGGTATTCACCGTAATAATGTGAAGTCTTTCGCGGTGATAGACGCTGAACATTTGTTGGTTGGCACGGTAAAGGGTCTGTATCAGCTTGATATTAACGCCGATGGCTCGCTCGCCGCTGATGCACATTCACCTGCTAGCGAAATGTTAATAGCTGACTTGAACATATGGCAAATGCAGGTGTTAGGCGAAGACACCGTACTGTTGGCCACTGATAAAGGCTTATTTGAATTTAATATTTCCACCCGAGCTCTGCGTAAACGTCGCCAACTTATCGACAGCGAGTACAGTTTGTCAGACGCCAGTATTATCGCTATGCAAGAGACGCCGCAAGGGGATTTGTGGGTGGGAACCAAAAGTGATGGCGCCTTCTTTTTACCGAAAAAGCATTTTCAATTTGATAATCTAACAGCACAGAATTTACGTGGCGAGGGCCTGTCGCACCACAATATTTGGGCATCCACTGTGGTCGATAATACCCTTTATTTGGGGACTCACAATGGCCTTACTATTGTCGATACACAGCACAATAGCAGCCAAATTTTGTACAAAAACTATTTGAGCGATCAGCTTGATAATGCCTTTAGTATTTACAGGCTCATTCCTTTTGCTGATCAGTTACTGTTAAATACTACACGAGGCTTATTCTATTTCGATATTGATAGTACTGAGCTACATCGTGTTATTGCTACCAACAATGATCAGCAACAGTATTTGCAAGGCTGGTTACATGGCCTATACAAAACCCCAGATAACCGCGTATATGGAGTGAACCAAGACCAAGGATTCTTCTATTTCGACTTAGATACGAAAGTGCTCACGCCGCTGCACGGCGACCTTGATGAGTTTGACCCCTTCCTAGCGCTCGGCTTCAACAAACCACTGCCTGATAAGCCGAACCAACCCTTATTTTACAGTGGTGGTCAGTTGTTACGCCTTGATAGCGAGCAGCAAAAATTACAGCTGCTCTACGAAGTACCTCAGTCCCATGAAAACTTGGCGGTGAATCTCAACAGCTATGTCGTCGACCATCAAAATGTTTTGTGGCTATCGTTTTCTAACTTTGGACTAGTGGCGCTGGATGCGCGCACATTCGAGCTGATTAAACGCATCGATTTACAGAAACTAGGACTGGGGACCTTAATGTATGATTTGGTGCTGGATGAGCATGGCATGATTTGGATGAGTAGCCACAAAGGTATTTGGCGTTTTAATCCATTGACTGAGCACTTTCAGCAATATACCACCGAAGAAGGGTTGGCCACGAATGAGTTTAATGGCGGCTCTTTTAGCCGTTTTGATGATGGTCGAGTGGTGTATGGTTCCGTTAAAGGTGCAACACTTTTTTACCCACAGCAGAACCAGCCGCAGCGAGCGTTACTTAAGCGCGTCAATATTACTTCCGCGCAGCTCGCCTATCGGGAGTTAGATAAACAACTTAGCCCGTTAGAGCAAGTGCATCTAGAGCATGATGATATCGGTTTAGAGGTGTCTTTTGCGGCAATGATATATAACTATCAAGACCGTATTATTTTTCAATATCAGCTTGGCGACAGTCCCAAAGCACATACCAAAGATAATAACCGGGTGGTATTTTCAAAGCTTAACCCAGGTTTACATACTCTCAAGGTGTGGGCACAGGACCCATTCACAGGCGAATTTACTGATCCCGCACAGCTGCAAATCAAGGTTGATTACCCACCTTGGAGCTCACCTTTTTACCTGACTTTATATGTACTGCTGGGGGCGACCCTGGTGGGCTTGTGGCTGTACCGCCGTAATCAGATTCAGCGCATGATTATTGCTGCCCACAATGAGAGTAAAGAATCAGAAGCTCGGCTAAAACTAGCTTTGGACGGCAGTCACTCTGGGGTATGGGATTGGCGACAAGAGGGTAGCCAAATATACCAACCGCGCCTGCGCGAAGAGCTTGGTTATGACTACGATAGTTGCCACTTAGATGACTATTTAGCGCTTATTCATCCTGATGAGCGGCAAAAGTTCCGTATTGAGTGGTTAGAGTTCTTGTCCACAGATAAGGGTTACTTCAACTGTGTGTATCGCCTGCGTCACAGCAACGGTTTATGGCGCTGGTATAAGGACTTTGGCAAAGTCATGGCGTGGCAAGACGATTTGCCTATGCAAGTTGCGGGTACCTATACCAATATGACCCGAGAGTTGGTATTTGAAGAAAATGCGCGGCTATTTGGTGCGGCGTTTGAGCAAACCAGTGATTGGGTGATTATTCTTGATCATAAATTGCGTATCCGAGCCACTAACCAAGCGTTACGGGAGCATTTTAACTATTCGCCAAGTACACGCTCAAGTCGGCACCTCACTCTTGGGTTGAGTAAAAATACCCGTATTAACTACTTACGTATCTTGAATGACCTCAATGTGGGTGAGCATTATCAGAGTGAGGAAGTTGTCATTATTAAAAGCGGTGAGCAGGTACCGGTACTATTGAAAATGAGTGCGGTGGCAGATGCTGAGCACCACCTCACCAGCTATATCATTATCCTTACCGATATCAGCGCGCCTAAAAACGCTCTCGCCAGTAAGCGTGAGCATGCCCATTACGATAGTTTAACGGGCTTGCCTAATCGGGCTCTTTTTATGGACCGAGTGGAACATGCGCTGGAGCAATCAGCGCGGCAACAAAACCAGTGTGCATTAGTGCTGATTAATATTGCCAATCTTAATAAAATCAATAGTGCGCGTGGCTTCGAAAGTGGTGATCAGCTGTTACTTAGCCTCGCTTATAGGCTACAGCGTACGGTACGTTCGCAAGACAGTCTAGGGCGTGTGAGTGGCGATGAATTTGCCTTGCTGTTGGAGAATATGGACGATGTCGAACATATCGTCACTGTGTGTAAAAAAGTACGCGATGTATTAACTCAGCCGTTCAAACAGCGGGTCATGGAACCGCTGGTTGAGGTTAGCCTTGGGATCGCGCTTTTTCCACAAGACGCGCAACGCAGTGACGAGTTATTAAAGTGTGCTGATTTGGCGATGTATCAGGCAAAGCGTCTAACCGGGAGCCATTGTCAGTTCTTTAAGCCGGAAATGAACGCTTATGTGCAACGGCGCATAGACACCGAAAAAGCAGTGGCATCTGCTTACGAGCAATGTGAGTTCGTCAATCAGTATCAAGCTATTTTTGCAGCGCAGAGTCAGCAAGTTATCGGCTTTGAGGTGTTATTACGCTGGCAAAAGCAGCAGCAATTGCTTGCTCCTGACGAATTTTTAGTTCATGTGCGCAAGCCCGAACTATGGTCTAAGTTATTTTTACAAACCCTGGAGCGAGCGATACTGGAGAGCCAGCTTTGGTTGCGCCAACGTCACGATCTGATTATAAACATGAACCTGTCCGGGCGCGAGTTTAGCCAGCCTGGGTGTACCGGCGATATCACTCACCTGCTGCGCAGTTTTAACTTTCCTCTCGCGCAGCTGATGTTGGAAATACATGTCAATGATTGGCTGCAGTTAGACGAGCAAGCCAAACAAGCATTGCAAATGCTTCAACAAGAGGGTGTAAAAATAGCTCTGCAGGTCAATCGTGGTGATGACTTTTGTGTCCCTGAACTGTGTGGTGATACGCTCAGCGCAGTGAAGTTGGGTCCGCAGTTAGTTGCTGAAATTTGTATGGATATGTCGGTGCAAGCTAAAGTCACTCGTTTTCTCAAGGTGGTTAACGCTCTGGAGCTTACCGTGATTGCCGTTGGTGTGGAAACTGAGCGCCAAGCACGGCTGATGCGCGACATCGGCTGTGCTGCGATACAAGGGTTTCATATGCAGCGCCCAGCCTTGGGCGACAGCATTGCTAGTTTGCTTAAGTAAGCGTACTAATTTAGATGATGCCCACAATGTGGGCAAAAGCGCTTTAAAGGATGCTTTTCTCGCACTTGTTGCTCTATTTGCGCGCACTCTTGCTTGCTAAGACCCAGCTCTACTCTTAATTCGTCGAGATGTTCACGATCATCAAGACAAATTACTCCGTCTTCCATCAGTTGGTAAGCTGTTTCGCTGTATCTATCACGACGTTGGCGCAGTTGGTCGGAAAAGCTAGATGCCAATAAACCGGTGGGAATGGCCACCATCCCCATACTTAAAATGGTAATGATGCCACCGAATACCTTGCCTAACCCGGTGATCGGCACGACATCGCCATACCCTACGGTCGTCAGGGTGATCAATGCCCACCACATAGCCTTGGGAATAGAGCCAAACTTATCGGGTTGGACATCATGCTCTAGTAAGTAAATGCCACTGGCGGCGACGATTAAAATCACCGCCATAATAGAGAAGGCCGCAAACAAAGAGCCACTTTCTTCTCGAATGGTTTGCAGCAGCAGCTGCATGGCCCGCGAGTAGCGTGTGAGTTTGAAGATACGCAGCAGTCGTAAAACCCGCAAAAAGCGCAAGTCGAAGGACACAAAGAACACTAGTAGAGAGGGCAGAATAGCCAATAAATCGATAATGGCCATGGGCGAGCAAAGGTAGCGCAGGCGCCGTTGCGTATCACTCAAAGTGCTGTTCTCAAAGCGCTCCAAATCAACACTGGTCCAAAGCCGAGCTAAATACTCAAGGGTAAAAATGCTCACCGATATAAGCTCAAAATAAGCGAAAAAGCCAATGTGCTGTTTAGCAACACTGGGCACCGACTCAATGACAATAGCAATGACATTAGCGAGGATCAGGGCCACTAAAATAGCGTCAAAGGCGTAGCCGTAACGACGTACCCGGCCTCGTGATTCAAATACTTGTGCTAAAGTGCTTCTTATTCTTATCATCGTTTCTCATTCATTATTCAGCGCCAAGATCATCTCTATCGTGCCTTCTTCAAAATCGCGACGCACAGTAAACCCGAGCTTGCGAGCCAGCTCAATCATCCCGGTGTTCTCCCACAAGGTGGTCCCTTGAACGCTGGCAACCCCTTGCTCTTTACAGTAATCAATGGCCGCTTGCAGGAGCAGGCGGCCTAGGCCCAAACCTTGATACTGTGAGCCAATGACAATGGCAAACTCCGCAATGGCATTATCTGGGTCCATAAGTACCCGTGATACACCTAAGGTGCAGTCTTTAGCATGGTGTTTACGGGTGACAATAAAGGCCATTTCCCTGTCGTAGTCTATCTGGGTCATTTTCGCTAATTGTTCATGACTAAAATGGGGCATTTCGCCAAAAAAACGGCGATAACGATCCTCTTTCGACAAAGATTCATCAAACTCACGGTGTGCTTGCTCATCTTCGGGGCGGATAGGGCGCAGTAAGGCTTGAGAGCCATCTTTGAGTGTCACCGAGCGCTCCCATTCTTTAGGGTAGGGGCGAATGGCCAAGCGCTTACGATGTGCCAGGCGTTGGTAGTGACAGATTTCAATACAAGCATCGAGCACCAAAAACTGGCCTTGTGTGGCAAGCAGTGGGTTTAGCTCCAAGTGATGAATATCCGGTTGATCGATTATCAGCTGTGATACCCGAGTGAGCAGTGCGCAGAGTCGATATTTATCCACTTTTTCTGGTAGCGTCCGCTCCTTGAGTACGCCCTTATCTTGGGCGCTGGCAATCAGGTACTTGGCCAAATTCATGTTTAACGGCGGCAGAGCGACTGCCGCTTGTGAAAAATCAAGGGCGCTCCCAGCCTCACCCAGCAGGATCACTGGCCCAAATTGGGGATCGGTTTTAATGGCAATGCGCAGCTCATGAGTACCGGCGCGCGGCACCATAGGTTGGATGGAAAAGCCATGAATATTTGCCTGTGGGTAGGTTTGCTTGATACGCAGCAAGATAGCAAACGCGGCTTGCTCTACCTCATGTGCATCATTGAGATTGAGCACCACGCCTCCGACCTCAGATTTGCTAGCAATGTCAGGGCTAATCAGCTTTAACACCACCGGAAAGCCACATTCGCTGGCCACCTCAGCAGCTTCGCTGGGAGTGGTGGCGATATGGGTAGTCACCGTATCAATACCATAATAGGCCAACAAAGGTGCCGCTTGATGAGTACTGAGGTAGGTTTCACTGCGACTTAAATGAGCATCAATAGCACTTTGGGTATCTTGGGCGTTAATTGCTAACTCATCAACGATGGATTCAGGGGTTTGCGTTAAGTGCTTTTGGTTACGGCGATAGTTAATTAGGTGCATATATGCGCCCACTGCGCCCTCTGGTGTGCGGTAGGTGGGAATGCCCCCTTGAGCGCATATCTTGCGCGCTTCATAGGCGGCATTTTCACCCATAAAATTGGTCATCACAAAAGGACGACGACGGCTATCGACTTGGGCCACGGTATCGACAATGATTTTCGCATACTCAGTACTCGGCGCCAGTGCAGAAGGAGTGTGAATAATTAATAAGTTCTCCACTTCTTTGGCTTCGAGCAATATTTTCAAGGCTTGTTGATAGCGTCCCGGGTCGGAGTCGCCGAAAATATCCACCGGGTTAGCGGCTGCTTCTGATTGTGGGATCACCGCATTGAGCGCTGCCAAGGTTTGGTCACTGAGCTCACAGAGTTTACCGGAGCTCTGTAGCAGGCTGTCCACAGCCATCACCGCCGGGCCGCCGCCATTGGTAAGAATACACAGCGGTTCGACTTTGAGCAGTTTAGGGTGCAGCGCCAGAGTTTGCGTGGCGGCAAATAGCTCGCGTAAATCAGCAACTCTGAGCATACCGGCGCGCTGAATAAGAGCATCGTATACCGCATCTGAGCTAGTGTTGCCGCCGGTGTGAGCGAAAGCAGCTTGGGCGCCGGCCTCGGTACGTCCGGTTTTGATAACAATCACCGGTTTACTAAAGGCAGCAGCACGCGCCGCAGAAATAAAGCCACGAATGTCTTTGAGGTTATCAATGTAAAGTAATACCGCTTTAGTGCGCGCGTCGCGACCGAGAAAATCAAGTAGCTCGCCAAAATCGATATCGAGGCAATCCCCGACAGAGACAAAGTAAGAAAAGCCAATATCTTTGTGTTCGGCCCAGTCTAAAATGGTTGAGCACACCGCTGCCGATTGGGAGATAAAAGCGAGCCTCCCCGGACGGGTGACAGTGTGTGAAAAGCTGGCGTTAACGCCTAAATGGGGGATCATCAACCCCAAGCAATTGGGCCCCAGTAAATTCATTCCCAGCGCCTTACAATGCTGCGTGAGGCTGTGTTTTTGCTCGCTGCTAAGCCCGGCGGCGATAACAATAACGTTGCGGCATTGGCGAGCGGCTAATTCACTAAGTAAGCCCGCAATGGTCTGTTTATTGGTGCAGATCACCGCGAGACTGGGTGTTTGTGGCAGACTGGCAATATCGGCATAGGCCAGTACCCCATGTACCGCTTCATATTTCGGTGTGACTGGCATTATGGGGCCATTGAAGCCCCCTTGTAGCAAGTTACGCATCACGATGTAACCAGGGCGCGAGGGGTTATTAGAGGCGCCAATAACGGCAATCGATTGGGGGTTGAAGAACTGACTAATGCGTTTTACGCTCATAGCTCACTCTTTTTGGTACACTGATCACTGAAATATACTCTCACACTTGCTGCAAAAGGAAAGCACCAATGCACAAAAGTATAACGCACATCAATATATTACCGGCATTTTTGTTGGCTTTGGGGCTGGCCTCAATTGGTTTTTTGCTACACAGCGCCATAGTGCAATTTAAAGCCATGGACAGAACGGTCACGGTTAAAGGTTTGGCCGAGCAGCAAGTGCCTGCAGATACCGCCATTTGGCCCATTGCCTTTACCGAGGCGGGGGATAAACTCGATGATGTGATGGCGGCGGTGGAGAAAAAGCAAGCTGCTGTGGTGGCCTTTTTAAAACTGCACGGTTTCAGTGATGAAGAAATATCCCTCGGCCAGGTTGCGGTGGTAGATAAGAAAGCTCAGCAATATGGTCCAGAGCAAGTGGGGTTAAGGTACTTGGTGACAGCGAATATGTCGGTGTACAGCCAAGACCCCGAAAAAGTTCGTCATGCGAGCAGTCAGATCAGTGAACTGGCAAAACAAGGAATTGCTGTCAGTGGCGATAGCTACAGCAATCGTATTGAGTATTTATTCACGAGCTTGAATGACTTAAAACCGCAGATGATTGAACAGGCAACTCATAATGCCCGTGAAGTGGCGACTAAATTTGCCCATGATTCGCAATCAACGCTCGGCAAAATTAAGTCGGCGCGCCAAGGCCAATTTAGCATTAGCAGCCGCGATTCCAACTCGCCGCATTTAAAAAAGGTCAGGGTGGTGAGCACCATTGAGTATTACTTGGTGGACTAGCTTCCAGGCTGCGGACTTTAGTGCGAACATAAAAAAGCCGTAACAAACATTTTGCTTGTTACGGCTACTGTTTCTCTTGCCTTATGCCTGCTTGCTAGCGACCCATTCGGCAACCATTTCTTCAAGTAGGTTCAGGGGTACTGGGCCATTCTTAAGCACGATATTGTGGTATTCACGAATATCGAATTTATCACCTAGCGCCTGTTTAGCTTGCTCGCGTAGCTCAACGATTTTCAGCATACCAATCTTATAAGCGGTGGCTTGTGATGGCATAACGATATGACGCTCAACCATTTTCACTGCGTCCGATGTCGCATTAGGGGTGTTATTGACGTAGTAGTCGATACCCTGTTGACGCGTCCAACGTTTAGCATGGATACCGGTATCTACAACCAAGCGGCATGCGCGCCAAAGTTCCATCGCTAAGCGGCCAAAGTCAGAGTAAGGGTCTTGATACAGCCCCATTTCTTTTGGCAACAGCTCTGAGTACAGTCCCCAGCCTTCGGTGTAAGCGGTAAAACGCCCGTATTTACGGAAGTTAGGCACGCCTTCGAGCTCTTGGGCAATGGCGATTTGCATGTGGTGGCCTGGGATCCCCTCGTGATAAGCCAAGGCTTCCAATTGATAGGTGGGCATGGCTTCCATGTCATACAAGTTAGCGTAGTAGACACCTGGGCGTGAGCCATCGGGAGCCGGCTGTTGATAGAAGGCTTTACCCGCTGACTTTTCGCGGAATGCTTCAACACGTTTTACTTTTAGTCCGGCTTTAGGTTTCACTAAGAACAGCTCATCGAGGCGTCCCTTCATGTCATCAATCACACGGATAGCTTCATTTAGGTATGCTTCGCGACCGGCTTCGGTATCAGGGTAATAGAACTGCTCATCGGTTTTCATAAACTCCATGAACGCTTTTAAATCGCCCTCGAAGCCCACTTTTTCTTTGATGGCGCGCATTTCATCATGAATACGCTGTACTTCCGCAAGGCCGATGGCGTGGATTTGTTCCGCACTTAAATCGGTGGTGGTGGTGCGCTCCAGCATGGTGTTATAAAAGGCTTTGCCATCAGGAAACTTCCAAGCACCGTCACGGTTATCGGCGCGTTTTTCAAGTTGCTGTAGGTAGCTGATTAAGCCGTTATATGCTGGCTTGACTGAGACTTGTAGCGCTTCGGTGGCTTCGGCAATTAAGGCGCTCTTATCGCCATTGTCGATATCTAGCTTGTCGACTTTGCGTTTAAAGTCGGCCAATAAGGTCGAGTCTTTATCACCACCGAAGGGGGCACCTTTAATGATGTTTTGGCTGGCTTCAATGACGTGTGGGAATACAAATTTCGGGGCAATGATGCCTTTGTCTGCGCGAGTTTGTAAATTGGTTTGTAGCTGTGTAAATAGCTTAGGCACCCCATTTAAACGAGCAATATAGGCTTTGGCATCCTCAACACTGCTGATTTGGTGTTGGTTGATAAGGAATGCTGCCACCATAGAGTGGGTGCCAAACATTTGGTTAACCGGGTAGTTATGGTAACGCCATTGGTAATCAGCGATGCTTTGCTCTAGGTTTTGTTGCATTAGGTCATAGCTGATCTGGGTATTTGCATCGAGCTTAGCGCGATCTATGGTCGCCAGCGTGGCGAGATCTTTTTTCGCTAACGCTAAATCCTCTTTAGCGCGTGCTTCGCTTTCATCGTCCCATTTGTCATAGTCTTTTTTAATGCCCATGTAGGTTTGATACACAGGGCTGCGCATCACATTACGGTTAAAGACTTCTTCGAAAAATGCATTGGCCTTTGCTACTTCCGATTGCACCACTTGCTGCTGTACTGGCGCACTGTTAGCAGTGCTGTTATTTGCTGGGGTGCCTTGGCAGCCAGCCAGTAGTGCGGCACTGACAGTGGCCGCGATTAGAGTGAGCTTACGCATAGTTAGATACCTATTTCACTTGTTGTTTTAATATTGCACATAGCGCCCAGTATCACAGTTGTTAGGCTAAATGCAGGACTGCGCTATTGGCTGCTATATCGCTAAAATGGATTCAGTGTATACCCTTGTTGTTGTAATTGTGCATGGGCGGTCATGGCAGAAAGGGCCATGCGGACCCCAGGCAACAACTGCTTAGCATTGATATTGTTGTGCTTTGCCGATTGGCCGCACACATACACTTGGGTATTATTTGCGAGCAGTTGGCGAATTAACGAAGCGTTGGCATTATCAGCGGCAAATCGCGCTTTATATTCACTGCTTTTGAGTACATCTTGGGTCGCATCGCCATGAACCACCAGTGCCAATGCGATATTTTTTGGATTCACGCCATGGGCCACATGCATATTTATAAACCGGGCTAATGAGTTGATGTGGTTATTTTGCTCACCAACCGGTGCCCCAGAGGCCACGTCAAAGGCAATTTTAAAGTGCACGTCCTGGCCAATAGGGTCACTCTCGGGCACCGGATAAAAGAGCCCAAAGTCTTTAATGATCGGCTCATTAGTGGCGCTGTGCGCCGTACCAGCCAACAGTGTTACTAGCAAAAACACCCACTTCATTGTGCTTATCCTTCTGTGTTTGTGGCTACTTTATAAGCCGAAGTTTAATCGTCAACAAAGAGCGCAAGTAACTCATTAAGGTAACGATGACCCTGAGCTGTGACTGTTAGTTGGGTATTATCTAATGCCATTAACCCTAGTTGCTGCGCTCGTTGTAGCTGCGGCTCAATATGCGATAACGCCAAGCCGGTCAGCTGGGCAAATTCAGCGATAGGGCAAGGTTCCATCAACCGCAAGCGGTTCATCATAAACTCAAATGGCCGCTCTTGTTCGCTGACTGACCAGTCGCGATACAAATATGGCTTGGTTAAATCCATATAGCCGCGCGGGTGCTTCACCTTCTCGGTGCGCACAATCTGCCCATCGGGCTTAGTTATTTTGCCATGAGCACCACAGCCTATGCCTAAATAATCGCCGAATCGCCAATAATTTAAGTTGTGTTGGCACTGATGTCCCGGCTTTGCATAGCCGGAAATTTCATACTGCTGGTAGCCCGCTTCGGCCAACAGTGTTTGCCCCCTTTCTTGGATTTGCCATAAGGTGTCGTCCTCTGGCAGGGTCGGGGGCTTGGAGTAAAATTGCGTGTTAGGCTCAATAGTAAGCTGATACCAAGAAATATGGGGGGGGTGCAGCGCGATGATTTGTGCTAAGTCTGCTAATGCATCATCAATAGACTGGCCGGGGAGGCCATGCATCAAATCGAGGTTAAAGCTGCGAAGGCCAACATCATGGGCTTGTTTTGCCGCATTGATGGCTTCTTCTTGGCTATGAATGCGGCCTAAGGCAGTCAGCTTATCTTGTTGCATTGATTGCACCCCGATAGAGATGCGATTGACGCCGGCTTGAACATACTCACTGAAACGCCCCGCCTCAACTGTGCCTGGGTTTGCCTCCAAGGTTACTTCGGCATTTTCCTGCAAGGGAATGAGCGCTCTTACACCGTCAAGCAACTGTTGCATGGCCTGACCGGAGAGCAAGCTTGGCGTACCACCGCCAATAAAAATACTGTGAATAGGGCGTCCGCAGGCGAGCGGCGCGTCATTGCGCAGGTCGCCAAGCAGATGCTGGACATATTCTTGCTCAGGGATTTGTTGGCCTTTTTGCGCATGGCTATTAAAGTCGCAATAAGGGCATTTTTGGACACACCATGGGATGTGAATATATAAGCTCAAAGGTGGAAGATGTTGCACTGCTTAGCCTTTTAACGCGCTGAGTAAGTGGCGAAGTGCTTGTCCACGATGGCTCAGACGATTTTTTTCTTCCTTGCTTAGCTCGGCGCTGGTTTTATTTAAACCGTTCACCTTGAATACCGGGTCATAGCCAAAACCTTGGGCACCGCTGCGCGCTGAGGTGATTTCTCCTTCCCAAGAGGCCTGGCAGATTAATGGCAATGGGTCGTGTTGGTGGCGCACCAGCACTAACACACAACAAAAGCGGGCACTGCGTTGTTTTTTACCTTGCATGGCCGCGAGTAATTTATCTATGTTGTCGTCATCGTTGGCACTCGCCCCAGCATAGCGAGCGCTATACACACCGGGAGCACCATCAAGGGCATCAACAATCAATCCGGAGTCATCGGCGATTGCAGGGAGACCCGTTTCGGCGCTGGCATGGCGAGCCTTAATAATGGCGTTTTCAACGAAAGTAGTGCCAGTTTCTGCAACATCGCTTACCTGGAACTCACTTTGTGGTCTTATTTCAATATTTAGCTCGCTTAACAGCGCACTGAGCTCAGCAACTTTGCCTTTGTTACCTGTGGCTAGCACCCAAGTGGTCATGTATTCTCTCTTAGTGTTCGTACAACTTTTGATGGAAACGCAGCACTTCAACTGTGTTTCCTTGCGTTAAGGTTATTTCAAAGCGATAAACTTCTTCGTTATCAAAGCGCATTTGGGCTATGTAATAGATGCTCTCGCCTTCTTTAATTTCTTTAAAGGTTAACTGTTCTGTTTGACCGATGAGGTTTTTGGCGCTGCCTTGAATGTCGACGGCTTGGGCTTGGTTATTTTGTAATACCGAAATATTGATCAAGGCTCTGTCGCCAGCCCGTTCTAAGTCATAGTTACGCGCAACTTCTGCGGGAACGGATGTTGAGGGAAAAGCAATATAGTGTACTTGCCAGTGACCCAAGTTTTTAAATTGACCCCCTTGAACTTCGGCTTGCTCGCCATAGCTGGGGGAGATGCTGAGTATGCATAACAGCAATGCAGTGAACAGGGTTTTCATAATATGACTCCTGTGGTTGGGCGTTGGCCTTAGCTCGACCAACGCACTCTTTACCCTTAAGTGTACCAGAGATCAGCAAAGCCGGGGCTTGCTGCGAGTTCAGGTTAGCCGATAAAGTCCATAAACAAAATTTGTAAGAACTGTAAGGCGATAATCAAGACAAGGATAGAAAGATCCAAGCCACCAAGAGGTGGGATCACCTTGCGTATCGGTCTTAGCATGGGTTCAGTAAGTTGATGGAAAATCGCTTCTATGGGGTTGTAACCTTGGCTGACCCAGCTCAAAATGGCGCGAATAATGAGTACCCAGAACAGTAAGTTAAGACCTTCTTTAACGACTGTTAGAGCGCCGGAGATAAGCACCGTAGGGGCACTCCAGCCGCCATGGAACATCATCAGAAGCACACTGACCTTGGCAAAGGCAACAATGAATGCCAGCACCAGTGAAGCGATATCCAAACCGCCAAAACCGGGGATGATTTTACGTAATGGGTTCACTGCAAAACTGGTGGCCTTCACCACAAATTGACTCAGCGGATTATAGAAATCCGCTCGCACAGCCTGCAGCCAAAAGCGCAACAGCACCACCATTAAAAATAGATCGAATACGATCCCAACAAGAAATTGCATGGCATTCATGAGCTTAGTCTCTTCGCAAGTTAAATTTCTTTTTCCATCTCTTGGGCACGGGCAATACAGGCATCCATGGCTCCGGCAACAGTCTGTACTAGGCCTTGGTCTTTTAAGTGCTCAACGGCAGCGTGGGTGGTACCGCCTTTGGAGGTGACGTTAGCGCGCAGTTGCGAAATGCTAATATCGTCCTGCGACAAGGCCATCTCCGCTGCACCCAAAGCTGTTTGTTGTACTAGTGCTCGAGCTTGTTGCTCATCAAAGCCCAGTGCCTTAGCTTTTTCTTCAATAGCTTCCATAAATAAGAAGAAGTATGCAGGTGAAGAGCCAGTAACAGCAATAATGTTGTTAATTTGCGTCTCTTCATCAACCCATACAGCGATACCGGTGCATTCAAATACACTTTGAATAAAGTCCCGTTCTTGCTCGTTGATACCTTCCGCATACAGGCCTGATACACCACGGCCCAATAATGAAGGCGTGTTTGGCATGCAGCGCACCATTTTCACTGGTTGGCCGAGCATTTCTTGTAAGCGCGCAACAGTAATGCCCGCCGCCACGGAAATAAACACTTTGTCGCTAAAATCAACACCAGCATCAATAAAACTCTGCGCTAAATCCGCCATCATTTGTGGCTTAACCGACAACACGATGACATCGGCCTTTTTAATCGCTTCAACGTTATCCGAGGTGGTTTGTACACCAAAGTCAGCGGCGACCTTCGCGAGTTTTTCCTGATTACGGTTGGTAGCAATAATGCGTTCTTTCGCAAAACCGTTTTTCACCATGCCGCCAATAATGGCGTAGCTCATGTTTCCAGTACCAATAAACGCGATGGTTTTTTGTGACATATAAACCTCAACTTGTTGTGTTATTAGAATATACGATTCAACGTCCTAGATGCGCTCTCCAAATATAGCAGTGCCCACTCGGACCATGGTTGAACCGGCGGCGATGGCCGCATCCACATCAGCACTCATGCCCATGGACAAGGTATCTAGCTGTGGATATTGGGTCTGTAGTTTATCAAAGCAAGCCTTTAATTTCTCGAAAGATTGCAGTTGCGCATCGAAACTGTCGGTTTTTGCCGGGATTGCCATTAATCCGCGCAGGTGCAGCTGTCGACTATTGTCAACGAGTTCAGCCAACTGCGGCAATTGTGCTACTGAACAGCCAGACTTATTGTCGTCGTTATCGATATTCACTTGAATGAGAATATTGAGCGGTTTCATATTCGTGGGGCGCTGCTCATTTAAGCGCCGAGCAATTTTTTCCCTATCAACGCTTTGCACCCAATGGAAGTGCTCGGCAATCGCTTTGGTTTTATTACTCTGAATGGGGCCTATAAAATGCCATACTATTGTCTTATGGTCGTTCAGTGCTTGCACCTTCTCAACACCTTCTTGGACATAGGATTCAGCAAATTCTCGGTGACCATGATCAAAAGCCGCTAAAATATCTTCTAAGGGTTTTTTCTTAGAAACGGCGATTAAAGTGATGTCTTTTTCATCGCGATTGCATTTTTTTGCCGCCGTAGCGATTCGGGCGTAGGCGGCATCGAGTCGTTCTGCTATTGTAACCATAAAGTTATCAGTTAGTTGTGGAGTCCTGTTATGGATATTACTGAATTATTGGCCTTTAGTGTGCAACACAAGGCCTCGGATTTACACCTTTCAGCCGGTGTATCGCCGATGATTCGTGTCGACGGCGACGTGCGCCGTATTAACATTCCCGTGCTTGAGGCCAAGGAAGTCAGCGGCCTTGTCTACGACATTATGAACGATAAACAGCGCAAAGAATACGAAGAAAACCTAGAAGTGGATTTCTCGTTCGAGGTTCCTGACTTGGCGCGTTTTCGTGTTAACGCCTTTAATTCTAACCGAGGCCCAGCAGCGGTGTTTCGTACCATCCCCAATGAGGTGCTGACCTTGGATGATTTGGGTGCGCCGGAGATATTTAAAACCATCTCGGAAAACCCACGTGGTCTGGTATTGGTGACTGGGCCAACAGGTTCTGGTAAATCAACCACCTTGGCGGCGATGATTGATTACATCAATAAATCACGCCACGACCATATCCTCACCATAGAGGACCCGATAGAATTCGTACACCAAAACAAGCTAAGCTTGATTAACCAGCGGGAAGTTCACCGTGATACGCACAGCTTTAACAATGCCTTGCGCAGTGCGTTGCGTGAAGACCCCGACGTTATCTTGGTCGGTGAGCTGCGGGACTTAGAAACCATTCGTCTAGCGATGACCGCCGCAGAAACAGGTCACTTAGTGTTTGGCACCTTGCACACCACCTCAGCACCAAAAACCATTGACCGTATCATTGACGTCTTCCCCGGTGAAGAAAAAGACATGGTGCGTTCGATGCTTTCAGAATCATTGCGTGCGGTTATCTCGCAAACACTGTTGAAAAAAGTGTCGGGCGGGCGAATTGCGGCGCACGAGATTATGATAGGTATTCCAGCGATACGAAACCTTATTCGTGAAGATAAAATCGCGCAGATGTACTCGTCGATTCAAACTGGCGCTGCGCATGGTATGCAGACCATGGACCAGTGCTTACAAAACTTGCTAAACCGTGGCCTTATCAGCACACAGGCAGCACAGGCGAAAGCCCATGATAAGACCCAATTCGGAATGTCGGGTCAGTAGTAGGATTAACACCATGATACAACCTTTAGCGCATTATTTGCAGAAGATGATCGCCTTGCAGGCATCGGATTTATTTGTTTCTACTCATTTGCCGGTCAGTGCCAAAGTGAATGGCGAGCTTACTCCCCTTGATGACTATGTGCTCAGTGATGATGAGGCATTGACCTTGGTTGAGTCGGCAATGTCCGATAAACAAATCAATGAGTTTCACAACTCTAAAGAATGTAACTTTGCCATTGCCACCGATGAGGGGCGTTTCCGTATTTCGGCATTTTGGCAACGTGATCAGGCGGGGATGGTTATTCGTCGTATCGTTACCACCATACCCGATGTTAATGAACTCGGTTTGCCTTCAGTTCTTACCGATGTGATCATGAAAAAACGTGGTCTAGTGTTGTTCGTCGGTGGTACCGGCACCGGTAAGTCAACCTCATTGGCGGCACTGCTGGGTTATCGTAACCGCAACCAAAAAGGCCATATCCTCACCATTGAGGACCCAATTGAATTCGTCCACGAGCATAACAAAAGTATCATTACCCAACGTGAGGTTGGACTTGATACCGAGAGTTTTGAGGCTGCACTGAAGAGCTCGCTGCGTCAGGCGCCGGATGTGATTCTAATTGGTGAGATCCGCTCGCAAGAAACCATGGAATATGCGTTAAGCTTCGCTGAAACGGGCCACCTGTGTGTTGCTACCTTGCACGCCAACAATGCCAACCAAGCCATTGACCGTATTATGCATTTGGTGCCCAAGGAAAAGCACGACAAGCTCAAATATGATTTAGCCCTTAACTTGCGCGCTATTATTGCTCAGCAGCTGATCCCTACCACAGATGGTAATGGTCGTGTGGCAGCGATTGAGGTGTTACTAAACTCACCGATGATTGCCGAGCTGATCAAAAAAGGCGAAATCGGCTCCATCAAAGAGGTGATGGCTAAGTCCAAAGAAATGGGCATGCAAACCTTCGACCAAGCGCTGTTTGATCTGTACAAGCAAAATCTTATCAACTACGCCGATGCACTGCACCACGCTGACTCACCGAACGATCTTCGTTTGATGATTAAGCTTCGTAACAACGAACAACAAGGTGCAGGCTTCCTACAAGGGGTAACGGTGGACGGCCTTGGCGACGATAGCGATAGCTAAACGCTCAAGCGTAAGAAGTATCAGGGCGTTTTTTTACGCGCTGATACTCACCGTGCTACTGCCCGCTCAGGGCAGGGAGCAAAGTATTGACATCTATTTGCGTGATGATGTTTATACCGATTATGTGGCCTTTCTGGCTGGGCGCTCGCCCTTAGCCGTTAGCGACTTTAGCGGTAAGCGTGTGCGTCGGGATGTGGTCGATATGATAGTAGCGCAGCAAGCGCTGCGTCTAGGCGGCTTTGAGTACTCGTTTAATTACCGTGTCGGCAAGATTAATTTTCGTAATACGCGGTTGCTGGAACAAGGTAAATTATTAATTAGCTTTGATACCTATTGGCGTGCTGATGCGCTAATGCTTAGTGAAGCGGTTTTTGTCAGCGATGCGGTGATCCGTCAAGGTGAGTATTATGCGGGAATTTATAGTCACCCAGATAACACGCGAGTGCAGGGTATAACATCGCTGGCCGATATGACTGCACTCACCGCTGTATCCACGCCGCGCTGGCGCAGTGATTGGCGTACCTTGCAGGCACTGCCGTTAAAACGCATGATTAAAGAAGATGAATGGTTATCGCAAGCGCGTATGGTGTCAATGCAGTGGGTCGACTTTATGTTGATGCCACTGATGCCTCAGTATAATAATCATTACCAACTGGATAACATATCACTGAAGGCGCATCCGCACTTTGTTGTGCAAATAAAAGACAGTCGCCACTTCGTCGTGTCTCGTAATCACCCCCAAGGTCAGCAGGCTTTTAAAGCACTCCAAAAAGGGCTGGCCAAACTGCGCGAGCAGGGCCGAATTCGAGCAGCTTACGAGCAAGCGGGGTTTATACCTGATTTATCGCAGATGGCAGTGCTTAATAGCCCCCTTGAGCGGCAAAAAAGCTCTCCAGAATAAGCACCGCAGAGGCATTATCAATATTGCCTTTACTTAGGTTTCGGTAGCCGCCCTCGGCGAATAGCTGTTCCTTGGCGGCGGCCGTGGTTAGTCGTTCATCTTGGGTTTGTACTGGCAACCCCGTTTGATTGTGCAGGCGATTAGCAAACTTACGTGCCCGGCGCGTGAGCTCTTGCTCGCTGCCATCCATATTCAGTGGTAAACCTACTACTAACAAGTCTGGCTGCCATTCATCGACCAGCGCCCGAACATCATCCCAATTAGGAATACCATCTCGAGCCTTAATAGCGCGCAGGCCATTGGCGGTACCGGTTAACTCTTGGCCGATGGCGGCGCCAATACTCTTGGTACCAAAATCAAAGCCTATTACACTGCGTTGGCCCATTTTTAAGCCTGAGAACTCACTCATGCGTGACCCGCCTCCAAACTGAGCTTATTCGCATCAATCCCCATAAGTTCTAAAGCTTTATGCCAGCGCTCGTTGATGGGGGTATTGAAAATAACCTCGGGGTCGGCTTCCATAATTAGCCACGAGTTTTCCAACAGCTCTTGCTCTAACTGACCCTCAGACCAACCGGCATAACCTAAGGTGATGATAAATTGCTCCGGCGCATCCTCGGTGGTGAGACTCGCAAGGACGTCTTTGGAGGTGGTGATCATTATCTCGGAGCTTAAACTTTGCGATGACGCGTAGCCCGGCTTAGGCGTATGCAACACAAAGCCTCGGTCAGTTTTTACCGGTCCGCCAGCAAACACCTGGCGTCCAGCGGCTTGTTGGCTTTTATCGTTGTCGATGTCTATTTTGTCCAATAACTCGCCCACCGTGACATCAATAGGTTGGTTAATTACCAAACCCATGGCGCCTTCGTCGTTATGCTCGCAAATATAGGCCACTGCGTGTTTGAAAAATGGCTCTTGTAACGAGGGCATGGCGACCAAAAAGTGGTTGGTTAATGACTGCATAGACATCTCCACGATTAAGAGGTTGTTAAATTGCGCTCAAGCGCGTCAAAAAACAATGCGGTGACAGAAAAGTTGCTCTCAGCCTCTATTTCTTTAACGCATGTTGGCGCGGTAACGTTCACTTCAGTGA
Source organism: Pseudoalteromonas sp. SW0106-04 (assembly GCF_001293805.1). NCBI lineage: Bacteria > Pseudomonadati > Pseudomonadota > Gammaproteobacteria > Alteromonadales > Pseudoalteromonadaceae > Pseudoalteromonas > Pseudoalteromonas sp. SW0106-04. The sequence continues at coordinate 167,784 of NZ_BCAI01000006.1, read as the reverse complement.
GTTTGTCACCAATAATATCCAGACCCACAAATAATAGTCCCTTGGCCTTTAGCGTTGGCGCCAGTGTCTCAGCGATACGGCGCTCATCATCGGTCAGAGGGCGCACCTCACCGCGACCACCAGCGGCAAGATTGCCTCGCGTTTCGCCTTTTTGAGGAATACGCGCTAAGCAGTAGGGAACCACTTCGCCATCAACGACTAGTACTCGTTTGTCGCCGTCTTTAATGGCGGGAATATAGTTTTGGATCATAGCATAACGCTTGCCATGCTCAGTCAGGGTCTCGATGATCACACCGATATTGGCGTCGTCTTCTTTGACTCGAAAGATAGAGGCGCCGCCCATGCCATCGAGTGGCTTCATAATGATGTCACCATGTTCAGCCAAAAAGGCGCGGATCTGCTTCGCCGAGCGGGTCACTAAGGTGTCTGGCGTAAATTCGCTAAACCAGGCGGTATAAAGCTTTTCGTTGGCATCACGCAAGCTTTGCGGTTTATTAACGACTAAGGCGCCGGCCAGTTCTGCGCGCTCTAAGATATAGGTGGCGTAGATGTATTCGGTATCAAAAGGTGGGTCTTTGCGCATTAAAATAATATCGAGATCGCCCAAGGCAATATCCTGTTGCGGCGCTAAGTCATACCACTTCTCGGCATTATCAAACACATGGGCGCGAGCAGCGTGAGCAAAAGCTTCACCTTGGCGCAGAAACAGATCGTCCATTTCCATATAATACAATTCATAGCCGCGCTTTTCGGCTTCCAGCATCATTGCAAAGCCGGTGTCTTTTTTAATATTAAACCCAGAAATTGGGTCGCTGATAATGCCCAGTTTAATTGCCATTGCTCTACTCGTTTAATCAATCTAATTATTTTATGGGGTTGGCGCGCAGTAAATTCAATTCGCTAAATCGCCAAACTGCATCTGTAACGCACTTAAGACCGTTAAAGCCGCCGTTTCTGTGCGCAAGACGCGTGGACCTATGCGAATATCCATAAAGCCATGCTCATGACTGCTGTGGATCTCTGCATCGCTAAAGCCGCCTTCAGGGCCAACTAAAAAGCGCACGCCTGCACTTGGCGGTGGCATCGTTTTAATGCTGTGCTGGGCGCGAGGATGTAACGTAAGCTTAGTGGCGTCGCTCGGCTGGGTTAGCCATTGCTCAAGAGCGATTGGCGGGTGAATGGTGGTAATACGATTACGACCACATTGCTCGGCTGCGGCGATGGCGATTTTCTGCCATTGTTGATGCTTCTTTGCTAAGCGCTCGCCATTGAGCTTAACCCCACAGCGCTCGCTAAATAGCGGAGTAATTTCGCTCACCCCGAGCTCCACCGACTTTTGAATGGTAAAGTCCATCTTATCGCCACGGGAGATCACTTGCCCAAGATGGATAGCAAGGGGGGATTCACATTCACTATCGATAAACTCTATACAGCGAACGGTCACGTATTTTTTGCTGCTATCAACGATTTCACAGTGATATTCACCGCCGTGGCCGTTAAACAGTCGCAGTTGATCGCCAACTTGCATGCGCAACACACGGCCTACGTGCCCAGCTGCATCATCACTTAAATTAAATTCTGTACCTAAAGCGCCTATGGTCGGCTCGAAAATATGCGGAATTCTCATTACGCTGTCCATCATCAGGATTTTGCGACAGTCTAAACTAGTCGCCTAAATGCGCAAGTATATCAGGATCCTGATTACAACTGAGGTGATTCTGGTGATAGGGCGTAGTCAGCGGTGTAAGGTGGTAGTCAGCGCCTTGCTTATTAATTAATAACCGGTTTTCATGTAACGAATCAATGACCCATTTAAAGGAATTGCTGGCACTTTCATAGGCGCAGGCAAATACCAGCACGCCAGCAACGCTATGGTGTCGCGAGGCGTAACTTGATAATTCAGCTACACTGATTTCGTTATCAAAGTCACAATAACAATAATCCTTTACCTGCTGGTCAAACATAAGCTTAACCATATGACGGGTGTTCGCTCCAGCAACTATCACTCCGTGCGCATCGGGATTAGCGCAAAAGGCTCGGCTCAACAGCGGATCGCTGTCGATGAGTAAATAGTTGCTAAGGTCCTTATCCATTCATTCTCTCCGTTGCCACTAGGCGAAAAACTGAATCAGCAAATAGCCCATGGCACAGTATACAGAAAACACCACTGCAGCAATGCCAACATTGTCTTGGTGATCAACCTCGACCCCGGTGTCGACACGATAAAGTACGATCAACAACACGGCGCGAGCCATGGCATTGACCAATAACCACATCAGACCGCAGTGCACAGCCAATGTAAAGACATTTTCTACCATCTTGCCGCTGTAGTAATTGGCGCTGGCTAGACCTGCGTAAAGGGCCAGAGCCATGCCTACAGATTTGCCTGCGTAACGAATACCGATTGAGGTATTTTCCAAGTTAAAGTTACTTTGCAGCGATGCGCCTTGGTTTACCTTAGCAAAGCGAGCTTCGCGCACTTTGCTATCTAGGGCAAATAAGCCCTGCAAAAATAAGAAGTTTACAAACACCACAAGCAAAGAATACATGCTGTTAGTTTGAGACCAACTGACCAAACCTATAACCACAATGCTATTTCCTAATAACATTCCCGAGTCGACTAAGGCGGCGCACACGTTCTGCTTTAAAATAGCCTTCTCTTCATTAAAACGACTGAGAATCCATTTTCGATGAATAGCTTGACCAACTTTTGTAAAAAGTAGCATCAGTATTAGCAAAAGGGGTACTTTCCACGGCTCTTCGCGCATCACCGTCAGTGAAAAGTCATCCACTAGGTAGCCGATAATCAGCACTAACGAGAGCAGGTAACTGGCATAGCTAATTCCCAGCGCAAAGTTATCACGCTGGGCGAGCTCTTCTTTTAAGGCCTGCCGCGCTCTGACTTGGGTGTAAATACGCAGTGCAAACAGCACCGCAGCAATAGCTACGAAGCTAATAGCAAAGGTATATAAGGACTCGTTTGACAAAGAAAAATACGTCATACTGGCAGCCGAAAAGGAACTTTGTTTTCATTCTAGTACGGTTGGCCCTAACTTAAAAGAGAGCGGTATCTATGCCTGCACCTTCTGGTTTTAATTCGCAATTACAGCAACTTGGTAAAGATCGCTATGAGCAGATATATGGCGACACAGAAATAGATAACGATTTGTTGCAACTGCTAGCGCTTAGCGACTTTGCCTACGATGTACTCAGTACCCATAAACAGTGGGGAGCGTGGCTTGTTGACCCCGAGCAACAGCAGTGTCGTGCGGTGCCGGATCCTTTGCCGCAGCAGTTAAGCGATGTGTCAGAAACTCAGGCATTGACCATGTTGCGTCGTTACCGCCAGCAGTATTGGCTAAAGGTTGCTTATCTCGATTTGGTATACGGCAACGACATCGCTGACTCCATGGCTTATGTGTCTGCTTTAAGTGATACGCTGATAGACGCAGCCAATCGATGGGCCTTCGCTCAGGTAGCCAAAGTTAATGGCGCGCCTGTGGACGAACATGGCCACCCGATCGCCATGATGATTTTAGGTATGGGCAAGTTGGGCGGAAAGGAGCTTAATTACTCGTCCGATATCGACCTTATCTTCACTTACCCCCTTAACACCCCCACCCAAGGTGGGCGGCGCAGTATTGAAGCGCAGGTGTTTTACACTAAGGTGGCGCAAAAAGTGATTGCTGCCTTAGACCAACATACCGTAGATGGGCGAGTTTTTCGCGTCGATATGCGTCTGCGTCCCTTTGGTGACAGTGGTCCTTTAGTCATGAGCTTTTCGGCTATGGAGGCGTACTATCAAGAGCAAGGCCGAGAGTGGGAGCGCTACGCTATGCTCAAAGGCCGACTCATTCACGCGCCATGTAATTATGTGCATGAGTTTAACGAGATGCTAAGACCGTTCGTTTATCGCCGATATATTGATTTCTCAGTGATTGAATCATTGCGCAAAATGAAATCACTGATTGCCCAAGAGGTGCGCCGTAAAGGCTTACAAGACAATATCAAGTTGGGCGCTGGTGGTATTCGAGAAGTGGAATTTATTGTTCAGGCACTGCAGCTGATCCGAGGAGGTCGAGAGCCGCAACTACAAACTCAAAGCTTAGCTAAAGCGTTGGCAGCACTGACAGAGCTCGGGGTTTTTACTGACGAGCAACAGCAGCAACTATGGCAAGACTATGCGTTGCTGCGCCAGGTAGAACAATACCTGCAAGCCTTTAATGATGAGCAGACCCAGCAATTACCGCAGTCACAACGTGATTGGCTGCGATTAAATACATTGCTCAATCAAGCTAACGAAGAACACAGTCGTGCAGTTATTGAGGCGGCGATGGGGCGCATACGCGATGAGTTTGAACAAGTCATTGGCTTTGAGCCAGAGCAGGGTGATGACTTGGATGACAGCTATACCCTGGCGTGGGAGCATAACGATACCGAGGCCCTCAGTGATGTGATTGCCAATGCCCAGCAGCGTATGAGCTGGCAGGGACCCCTGAATCACTTTCATGAGCGCGTAAGCAAACAGCCTATAGGTAAACGTGGCAGAGACACACTGGATAAATTAATGCCCCATGTGTTGCAACAGCTGCAGCATGCTCACGCATGTGGTGAAGTCGTGGCCTTGGTCACCAATGTGCTCGATAAAATTATGTCGCGCACCGCCTATTTAGAGTTACTACTTGAAAACCCAGGGGCTCTCCAGCAATTAGTACGCTTATGTGCGCACAGTCGTTGGATTGGCGAACATATTGCTCATTATCCGATTCTGTTGGATGAGCTTATTGACCCTGCGGAGCTTTACAACCCTTTCCCTTTGGATGCCTATAGTAACGAGATCCGCCAATATTTTTTACGCATTGATGAGCATGACTTAGAAATGCAGATGGAGGCGCTCAGGCAGTTTAAGCAAACCCAGCAATTACGTATCGCTGCGGCGGATGCGACCGGTGCGTTGCCAGTAATGAAAGTCAGCGACCACCTCAGCGCGTTAGCGGAGGCGATTATAGAGCAAGCAGTTAACCTTGCCTGGCAGCAAATGGTGGCGCGCTTTGGCAAAGTCCCCGGCACCGATGAGCAACATAAGGGCTTTGCCGTAATAGCCTACGGTAAGGCGGGCGGATTGGAGTTAGGTTATGACTCTGACCTCGATTTAGTTTTTGTTCACAACCACGATGGCGACAGCAGCACCGACGGTGATAAGTCGATTTCCGCACGGCAGTTTTATTTAAAACTAGCGCAGCGCTTGATGCACCTGTTTAACACGCGCACCAGCTCCGGCATTTTATATGAACTCGATACCCGCTTGCGCCCTGAAGGGTCATCTGGCTTGTTAGCCATCAATATTGAGAGCTTTCTTCACTACCAGCAAACTCAAGCTTGGACTTGGGAGCATCAAGCCTTGGTGCGTGCCCGCATGGTGTATGGAATCAGCGCGCTACGCCAGCGATTTAGTGAAATCCGTATAGAGATATTAGCGCAAGCGCGGCAGATAGCATCGCTTCGCGACGACGTGACCGCCATGCGGGAAAAAATGCGGCGGCATTTAAACCGGGAAAACGAGTTTATGCTTGATTTGAAGCAGGGTGTTGGTGGGATGACCGATATTGAATTCATCACTCAATTTTTGGTTTTGGCCCATGCGCACCACCATCCAGCATTACTCGAGTATTCAGATAATATCCGCATTTTGGAAACGGCGGCGCACTGTGGCTGTATCAGCGAACGTCAGACGCAGCAGCTTATACACGCTTATTGCCACTATCGGGGCTTATATCATGTACTGAGTTTACGCAATCAAGAGAAAATGGTTGCCAAAATAGAGCTGCAAGATGAAATCGCCTCGGTCAGCCAAATCTGGGAGCAACTTTTTGCTGCTCCCAAATGAGGGGCATTAAGCGCGAGACATCTTTTTACAGTTTTCGCGAATATAAGGTGAGGGGCGCTCGGTGATCACGGCCGCGCGCTCGCGGTGGCAATAGAAGGTCTGTACCTCGTATTCAAAATCACTGTCAATCGCTTTGCCCACTTGGTAGAGCGTTGATACAAAAGTGTCGTCTACGCGAAAAGGGTGCTTCACTACGTAGTCTTTATTTAAGTACCAGTAAAAGGCGATACCTTCTTCTTTGGCGAAGTCAGACATCACCTTGCGCAGTGTAGCCCCAGCGGCAAAGCGACGACTTTTAACTTGCCCTTGCCAGCGAATATCGGTGGGTTGCACCACACCGACACGTTGCTCCAGCATGCGCGTGATGTCGTCTTTAGGCTCGCCCAGCTCGATAACATACTTTTCACGTTCAGTGGCATTGCGCACGGTATTTTTGATGTTAGCGTAAAATTGTGACAACCCTTTGGCGGCTGGGTTGCTGTCTTCCCTTACTTGAAATACAGGGCCATCGCCGAGTAAAAAATAGGCGGCGGCTAAAATAAGAATAAAAGCCAGTGATAAATGTTTAATCCAAAACCACATAGCTACTCCTGATGATGTTGTTATTGTTAAGCATAGTTGGTCATTGTTGTTATTGACTAGCGATAATAAGACGGTGCATGCTCGTCAGGGCGCGTCTTAAAGCGCCGGTGTAGCCACATATATTGCTCAGGTGCATTATTTATGGCTTGCTCCATACGCTGGTTTACTTGCGTGACATCATGCACATCATCGCCACTGGGGAAGTTCTCTAGCGGAGGTTGCACCGCGAGGTGGTATTTCCCCTGTGCGTCTCGGCGAGTCATAATGCTCAGTGTTCGGCAATGGCGACTATTTGCAAATAATAGTGTACCTGTGGTGGTTGCTGCCTCTTTGACGGCAAAAAAAGGCGCAAAAACACTGCGATTGCGGCCATAATCTTGGTCCGGCAGGTAGTAGCAAAACTTTTTATCTTTTAGCGCTTTAAGTAAAGACTTAACATCACGCTTTCCAACCAAATACTCGTTCGAACGCAAACGTCCCTTGGCGGTAAAGTAATCCATTAAGGCATTGTTATGGGGGCGATAAAAAGCCACGCCTTGGCGCTCTAATCCCATTACGCGAGAGGCCATTTCTAAATGCAGAATATGAGGCACCAATAACAGCACACCTTTACCGTCTTTATTGGCTTGATCTACATGCTCTAATCCGGTGATGGACCCCATCACTCGTTTTACTCGCCATGCGGGCCACCACCATGCCATGGCACTTTCAAAAATGGCCATGCCGGTGTTTTCCATATTCTTAAGCACCAACTCGGCGCGCTCGGCTTCTGTTAACTCTGGGTAGCATAAGGCAATATTGACTTCAGCAATTTTTCGGCGCTTTTTTACCAAGCGATGTACTAAACGACCGAGGGCACGACCAAGCGCAAGTTGCCACGACTGTGGTAACCAGCTAAGGGTATAAAGTAAGAAGATGGACAGCCAGCTTGGCCAGTACTTGGGGGTTAAGAAGGCAAGTTGGAAAGTTGCTTTGTTGACCACTGTAGTTATTGTTCACCGTTGTAGATGGCCAACAGTATACGTTATTCATACAACAAAGCCAGTGCTGGGCACTGGCTTTGCTTTGTTGAACTTTGCTTGAGCTTAGCTTTGTGCTTTTAAGCCTTGGTTGATGGCTTTTAAGTCGTCTGCTGTCAATGTGCCAGCCGCTTGTTTAAGGGCTAGGGTAGAGACCACGTAACGATAACGCACATCGGCAAGGTTACGCTTGGCGTTATACAGGTTTTGCGTACTGATGAGGACATCCACTATGGTCCGTGTGCCCACTTCAAACCCGGCTTCGGTGGCCTGTAAAGCACTTTCCGCAGAAACCACGGCTTGCTCCAGTGCTTTATAGGTAGCGATATCGGCAACCACTTGATTGTAAGAGGTAATGGTTGAGCGCGTCACGGCACGTAGGGTCGCTTCGAGATCTTCACTGGCGGCCACGTACAATGCTCGAGCTTGTTTCGTCGAAGCTAGGGTTGCACCACCTGAGTAAATAGGCAGGTTAAAGCTTACGCCGATAGCTGTTTGGTCTTCACGAGGTGTGCCATCACGCACGATAGTGGAGCCCATAGAGTTAAGCTCGGTATCGGTTAATGAATCGCCGTAGGAGGCATTGAGCTGCAAAGTAGGGTAGTGGCCACTCTGGGCTAAGTCGATTTGCTGCTTGGCAATATCAACCGATGCTTTAGCTACTTGTAATTCAAGGTTATTCTCTTTTGCTAAGGCAACAAAATCGGTGTTGGCTTTAGTCGGCTTAACAGTAGAGAAGGTCTCGGTATCAAGCTGCTCAAGCTTGGCATGGTACTTACCGGTAATTTCGCGAAGCTTTTCACGTGCTGTTTCAACGTCATTCTTAGCGACGATTTCACGGGCCACTGAGTTATCAAATTGTGCTTGCGCTTCATGTACGTCGGTAAAGGCGGTGAGGCCGACGGCAAAACGCTGCTTGGTTTGCTCGAGTTGACGCTCAATGGCACGCTTTTCTGCTTGCACAAATTCGAGGGTGTCAATGGCAGCAAGTACCTCAAAGTAGCCTTGAGCAACACGAATAATTAAAGCTTGTTGCGCTTGATCATAAACGGTCTTTTGCTGTAGTGCTTGTTTTTCGGCAATATCTAGTGAGCGCCATGCGCTGAGGTCGAAAATAGATTGGCTAAGGCTAATTTCGCGGGAAAAGGTGTCATTTTCTGACTCCACCTGAACCAAGTTATTAAGGTCGCCCACCGTTTGGAAGCCATCGCTTTCGGATTTGCGATAGCCCATGCTGAAGCCAAGTTGGGGCAACAGCGCGCTCAGTGCGCGGTCTGTGTTATGCTCTTGTGCCTGGGCATTGGCTTTAGCTTTTAATACAACGGGATCGTTCTCAAGTGCAATTTCGTACACCTGCATTAGGTCTTCAGCATGACTGTAAGTGCTAAAGCTGCAGCTCAATGCAATCAGCGTGGTCAGTAGTGTCTTTTTCATTATCAGTACAGTCCTTAGAATATTCAGCGAATTAGGAGCATGTTATCGTGTTTCTCGCTATTTGCGAAAAGCAAAAACGTAAATTGACTGCGCTTAAGTGTAACAGAATATAATTTTCGCGGAAGGGTAAACGCGACCGTTGACTTATAAACTTTTTGGCCAAGTGGGGTGGTGAGTATAAAATGAATAAAATCAATCAGTTCGATAAAGGTGATGTGACCATTGAGAGCACCGAAGAAGTGTTTAAAGGTTTTTTCAAAATCGATAAGTACCGTTTCAAACACGCATTATTTGCCGGTGGCACCAGTGCAACCATTGAGCGTGAAATATTTGAACGCGGTCATGCTGTGGCCGTGTTGCCTTATGATCCAGCAACGCGTTCGGTGTTACTCGTTGAGCAAATTCGCATAGGCGCCTTGGCAACCAAAGACAACCCCTGGCTATTAGAGTGTATTGCTGGCATGGCTGATGGCAGTGAAGATTACCCGGCGGTAGTGCGTAAAGAAGCGCAAGAAGAAGCGGGTTTGGAATTGCAGCAATTGGACTTCATGCTGTCATACCTTTCGAGCCCCGGCGGGACAACAGAGCGGTTGTATTTGTATTTAGCGCAAACTGATTTATCAGGAATCGGCGGCACGGTGCACGGGCTGGATGATGAAGGTGAAGATATAAAAGTACATGTGATGGCTGTTGATGAGGCAATGGCGCGCCTAAACAACGGGGAAATTGATAACGCCGCTACAGTGATTAGTCTACAATGGTTAGCACTCAATGAGCAGCGAATTCAACAGCAATGGGGCGCTGAGTGACAGTACAAAGAAAAGCAGGGTACATTCAATCCCTGCCTAAATACCTCACTTTGTGTGAGCGCAACTATGCCAACGTGATGCGGATTTTGCCCAGTGCTGGCACAACGGGCGCATCGCAGTTACTCACTATCGCTAATGAGCAATATGAGGTTGTGATTGAGCAGGCTGCCAAATACACCACTGATATTTGTATTACTCAAGTGCAAGGAGCGGTGGAGGGCCTATTCACACCGCCAATGAATGTCCGTATTTATCACGATGCCAAGGTCGCAGAGGTAGTGCATCCAAACTACCATACGCGTATTAAACCATCTTATGGTTACCCGAACCCGAAAATGCATCATAAAGACGAAAAATACCAAGTTAATGCGTTTTTGCATGACTGGTTGAGTTTTTGTATGTCACATGGTGAAGCGGTTTTAGATTGGGATTGTAACAGTGGCTTGGTTTGACCCCCCTTATTTTTGCCCTGCCAGCACTGAGCTAAACTTCGCGCATTTTACCGATGCGCATTTATTTGCGCAGCCGCAAGAGCAGTACTTTGGTGTGCGCACAGCGCAGCATTTGCAACAAACGCTAGCGGCCATGACCGCTGAGGCATTTGATTTTGTTGTTTTCGGTGGCGATCTTACCCAAGACCACAGCCCTGAATCTTATCAACTGTTTGCTGAGCTGGTGGCCAATAGCGCGTTGCAGTGCCCGGTATTTTGGGTACCGGGAAACCATGACGAGCTTAGCCAACTCAATGCGATGACAGAGGGGCAAATTCGTCCTGAAAAGCGCATTGAGCATGCTTGTGGCCAGGTTTTACTGATTAATAGCAAAGGCGATACACCGGCAGGGTGGGTGGCAGAGAACCATTTGACTGAGCTTGGTGATGCCATTGACACAGCCGCTTCTCAGCAGGTGTTTATTACCCATCACCATCCATTGCCTATTCACGGTTATTTAGATAAGCATATTCTTGAAAATGGTGATGCGTTATTGCAATGCATCGAGACGCGTAGTCGCAGCGCAACTGTGTTACATGGCCATACACACCATGATTACCACCATGATTACCAAGGTGTTGAGGTGTTCGGCACCCCTGCAACCTCGGTACAATTTGTAAAAAATGCAGCGAGTTGGCAGCAAGAAAATCTCGGCCCAGGGTATCGTCGCGTGCGTCTCGTGGCCAATAAAGCGCCCATCACAGAGGTCAAATGGCTCGCAAATTAATTTATATTCATGGCTTCAATAGTTCTGAGCGCTCCCACAAAGCAGTGCAGCTTGGTGAGCACTTACGTACTTGGCAGGGGCAATATATTGTGCCACGTCTCAGCCATGACCCAGAGCAGGCGATCGCCCACTTGAGCGCGTTGGTGGATGAAGACACCGCCTTAATCGGCAGTTCGCTTGGTGGCTTTTATGCTACGTATTTATCGCAGCGTTATCATTTACCAAGCGTGGTGATAAACCCTGCCGTACGCCCTTTTGAGCTGCTCGATGAGTATCGCGGGGTGCAGTACAACCCCTATCAAAATTATAGCTATGAGCTGAATCACACTCACATGCAGGCCTTGCAGGGGCTTTATTTACAGCAATTAACTTCCCCCGAGCTGCTGTTTTTGTTACAACAAGAAGGTGACGAAGTGCTACCCTATGAGCAGGCTGTCGCTTACTATCAAGGTTGTAAACAACAAGTAGAAGCGGGTGGCAACCACAGTTTTATTGGGTTTGAGCGCTACTTTGCCCATATAATGCAATTTCTGAATATCTCTCTAACCACTAAGGCCGTTAACGAATAAAAATATGAGCCAGCAGAATTACAACGCCGAAGCAATTGAAGTATTAAATGGTCTCGAGCCGGTGCAACGCCGCCCGGGGATGTACACCGACACCACGCGCCCTAACCACCTCAGTCAAGAAGTGATCGATAACAGTGTTGATGAGGCGCTAGCCGGACATGCCAGTAAGGTAGATGTCATTTTACATGAGGATAACTCGTTAGAGGTCATTGATGATGGTCGTGGTATGCCGGTGGATATTCACCCTGAAGAGGGGATCCCAGGGGTTGAACTGATTTTAACTAAGCTTCACGCCGGTGGTAAGTTCTCTAACAAAAGCTATCAATTCTCTGGTGGTTTGCACGGCGTGGGTATTTCAGTGGTCAATGCGCTGTCAACACGTGTAGAAGTGACTGTGCGTCGCGACGGGCAAGTGTATGAGATTGCCTTCGCCGATGGCGATAAGGTGAAAGACTTAGAAGTCACCGGGACTGTGGGTAAGCGTAATACCGGTACGTCAGTTCGCTTTTGGCCCGACCCAAAGTATTTCGATTCTGCGAATTTTTCGCTTTCTAAACTCAACCATATTCTTAAAGCCAAGGCGGTACTGTGTCCTGGCTTGCGTATCCGCTTTATCAACAAGCAAAACAAAGAAACCCAGGAGTGGTACTACGAGGCGGGCCTGCAAGATTACATTAAAGACGCAACCAAAGACTTTGAAGCACTGCCTAAACAGCCATTTACCGGTGAGTTTAGTGGTGCCACGGAAGGAGTGGATTGGGCCTTGTTGTGGTTGCCAGAGGGCGGTGAGTCGATCACCGAAAGCTACGTTAACCTCATTCCCACCGCACAAGGAGGCACCCATGTTAATGGCTTGCGCCAAGGCTTGCTCGAGGCAATGCGAGAGTTCTGCGAATTCCGCAACTTGTTGCCCCGTGGTGTACGGCTGACGCCAGAAGATATCTGGGAAAAGTGCTCCTATGTATTATCGGTAAAAATGCAAGACCCACAATTCGCCGGACAAACTAAAGAAAAGCTGTCGTCACGCTCGTGCTCAGCGTTTGTCTCTGGGGTGGTTAAAGACTCCTTTAGCCTGTGGCTAAATGAGCACACCGACATTGCCGAGCTCCTTGCTGAGCTATGTATTAGTAACGCTCAAAAACGTATGCGCGCTGCCAAAAAAGTGGTGCGTAAAAAGGTAACGCAAGGCCCCGCTTTGCCCGGTAAGTTAACCGATTGCAGCAGTAACGAAAGTGAGCGCACTGAATTATTTTTAGTGGAAGGGGACTCAGCGGGCGGCTCAGCCAAACAAGCCCGGGATAGAGACTTCCAGGCGATTATGCCGCTGCGAGGGAAAATTCTGAATACTTGGGAAGTGGAATCCGGACAAATTTTAGCATCGCAAGAAGTGCATGATATCTCCGTTGCATTAGGTATAGACCCCGACAGCGACGATTTAAGTGGCTTGCGTTACGGCAAAATTTGTATTCTCGCCGATGCTGACTCCGATGGACTGCATATTGCCACCTTGTTATGTGCTTTGTTTGTTAAACACTTCCCCACCTTGGTGCGCCAGGGTCATGTTTATGTTGCCATGCCGCCTCTGTATCGCATTGATGTGGGTAAAGAGGTTTTCTATGCCCTAGATGAGGGAGAAAAAACCGGTATTTTGGATCGCATTGAAGCAGAAAAGAAACGCGGCAAGGTCAATGTGCAACGCTTTAAAGGCTTGGGGGAAATGAACCCGTTGCAGCTGCGTGAAACAACCATGGATCCGAACACTCGACGTTTGGTGCAGCTTACCCTTGAAGAGATGGAACACACCGTTGAGGTGATGGATATGTTGCTGGCGAAAAAACGCTCTGGCGATCGCCGCCAATGGCTTGAGAATCACGGCGATAAAGCGCAAGTTGAGGTGTAAAAAGAATCACTATCACGGCTAACATTACAGCCGAGTGTTAGCCGTTCACCTTCCCTTTACTTGCGGTGTGGTCTATTTAAACGAGACCATATTAAATTAAGGATAGCTATGAAACGCGTATTACTGCTTTGCCAGCATATACTCTTGCTTGTGTTTGTCGGCTCGGCGCTGGCAAGCGAGCCAGAGCAGTACTCCGACGGGTGGCTGAATCAGCAGCTCAAGCAATTGGATGAATACAGCGTTCAAGACCCTGTAGAAGCTGTTAACTTTACCGAACAACTACTCGATAACCACAGCGGGCTCAGTGCATTGCAACGCGCAGCGTTTGAACTTGAGCTGGTCAGCAACTACTTACTTGTAGGGCGCGACAGCGACGCACAGCGTTTAACCGATAAGCTCACCGCCACAGCGGATGAACTTAGGCCATCACAACAAGTACTCCTGTTGCTTGCCCGTGCGCAACTATTTGACCGCCAAGGCAAGCTAGACGCAGCGACTGAACTCTACAGCCAAGCCGAGCAGCAAGTTCAAGACCTGGCCCCTCTTCTTCAAGCTGAAGTGTACAGCGCCATCGGCACTTTTTACGTTTACAACGACCAAGAGATAAAAGCATTAGGCTATTTCTCTCGGGCTTATCGGTTGCTACTTGAACACGGCTCAGAGCTGCAAATCGCGTATCTTGAATCAAGTATGGCGAAAACCCATGAGTACTTGTTCGATTACGACCAAGCATTGGCTATGCAAACTAAAGCGCTTAATTATTTTAGCGAGCATGGTTTGTACTTCGATCAAATGGTGTCGCTGTTTAATATTGGTTCTATTTACATCGAACTCAATGACCCCCAAACAGCGTTGGAATACTTTCAAGCAATGTTGCCACTTGGGGCTAAACGCGACGACCCACAAGGTAAATACTTTACCTACTTTGGGTTGGCGCTTGCTTATGCGCAGATGGGGAAAACCGAACAAGCAGACCAAGCACTAGATAAAAGTGAGCACTGGGTTTGGGTGGTTGAAGATGCAGCTAATGAGCGTGCCCATCAATTTTTGCAAGCGCGTATTCGCTTGCAACAAAACCGCCTTGAAGAGGCTCAGCATATATTGCGCAACATTGAACAACAGCAGCAATCACAAGCAGAGCAAGGCAGTATCCATCGCAATTTGGAGTTGCTTGAATTAAAAGCGCAGTTGGCTAAGCGCCAGCAAGATTACCCAAGAGCGGTGGGTTTGTTAGAGCAGTATATAAAGGCCAGTGAACAACATTACGACAGTGTAGGAGCCGTGGCCAAAGCGCGCCATAAAGTGCAGTTTGATACCGAGCAAATAGAGCTTAATAACCGTATTTTGGCGCAGCAGCAGTCACTACAGAAGCTAGAACTTGAGGCTTCCGAGCGACAGCACCAACTACAGCAAGGAATCATTTTTCTCGGTGGTTTAGTGCTTATCACCGTGCTTGCTTTTTCTTGGCGACAATATCGTTTGCGACAGCGTTTTCGCGCGCTTGCGGTCACCGATAGTCTTACGGCGGTGGCAAACCGTCGCCATATCATGGATAAAGTCGATAGCTTGTGGCAAGACAATCAGCCTTTTTCTGTGATCGCTTGCGATATTGATCATTTTAAACGTATTAACGATGAGTTTGGGCATAGCGTTGGCGACGATGTATTAATCTGTGTGACCAAACGTTTTAGCTACATGGTACGCCAGAGCGATATGCTCGGGCGCACAGGGGGGGAAGAGTTTTTGGTGGTGTTGCCAGACACCGACCTTGAGCAAGCTGTTGAGATCGCAGAGCGTTTGCGCAATAGTTTGTGCTCGGATACAGTAAAAAGCAATAATCATGAGTTACGAGTAACGGCGAGTTTTGGGGTACTGCAGCGCAGTAATGATTATGACTCTGCCAAAGCGCTGCTCAGCGCCGTGGACAAACTACTCTATCAAGCAAAAAACAGCGGTCGAAATAAGGTGATTTATGAATAACAAACTTGTTAGTGCATTACTTGGGTTAACTTTCGCCAGCAGTGCGATGGCAACAGATATCACCGACAGACTGTCGGTTCCCGCAGGCTTCACCATCGAGCCGTACGCGCTAAATGTTGATAACGCGCGGCAACTAGCCATTTCCGAAAACGGTGTGGTCTATGCCGGTTCGCGTAAAGCGGGTAATGTTTACGCCTTAATTGATAAAGACCAAGACGGCCGTGCCGACAAACAGGTGCTGATTGCTGAAGGTCTTAACATGCCTTCGGGCATAGCCTATAAAGACGGAGCACTTTACGTTGCTGAGGTAGAGCGCATTATTCGCTTTGATGATATCGACAACAAGCTTGATAAAGCCAAACTAGAAGTGGTGTATGACAAGTTTCCCGATAAACGCCACCACGGTTGGAAGTTTATTCGCTTCGCTCCCAGCGGTGAGCTTATTGTGCCTGTTGGTGTGCCTTGTAACGTCTGCGCAGAAGACCCCGAGTTTGGCCGTATTTTCTCCCTGAACTTAGAGAGCAAAGAGCTTACCACCCTTGCAGAGGGGGTGCGTAACTCGGTTGGTTTCGATTACCATCCAGACAGTGGCAAACTGTGGTTTAGCGATAACGGTCGTGACATGATGGGTGATGATATTCCGCCGTGTGAAATTAACCGTATCGATGAAGTCGGGCAACATTTTGGCTTTCCATACTTCCACGGTGGTACAATCCCGGATCCGGAGTTCGGCAAAGGCAAAAACGCTGCCGATTACACTCAGCCAGCGCTAAATTTAGGTGCTCACGTGGCGCCACTAGGTATTCATTTTTACACAGGTGAGCAATTTCCAAGTGACTATGACAAACAGCTTTTTGTGGCTGAGCATGGTTCGTGGAACCGCAGTAAAAAAGCGGGCTACCGAGTGATGATGGCTAAGGTAGAAGATGGCCAAGTGACTGGCTACGAGCCATTTATTACCGGTTTTATGGAAAATGAAGAAACCTTTGGCCGGCCCGTTGCCATGGTGCAAATGGCCGATGGCAGCTTGCTGGTCTCCGATGATTACGCTAACGCGATTTACCGCGTGCACTACAACAAGAAGTAAGTTTGGGTAAGTATCAATGACACAAACAACGACCTTGTCACAACAAGGCATAGAGCAACTTACCATGGGGCGCTTCACCGAAGACGCCTACCTCAATTATTCCATGTATGTGATCATGGACCGGGCCTTACCTCACATTGGTGATGGTCTCAAGCCCGTGCAACGGCGCATTGTCTACGCAATGAGTGAGTTGGGGCTCTCTGCAGCGGCGAAATATAAAAAGTCCGCCCGTACTGTGGGTGATGTGCTGGGTAAGTATCACCCCCATGGTGATAGTGCTTGCTATGAGGCTATGGTACTGATGGCACAGCCTTTTTCATATCGTTACCCGTTAGTTGATGGTCAAGGTAACTGGGGCGCCGCCGACGATCCTAAGTCTTTTGCGGCGATGCGTTATACCGAAGCGAGACTGTCAAAATTCTCTGAGGTACTGTTAAAAGAGTTAGGCCAGGGCACCGCTGATTGGATCCCCAACTTCGATGGCACCATGAAGGAGCCTGAGGTACTGCCTGCGCGCTTACCGCACATTTTACTTAATGGCGTAACGGGTATTGCTGTGGGCATGGCAACCGATATTCCACCGCACAATGTGCGCGAATTGGCTAATGCCTGTTGTCTGTTATTGGACAAACCTAAGACCGAATTGGCGGAGTTACTGGAGCTGGTTAAGGCACCCGATTACCCCACCGAAGCGGAAATTATTACTCCCAAGGCGGACATTGAAAAGCTCTACACCAGTGGCCGTGGCTCACTGAAAATGCGGGCTAAATACCATATTGAGCAGGGCGAAGTGGTGATCACTGCATTGCCACATCAGTGTTCAGGCGCCAAGGTGTTAGAGCAAATCGCCAACCAAATGACGGCAAAGAAACTGCCGATGGTGGCCGATTTACGCGACGAGTCGGATCATGAGAACCCAACCCGCATCGTAGTGGTGCCACGCTCTAACCGGGTAAAAGTCGAGCCGCTGATGGCGCATTTATTTGCCACCACGGATTTGGAAAAGAACTACCGCGTTAACCTCAATATGATCGGCCTTGATGGCCGACCCCAAGTGAAAGATTTACGCAGTATTCTTAGCGAATGGCTTACTTTCCGCCGTGATACGGTACGTCGACGGTTGCAGTACCGCCTAGATAAAGTGCTCGCACGACTGCATATTCTCGAAGGCTTGATGATTGCCTACCTCAATATTGATGAAGTCATTGCTATTATTCGCAGCGAAGACGAGCCAAAGCCGGTATTGATGGAGCGCTATGGCCTCAGTGAAAAACAAGCTGAAGCAATTCTCGATTTGAAACTTCGCCACCTTGCTAAGCTGGAAGAAATGAAAATTCGCGGCGAGCAAGACGAGTTGGAACAAGAGCGTGACAAACTGCAGCTGATCTTAGGTTCAGAGCGCCGTATGTCGACGTTAATGAAAAAAGAAATTCAAGAAGCGGCCGAGCTATACGGTGACGCTCGCCGCTCGCCTGTAGTTGAACGTGAAGAAGCCAAAGCTCTGAGCGAGAAAGACTTGATCCCTTCAGAGTCGGTCACCGTGGTGCTCTCAGAAAAAGGCTGGGCGCGGGTGGCCAAAGGCCATGAAGTGGATGCCGAGGGCTTAAACTATCGCGCAGGCGATAAGTTTAAAGCCAGCGCCAAAGGCAAGAGTAATCAACCGGCGGTATTCCTCGACTCCAGTGGCCGTGCCTTTGCCACCGATGCACACAGTCTGCCCTCAGCGCGTAGCCAAGGTGAGCCGATGTCGGGGCGCTTTAATATCGCTACGGGCGCCACACTTGAACACGCGGTGATGGCAGAGAATGAGCAACTGTTACTGATGGCCAGTGATGCCGGTTACGGCTTCGTTGCTGAATTTGCCGATTTGGTCAGTAAGAACAAAAATGGTAAGGCACTGGTAAGTTTGCCCAAAGGCGGGTTGTTGCTCCAGCCTATTGCTGTAAACGATGTCAGTAAAGACTACTGCATGGCTATTTCCAGTGAAGGTCGCATGTTACTGTTCCCGTTACGAGACTTGCCTAAGCTCGCCAAAGGTAAAGGGAATAAGATTATCTCCATACCCAGTGCCAAGGTACAGGCGCGCGAAGAGTATGTGAAGTTACTCACCGTGGTTCCCGTGGGTGCTAGCGTGACCTTGCATGCAGGCAAGCGCAAACTAACGCTTAAGCCCGCAGACCTCGAACACTATTATGGTGAGCGCGGACGCCGAGGCAATAAGCTACCGCGCGGCCTACAGCGTGTGGATGGCTGTGATATAGAGCTGAGCGCCAAAGCCAGTGAAGCGCCCGACGAGGAAACGCTTAGCGAAGATTAAAAAAGAGGGCCTTGGCCCTCTTTTTACTTTAACTGCCTTTGTCACTTACAGGTCGAAGCGATCGGCGTCCATTACTTTAACCCAGGCTTTGATAAAATCGTGGACAAAGCGTTCTTTGTTATCGTCTTGAGCGTAAAACTCAGCATAACTGCGCAAGATAGAGTTTGAGCCAAACACCAGATCAACGCGGGTGGCGGTCCAGTTCACTTTGCCTGTGCTGCGCTCAACAATGTCATAAAGACCATCCTCTTTAGGCTGCCACTGGTATGCCATGTCGGTGAGGTTGACGAAGAAGTCATTGCTCAGCACCCCTTCACGGTCGGTAAACACACCGTGCTTGGAGCCACCATGATTAGTGCCTAACATACGCATTCCGCCTAATAACACGGTCATCTCCGGTGCCGTTAAGCCCATCAACTGCGTGCGTTCAAGTAACAATTCTTCCGCTGGAACGGCGTAGTCTTGCTTTAACCAGTTGCGATAGCCATCATGAATGGGTTCCAGTGGCTCGAATGACTCGCCATCGGTCATCTCATCGGTCGCATCGCCGCGCCCTGCGCTAAAGGGCACATTGATATCTATGCCCCCGGCTTTTGCCGCTTGTTCAATGGCTGCAGTGCCACCGAGAACAATAAGGTCGGCCAGGCTAATGGGTTTGTCTAAAGTGCTTTGCAATTGCGTCAAGGCATCAAGTACTCGGTTTAAGCGTTCAGGTTCGTTGCCAAGCCAATCCTTTTGTGGTGCCAGACGGATGCGCGCGCCATTGGCGCCGCCACGATAGTCTGAGCTACGAAAGGTGCGAGCACTGTCCCATGCGGTGCAGATAAGGTCGGCGGCACTCACTGGGCATGCCAGTATTTGCTGTTTAAGTTCAGCCTGCTCGGAACTACTAAGTACGTAATCGACACTCGGGATAGGGTCTTGCCAAATTAAATCTTCACTTGGTACATCGGCGCCGAGGTAACGAGATTTAGGGCCTAAATCACGATGGGTTAGTTTAAACCAAGCGCGGGCGAAGACATCGCTAAAGTAATCAAAGTCGTTGTGAAAGCGCTCGATGATTTTGCGATAGCTGGGGTCAAGCTTCATCGCCATATCGGCGTCGGTCATGATCGGGTTGCAGCGAATGGATGGGTCTTCGACATCAACGGGCTTATCTTCCTCTTTCATATCAATAGGCTCCCACTGCCAAGCGCCCGCAGGGCTTTTCTTGAGCTGCCATTCGTAGTTAAGCAGTAGGTGGCAGTACCCGTTGTCCCATTTTGTTGGGTAGGTGGTCCATGCTCCTTCTAATCCTGAGGTCACCGTATCGCGACCGATCCCGCGCTGGTGGTGGTTATTCCAACCCAGCCCCTGTTCGAAAACATCGGCGGCTTCAGGCTCGGGGCCAAGTATCTCGGCATCGCCATTACCGTGGGTTTTGCCGACGGTATGACCACCGACGGTCAAGGCTGCGGTTTCTTCGTCATCCATGGCCATGCGAGCAAATGTCTCTCTGACTTGCGCAGCGGTTTTGAGCGGGTCTGGTTCGCCATTAACTCCTTCAGGGTTGACGTAGATAAGCCCCATTTGCACGGCGGCGAGAGGGTTTTCCATACTTTGCGGCTTCTCAACATTGTCGTAGCGCTCATCGCTCGGTGCTAGCCACTCTTTTTCCGCACCCCAGTAAACGTCTTTTTCTGGGTGCCAAATATCCTCGCGGCCACCGGCGAAACCAAAGGTTTTCAATCCCATAGACTCATAGGCCATGTTGCCGGCAAGGATCATTAAATCGGCCCATGAGAGCTTGTTACCGTACTTTTTCTTGATAGGCCACAGTAATCGCCGTGCTTTATCCAAATTGGCATTATCGGGCCATGAATTAAGCGGAGCAAAGCGTTGGTTACCAGTACCACCCCCGCCGCGACCATCAGCAAGGCGATATGAACCTGCGGAGTGCCAAGCCATACGAATCATCAACCCACCATAATGGCCCCAGTCGGCAGGCCACCATGCCTGGCTGTCAGTCATTAGTGTTTTAAGATCGTTTTTCACCGCCTCTAAGTCGAGCTTTTTGAACTCCTCAGCGTAATTAAAATGCTCGCCGTAGGGGCTTGTTTTGCTATCGTGCTGATGCAAAATATCGAGGTTGAGTGCGTTGGGCCACCAATCAGTATTAGGTTTTGCTTGTGTGGTTTGGCTGCCATGCATCACTGGACACTTACCCATATCGTCCTCCTTAAGGAATCTAACGGTAATAAATTCATTCACTTACTATAGAGCTGTGGAGATGAACTAAGATTAAACAAGTGTAGTCTATAAGGCCTTAATGACAGCGAAATTGGAAACGATAAAAACCGATGCGTGGCATCGCTTTTTTCCAACACGTATAGCGCACTTAGTGAGAAAATAATAACAGCGTACAAGTGTTCGCTTAAAATAATTCGCCTATGTATAATGCCGACAATTCAGGTTATGTGGAGTTTATCGTGCTGGCTTTATTGCGTTTGTTAGCCATGGCTGTGTTTGTCCCCTTAAGCTTTATCGCGGGGTTTATTTTGTGTTTGGTACGCCCGTTTCACGGTGACAACGTGCGGGTGATTGGTAGCTGGTATGCAAAGATGCCTAAGTTGCTGGGAGTGAAAGTTGTTATTGAGAAAGATCCAGCCATTGTGACTGGTTCGCCTGCGGTCTATGTTGCCAACCATCAGAATAACTATGATTTATTTTTACTCCCCGGTGCGCTGCAGCGTAATACCGTAAGTTTGGGTAAAAAAAGCCTAAAATGGATCCCATTTTTTGGGCAAATTTATTGGTTGTCGGGCAATATTCTTATCGATCGTGCAAATCGTTCACGGGCGATGGCCACCATTGCTAAAACCACCGAAAAACTCAAAAAAGGCGGGTTATCACTGTGGATGTTTCCAGAGGGCACCCGTAGTTATGGTCGTGGCTTGTTGCCATTTAAAACCGGCGCGTTCCACACCGCACTCAATGCCAAGGTCCCTGTGGTGCCGGTAGTAATGAGCGATACCCACAAAACCATCAAGCTAAATCGCTGGGATAATGGTACTATTTACATCAAAATGCTGGCGCCACAATTATTGGATGCCTCGATGAGCCCGCGCGAATATGCGGATCATTTCCATGCCTTGATGGCTCAGACACTGGCGCAATTGAATGAGAGAACATAATGGAAAACTGGCGCGAAATTAGCGAAGAAATTGTCGAATCTTTACTTGAAGATGGCTCTAATCTGGAAATTTTATATGAGGTAGAACACCACTTTGTGTGTGAAGATTTTAATGCCCTAGAAAACGCCGCTTTAGCTGCTTTTAAGGCTGGCTTTGATGTGGAAGAACCGGCTGAGTTGGAACTCGAAGAAGGGGGAACTATCTGGGGCTTTGATGTGGTGGTTGAGTCTGAGCTCGATGCCGACGTTATTATGGAAGATGTTGATAAGCTGGTAGCCATTGCCGCTGATAACGGCGTGGAATACGATGGCTGGGGCACTTACTTCCAAGACTAAAGGGTGGTTTTAACCACCTTTTATGGACTTTATTTACCATTTAGTGGTAATTTTATCTGAGTTTATTCAGCTTTCGTACAGTCCTCTATGTTGATCTCCTTACCTATTAGCGAGCTAAAACCCGGCATGTTTGTTGACCGGGTAAATAAGCAGGCCCAAGGTGCGTCAATAAAGATAAAAACCCGGGGCATGGTCAGAGATGCTTCCATCATTAAGCGCCTGCTGAGTGAGGGAGTGGAAGAGCTGACCATCGATTTCGCACAAAGCGATATCCCCATTCCCACGCATTTAAAACCCAAGTCTAAGAAAGAGCACACTGGCGAGTCACAAGATATCGCAAGCCAAGCAGAAAAGCCGAAGCTTAGTGACCGTGATCACAGTCAGGCGACGTTAGAGCAAGAGTTCCTCATCGCTAGCACTTGCTATGATCAAAGCTTGGGTAAACTGCGTGCCATGTACAACGAGCTGACCTCAGGCATGCAAGTCAATATGGCACTACTCAGTGGTATCGCTGATGATATTGTTGACTCAGTTTTTCGTAATCCAGACGCTATGGCCGCGCTGACACTGCTGCGCGATAGAAATAGCTACACTTGGCGTCATATGATGAATTGCGCCATTTTGACCGCTATTTTTGCCAAATATTTAGGTTTCGAAATTAATAAAGTGCGGCAAATGGCGTTAGCAGCCTTGTTGCATGACATTGGTCTTGCCAAAGTACCGCAAGGAATTCTATCAAAGCCAGGTAAACTCACTGAGCTTGAAACCAAGGCGGTACGTAAACACGTGGCGCTGAGTCTAACCATGCTTAAGGGGCAAAAGCACATCTCCAGCATGATGTTAGAAATGGTTGTTAACCATCATGAACGTTTAGACGGCAGCGGCTACCCGCGTGGTATCAAAGCCGATAAATTATCTCGTGAAGCACGTATTTTAGCGCTGGTGGATGTGTATGCGGCGATGGTGGCAGATAAGCCCTATAAAAAAGGTGAGGAGCCGCTAACGGCACTGCGTTTCTTATTAGCGCAAAAGGCGATGTTTGACCAAGCCTTGGTGCAGCGCTTTATAAAATGTGTCGGGATCCATCCAGTGGGAACCTTGGTCAAACTTACCAATGAGCGTTTGGCATTAGTAGTGCAGGGCAACGAGGCTAATCCTATCAAACCTAAGGTACGGGTGTTTTATAACACTCAGCACCGTCACCACATTACCGCCAAAGACGTCGATTTGAGTGTCAGCAAAGACGATATTAAAATCTTGGGTAGCACCTCTCCCTTAGAGTTTGACCTTAATTTGTCTCGTTTGTTAAAGGAGCACTTGCTGCCTTAGCATGCTCGCACTGCTTTTTTCCTTGGCGCTTAGCGGCGATTAATGCGCCACTAAAACAACTTCCCGTTAGTATAAACCATACCATGGTGCCTTGTGTCGTATGCAGGGCAATACAACACAGTCCCAAACTTACCAGCGAGGCCAGCATTGAAGCGAGCCAATATTGGCTTACGGGGTTGTCGCACTCGCCTTGATGGTGGCAGGCGCAGTAGTTCGCACGTAAAAATGCAAATACACTGATAGCGCAAAACACCAGCGCAACCAAAATAAGCATTATAACGAGCACCATAGGACATTCCTGTTCACTTTTTTATACCCGCAGTGTAGCGATATTAGATAAATAGTCAATGATAATGAGAATTTATATCATTTGAGTGTTTGAGGTCTAATCAGTCTTTAAAATCGTAAAATTATGTAAATATCGCCCTTAAATTACGCTATGTTAACTATATTTAACAGTTTTTTTGCATGAAATACGCTAGTGTATGCCAGTTAAAATGACAACAATGAGAAAGAAGTATGCAATTCAAAAAGACAATTTTAGCGGCTTCATTGGCGCTATTATCAACAGAATCTTTCGCTGCCGCTTTTCAGCTGGCAGAGCAAAATGCGTCAGGCTTAGGCCGCGCCTACGCTGGTGAAGCAGCCATTGCTGATGATGCATCTGTGGTTGCCCGTAACCCCGCACTGATGTCGCAATTTGAAACGGCACAGTTGAGCGTGGCGGCAATTTATGTCGAGCCAGACGTGAGCCTTGAAGGCGAAAGCACCAACAATGGCCTAAACCCTAACGTGTTAAACGACGATAGCATCGCCCCTAGCGCGGTGATCCCTGCCGGTTACTTTGTACTCCCGGTAAACGATAAGGTGGCAGTGGGCTTTGGTGCCTTCTCTAACTTTGGTCTAGCTACTGAGTTTGCCAGTGATTATGCCGCAGGTCAGCTTGCTGGTGAAACTGAAATCGTCACCATTAACTCTAATGTATCGGTTTCTTATAAAGTGGACGAAGCTCTGACCTTGGCACTGGGTGTTAACCACATATACGCCGATGCAAAAATTGTCCGTAACCTTGGCGCAAACCCGCTAGGTGCACCAGCAAACCTAGAAGCGGTTCACCTTGAGGGCGACGACTATGGCTTTGGCTGGAATGTAGGCCTGGCCTATGACCTAGATAGTGACAACCGTCTTGGCTTCCATTATCGCAGCGAAACAGACCTCACATTTGAAGGTGACTACACCAATCAGCTTCCGGCAGCATTGGGCGGCCTTAATGGGCAAACTTTACCTGGTACGGTTGATTTAACCCTGCCAGCGATTGCTGAATTCTCAGGCTCACACCAGTTAAACCAAGATTATGGCCTACACTACAGTGTGCTTTGGACAGGCTGGAGTAGCTTTGACAAGCTTGAAGCCTATGTGCCAGTGAGTGAGGGACCGGTATTTAGCAAAAACGAAGACTTCTCGGATTCAATCCGTGTGTCAATCGGTGGTGACTACCAGCTAACAAACGATATTAAATTGCGTGCTGGTTTAGCCTTTGATGAATCGCCAGTGGCGCAGAAGCATCTGTCTATCTCTATCCCAGATACCGACCGCTTCTGGCTCTCTTTTGGTGCAGAGTGGTTTATCGATGAAGCGTCTAGCGTTGATTTAGGTGCCAGTATTTTACGCGGTAAAACCCAAAACTTTGTTGAAGGTGACAACCTAGGGCAGCAATGGGGCTTTGAGTCTGAAGGCCATGCTTACCTGGTTGGTGCACAGTACAACTACAGCTTCTAAGAGACGCTGAGATGAAAAAGCCAAGCAACCGCTTGGCTTTTTTGTGCTTGTTTGTATGGGGCGGGGACATAAAAAACGCGAGCCTGAGCTCGCGTTAAGATTGTTGCCTAATAGTTTTTACAGGCTTTCGATTTTTGCTTTTTGCTCGAGCAACTTCGCCTTGGCTTCGCTGTACTCTGCAAGCTTCGACTTTTCTTTTTCAAGTACGGCTTCAGGCGCATTGTTGACAAACTTCTCGTTAGCGAGCTTTTTCTCAACTTGAGCCAGACCTTTTTCAGCTTTTTCCAATTGCTTAGCAATACGTGCTAACTCAGCGTCTACATCAATCAGCCCGGCCATGGGGATCATGATCTCGAGTTGACCCACGTAGGCGGTCGCACACGCTGGCGCGTCGTCGACGTTATCAAGCACGGTCACATCTTCTAACTTGGCTAGAGCGGCTAGGAAAGTCTGATTTTCTTGTAAACGACGAGTATCCTCGGCAGAAGCCTGAGCAAGCAACACGCTCAATGGTTTGCTTGGGCTAATGTCCATTTCACCGCGAATATTACGAATGGCGACAATAAATTGTTTCATCCACTCTAAATCAGCCATCGCGGTGCTATCGACTTTATCTTGCTCAAACGCAGGGAACGCTTGGGTCATAATGGTATCGGCTTTGATACCTGCAAGCGGAGCCACACGCTGCCAAATAGTTTCGGTGATATATGGCATTAGCGGGTGCATCAAACGCAGTAGCCCTTCAAGCACAGTGATCAGCGTATGACGGGTGCCGCGTTGCTGGATCTCGGTGCCTTTAAATAACACCGGTTTAGTCAGCTCGAGGTACCAGTCACAGAACTGGTTCCAGGTGAACTCGTAAATTGTGTTAGCAGCAAGGTCAAAACGGTAGTTGTCCAAGTGTTCAGTAAAGGTTTTCACGGTTTGTTGGAACTGCCCTTGAATCCAGCGATCCGCCAGCGAGTACTCGCGCTGTGCATCGTTGAAGCCGCAATCTTGCTCTTCGGTGTTCATAAGCACGTAACGGCTAGCGTTCCACAGCTTGTTACAGAAGTTACGGTAACCTTCTAGGCGGTTCATATCCCAGTTGATATCACGACCTGTTGACGCCATGGCTGCAAGAGTGAAACGCAAGGCATCGGTGCCATGCGGCTCAATGCCCTCAGCGAAGGTTTTACGAGTGTTCTTTTCGATTTTCTTTGCCAGTTGTGGCTGCATCATGTTGCCGGTGCGCTTAGTCACTAGGCTTTCCAAATCGATGCCGTCAATCATGTCCAGTGGGTCAAGCACGTTGCCCTTAGACTTCGACATTTTATCGCCATTCTCATCGCGAATCAGGCCAGTCACATACACGGTTTTAAATGGTACCTGAGGCTTGCCATTGTCATCTTTGATGAAATGCAGAGTCATCATAATCATACGGGCAACCCAGAAGAAAATGATGTCGAAACCAGTGACCAACACGTTAGACGGATGGAATACTTTTAAGTCTTCAACGTTGTTCGGCCAACCAAGGGTTGAGAAGGTCCACAATGCTGATGAGAACCAAGTATCGAGTACGTCGTCATCTTGGCTGAGCGTGACATCGTCATCGAGGTTATGCTCGCGGCGCACTTCTGCTTCATCGCGTCCAACATACACGTTGCCGTTGTTGTCGTACCACGCTGGAATACGGTGGCCCCACCATAGCTGGCGTGAAATACACCAGTCTTGAATGTCGCGCATCCAAGAAAAGTACATGTTTTCGTATTGCTTTGGTACGAACTCAATATCACCGTCTTCAACGGCTTTGATAGCTGGCTCGGCCAGTGGTGCAACGCGCACATACCATTGGTCGGTAAGTAGGGGTTCAATCACCACCCCAGAGCGATCGCCGTAGGGCACGGTTAAGCTGTGATCGTCAATCTTTTCTAATAACCCAGCCTGCTCGAACTCAGCAACCACTTGCTTACGCGCATCAAAACGGTCTAAGCCGTGGAAGCGCTCAGGGATAGGGGCATCTAACTGCAGTGGTTTGCCATCAAAGGTAAAGGTTTCGCCTTCGCTTAGAATTGCCGCATCTTTGTTGAATACGTTAATCATCGGCAACTGGTGGCGTTTACCGACTTCATTGTCGTTGAAGTCATGCGCTGGGGTGATTTTCACACAGCCGGTGCCTTTTTCCATATCGGCATGCTCATCGGCAACGATAGGAATACGGCGGTTGACGATAGGCAGCAAGATTTCTTTGCCAATGAGGTTCTGGTAACGCTCGTCATCAGGGTTCACGGCCACACCAGTATCGCCGAGCATGGTTTCCGGGCGAGTGGTGGCGACGACGATGTAATCTTTGCCATCCTGAGTTTTGACGCCATCGGCCAACGGATAGCGCATATTCCACATATGCCCTTGTTTATCTTTGTTTTCAACTTCAAGGTCAGAAATCGCGGTGTGTAGTTTTGGATCCCAGTTAACCAGGCGCTTACCACGATAAATTAAGTCGTCTTTATACAGGCGCACAAAGACTTCTTTAACCGCTTCAGATAGGCCGTCATCCATAGTGAAGCGTTCACGGTCCCAATCCACCGAGGCGCCTAAACGGCGCAGCTGCTTGGTGATGGTGCCGCCAGATTCATTCTTCCATTGCCAGATTTTATCGATAAAGGCATCACGACCTAAGTCATGGCGTGTTTTATCCTCTTCGGCGGCGAGTTTACGCTCGACCACCATTTGTGTCGCGATCCCAGCATGGTCGGTACCAACCTGCCACAATGTGTTATTCCCTTGCATCCGCTTGAAACGGATTAAGGTATCCATGATGGTGTCCTGGAAGGCGTGGCCCATATGTAGGCTGCCGGTGACATTTGGTGGTGGGATCATAATTGAGTATGAGTCGCCCTCACCACTTGGCTTAAAGTAGCCGTTTTCTTCCCACTTCTGATAGAGGGATTGTTCAATATCTTGCGGATTATAGGTTTTATCCATTGCCCAGAACCTTAACTTAAACTTTTTGTGTTGCCAGCTGCGCGCCTAAGTCGCGTAACTGCTTATATCTTGCTCGTGCTTGGTGTTTGCGTGTGTCATCGGCTGGCACAAAGTCAAACACCGTATCAAAGCGACGTATAAAATCGGGCACGCTTGATGCTAAGTTGATCAGTACACTGCGCCGTGACACAGGCGGGGTTTGCCCTATCTCCACAGCGGTACCAGCGCGAGGCCCTTCTCCTTGGAGGTTGTGGGGCACAAAGCTATCGGCGTCAAATGCCCATAGGTGCTGATCAACAAGATGAGCATCGTCGCGATTATCAACAAAGATAAATACCCGTTGTCCTTGGCGATATTGCTCGCACGCCAAGCGAGCGCCAAGATCAAAATGAGCCGGTACGTCGCTGCCCGGCTCATCGGCATGTTCTAGCAGGTAAAATAACGCGTGCATTGCGCCCTCTACGCGGCTCGTTAATCCGCCAATTTTGACACAATCACGCCCCTGCATCAATGAATAAGCCCCTTAAAAAAGGGGCTTGAAGTGATATCGCAGTGATTAATCTTGCGGGTTATCCAATACCCCAGCGCGGTTAATCAAATATTGCGTTAGCATTGGCACAGGACGCCCCGTGGCGCCTTTGGTTTTGCCGCCGCTGCGCCATGCCGTACCGGCAATATCTAAGTGCGCCCAGTTATACTTTTTGGTGAACTTAGATAAGAAGCAGGCAGCGGTAATAGTGCCTGCGGCGCGACCGCCTAAGTTAGTGAAATCAGCAAACGGGCTTTCTAACTGCTCATGATAGTCATCCCATAGCGGCAGCTGCCAAGCACGATCGCCACTTTGCTCAGAGGCTTTGAGAAGGTCATGTGCCAAAGGATTATGGTTAGAGAGCATGCCGGTTGCATGAGCACCCAGGGCAATGATACACGCGCCAGTAAGGGTGGCTACGTCAATCACGGTATCGGGGTCGAATGCCTCCACATAGGTGAGGGCATCACACAGTACTAAGCGTCCCTCGGCGTCGGTATTAAGGACTTCAACGGTTTGCCCCGACATCGTAGTTAGAATATCACCCGGGCGATAGGCATTAGAGCTGGGCATGTTTTCACAACCTGCAAGCACACCAATCACATTAATGGGCAGTTGCATTTTGGCAACGGAGCGCATGGTGCCGATAACCCCAGCTGCGCCGCCCATGTCGTATTTCATCTCGTCCATGGCTTCGCCTGGCTTAATTGAAATACCGCCGGAGTCGAAAGTCAGGCCTTTGCCTACCAACACTATCGGCGCCGCGCCTTCTGCGCCGCCATTATAGTGAATCACCGACATCACTGACTCGTTAGCACTGCCACGGCCTACGGCAAGGTACGAGTGCATGCCGAGTTCTTCCATTTCTTGCTCGCCGACCAAGTTAACGGTGACGTTCTCGAACTCTTCTTCTAAGCTTTTCGCTTGCTCGCCTAAGTAACGTGGGTTACAGATATTTGGCGGCATATTGGCGACATCTTTACAGAGTTTGGCTCCTGAAGCGATAGCTAAACCATGCTCAATAGCACTTTCGCCAATCGGCAATTCGCGGCGCGTTGGTACGTTGAAAACAATTTTCCGCAGTGGTCGGCGTGGATCGCTTTTTTTACTTTTCAGCTGGTTAAAGGTGTATAAGCAGTCTTGTGTAGTCTCAACAGCTTGGCGTACTTTCCAATACGTATCACGGCTTTTTACATGCTGCTCTGTTAAAAAGCACACCGCTTCCATGGCCCCAGTCTCGTTCAGGGTATTAATGGTTTTGGAAATGATTTGCTTATACTGTTTGTCGTCTAGCTCGCGCTCTTTACCACAACCTACAAGTAGTACGCGCTCACTTAGCACATTCGGTACATGGTGTAATAATAGCGTTTGCCCCGGCTTGCCTTCTAAGTCGCCGCGACGTAAAAGGTTAGAGATGTAGCCTTCACTGATTTGATCCAGTTGCTCGCCGATAGGGGATAAGCGGCGTGGCTCGTAAACACCCACTACAATACAAGCGCTGCGTTGCTTCTCTGGGCTACCACTTTTTACGCTAAATTCCATTGTGACTCCTAATTAGAGGAAAAGTCAGCCCTTGGGGCGTTTGCCAGCCAAGGCGCTGTTCACCTACTTACTATTGTCGTGAACTATTTACGCATTTATCAATCCACTAACTAAAGTGTAGACAATTACATGCCTTAGGTATGATATTTAATGCGCTTGACATATAATAAAGTGACTAAAACAACTAGTTTACTCAAATTTTCCTACTATGCCAGTGAAACACGACGTTTTTAGGGGCGGACATTGCTGATTTTTCGATACTTAACCGCTGAAGTTTTCAAGTCTCAGGTTGCTGTTTTCTTGACCTTAATGACCATTTTTATCAGCCAAAAATTCGTCGTGATTCTAGGCGATGCATCTGAGGGCAGTATTCCTGCAAAATTAGTGCTTTCTATGGTGGCACTAAAGCTGCCGCAATTAGCCTCGTTGATTCTGCCGCTGAGTATCTTTTTAGGTATTATCCTCGCTTATAGCCGCGTGTATGCTGACAGCGAAATGACGGTCCTTAAAGCCTGTGGCGTCAGTGAATGGTATGTGGTGCGTATTACCTTAATCTCAAGCACCGCTTTGGCGATTTTAGCCGGTGCCATGACCTTGTATTTGGCCCCTTGGGCCAGTGAAAAGGAATACCAGTTAAAGGAGCGGGCACAAGCCGATGCCGGTCTTTCTGCCTTGCGTGCCGGGCGCTTTCAGGAAACAGGGAATGAAAAAGCGGTGGTCTTTATTCATGATATGGACGATGGCGGACGCGTTTTAAATAAGGTGTTTGTGGCGCAGTTGCCTCGGGGTGAAGGTCAGCAACAGTCTCAGGTCGTGTATGCTGAGCAAGGGCAGGTAATCGAGCGAGACAACGGTGAACAACAGTTGATCCTGCGTCAGGGGCAGCGCTACGAAACCCAGGCCCGCGCACTGAACATGCAACATACCGAGTTTGATAGCTATCAGGTGCAAATCCGCGAGCAAGCCATTGAACACCAGCGTCGCAAGCTGGAAGCCGTGCCCACCGCCAAGTTGTTAGAGCAAGATAGCAATGAGGCTATCTCGCAGTTTCAATGGCGCTTGGCTATTCCGTTGTCTATTCCGTTATTAACGCTTATCGCCGTACCTTTGAGCGTGGTGAACCCGCGCCAAGGTAAATTTGCCAAGCTAGTGCCGGCGATCAGCCTGTACCTAGGGTATTTTATTTTATTGAATGCCGCTAAGTTTGCCTTGGAAGATGGCAAAATTCCGCCCTCGATTGGCCTATGGTGGGTGCATCTTAGTGCGCTGTTTATTGGTGCATTTCTTATTATCAAAGGGCGACCGCTCGGCGTGTGGCTGCGCTCCATCCTAACTAAACGAGAGGCCGCAGTATGAAAACACTCGATTGGTATTTAGGGCGCAGCATTATGCAAACCACGGGGTTCGCCCTATTGGTTCTGGTGGGGATCAGTACCCTCATTAAATTTATTGAGCAGCTTAAATCAGTGGGTCGTGGCAGCTACGACATTATGGATGCGCTGTTATATACCTTGTATACCGTGCCTGGCGATGTGGTGGTCTTTTTCCCTATGGCGGCGTTGATAGGCGGACTCACAGGGCTTGGGGCTTTGGCCTCAAACAGCGAGTTGGTCGTGATGCAAGCGGCGGGCATGTCACGCTTACAGGTCATTGCCTCGGTGATGAAAACGGCGGTGGTATTAGCCTTGTTGATGATGGCCATGGCCGAATGGGGCGTCCCCAAGGCCGAGCAAACCGCCAAACAGCTGCGTTCGCATGCTATTTATGGCGGCGATGTATACAGCGCCAAACAAGGCGTGTGGGCCAAAGATGGTGATGTTTTCGTCAACATTGAGGATGTTGACCAACAAGGGCAACTCAATGGCGTGCGTATGTATCACTTTGATAAAGGCTTAGAGCTGGAAAAGATCACCTTTGCTGATCGAGCGCTTTATCGCGAAGGTGGCTGGATGCTGCGTAAAGTCAAAGAGTTACATGTTGATGCGGCACAAATTAGAGAAAGCTTCGCCGAAGAACAATTTTACGACTCACAGCTCACCGCTGAAAAATTAGGAGTGGTATCGGTGAAGCCTGAAACCTTGTCATTCAAAGGGCTGTGGTCTTACTTGCAGTATTTGCAGCACAACGACCAAGACACCACCGCTTACGAGTTGGCATTATGGCGCAAGATTATGCAGCCCGTGTCTTTGGCTGTGATGCTGCTTGTTGCGCTGTCATTTATTTTTGGGCCGCTGCGCACCGTAACCATGGGCGCGCGTATTGTGATGGGGGTGGTCACAGGCATTGCTTTCCACCTGACCGACCGTATCTTCGGCCCTATCGTGACGGTGTATCAGATCCCCGCGTTTGTGGGGGCGGTGCTACCGAGCATGTTGTTTATTATCTTCTCAAGCTATCTACTGAAGCGGCGCAATTAAACGCCGCTTGCCTTGCTTAATCTAGTGCTTGGTAAATTTTCTTGTTGTCTTCTTTGCTTAAGGTAACCACTTCACAGCCAGATAAGTAGTCCTGCAGGGCGCGTTTGTTCTTTATATCAACCAAAACCAGGATATTACCTAAGCCAAGTAACGCGCACAGGCTACGCCATGCGCTTTGCCAAAAGCCTGGAAGGCTGCCATCGAGCCGGCGCACTTGCATACGCCATGCGCGCATACCGATTGTTTGCCCACTCTTACTCCAGAAGTAGCCAAAAAAGCTTAGGCTTACTAAGACTAAAAGCACATCACGGAGCACATAGAGAACGGTATTTTGTTGAATCAACGCTGCCACATCTTCCGCCTCACCTAAGCTTAACCAACCTAGCGAGATAGCGCCTTGTACAACAAGCAAGTACACCACCGTGGTCAGCATGGCAAATGCGATAACCACAAGGCCATCATAAATTAATGAGGCGATACGTCGGGCAAACCCAGTGCGTGCATAATCAGCAGACATGACAACATTCCTAAGCGATAAAATCGGCGACAGTGTAGCAAACCCCCTGCACAAAGGCGACGCTCTTCGTGCTCGCTCGACAAGGTGGTCAGACCTGCTATAGTCAGTGACATAACTCCACTGCCGCACTGTGAGAAAAATAAATGAATAACAAAAGCCTAGCAGATACACACTCGGTATTTAATCAACCCAAGCCGTTAGCGAATTACAATGCCTTTAGCGCCGATGAGGTGTTGCAATACTGGTTAACGCGGTTCGGTGGCAGTTGGGGGGCGCCCATGCTTTGCAACTTTGGTGAAGGCATAGGTGGGTCACTATTAGAGGCCGGCATCCTTGCTAATAAGCACCTTCCCGAATTTGTTAGTCATAGCCGTTTTGGTGAGCGCATTGATCAAGTCGATTATCACCCCGCTTATCATCAACTGATGCGCCATGCAGTGCAAAGTGGTCACTGTGCGCTACCTTGGTTGGAAAGCAAAAGCGGGGCGCATGTGGTGCGCGGGGCACTGGCTTTTTTACACAGCCACGCCGACCCAGGCTCGGGCTGCCCGTTAACCATGACTTTCGCCAGCGTTCCGGCAATCGCGGTACAAAAAGAGGTGGCCGATCGGTGGCTGCCCAAGATTTTGTCGCGTCACTATGATGAAAGCAATAAGCCTTGGTATGAAAAGCAAGGCGTGACCATAGGGATGGCAATGACCGAAAAACAAGGTGGCAGTGATGTGCGAGCAAATACCACCTACGCCACCCCCGTAGCTGCGAGCGGGCCGGGGCAATTGTACGAGATTGTGGGTCATAAGTGGTTTTGCTCGGCGCCGATGTGCGATGGCTTTTTGGTGTTAGCCCAGGTAGAGCAACAGCTTTCATGCTTTTTAGTTCCCCGTTGGCGCGAGGATGGCAGCAAGAACCCAATGCATATCCAGCGCCTTAAAAATAAATTAGGGAATCAATCTAACGCCAGCTCCGAGGTGGAATTTCGCGGCGCCCATGGGTGGCTATTGGGTGAGCCAGGGCGCGGCATCGCCACCATCATTCAAATGGTGGCTTTAACGCGCTACGACTGCATGCTGGGCTCTTCGGCACTGATGGCGCAAGCAGCGAAAGAAGCGATTTGGCATACCCATGAACGCCAAGCCTTTGGCAAAGGTCTGCACCAGCAACCGCTTATGCGCAACGTATTAGCCGATTTAGCCATTGAGGCCGAGGCTGCTTTGGCTATCTCTATGCGTATCGCTAATGCATTAGATAACCAAGATGATCACCACCATCGAGCGTTAGTACGCAGCGCCACCGCTATCGGTAAGTATTGGATTTGTAAACGCGCCGTACAACATACCTATGAGGCCATGGAGTGTGTTGGTGGGGTGGGGTATGTAAACGACAATGTGCTCAGCCGTTTATATAAAGAGGCCCCGGTGAACGCCATTTGGGAGGGCTCGGGCAATGTGCAGTGTTTAGACTTATTGCGGGTGCTGAATAAAGAGCCGGATACGCTAAAGGCCTTACTGCGGGAATTAGAGCAGGCTAAGGGGCAGTATGCACAATTCGATGAGCGGTTAGAACAGTTACAGGCCCAGCTTGGTGATAAAGGGGCGATTGAAATACATGCGCGGCAAATTATGGAAAGCTTAGCCCTACTTTGGCAGGGTGCAACCTTGCTTATTTACGGCGACCCCTTAATTGCCGATGCCTTTGTGCGCTCGCGCTTAGCGCCACAAAGCCACCATCAATATGGCACACTCAATGAAAATATTGATATGCAGGCAATTATTAAACGCTTTATGCCTAAGTGCTGATATTGTTAAACATCGATGCTCATGCTTGGTTGTTTATTCAGCAGTTGACACATTAATAACATAAAACGCTTGCCGCGCTTTTCATTCTTTGTATAATGCACGGCATAGAGATGAAGG
Organism: Pseudoalteromonas sp. SW0106-04; assembly: GCF_001293805.1. Taxonomy (NCBI): domain Bacteria; kingdom Pseudomonadati; phylum Pseudomonadota; class Gammaproteobacteria; order Alteromonadales; family Pseudoalteromonadaceae; genus Pseudoalteromonas; species Pseudoalteromonas sp. SW0106-04. Next base: position 132,484 of record NZ_BCAI01000006.1, on the reverse strand, counting down.
CAGATAAACAAAGCCTTTGCTCTGAAGTGGTTTTTCTTTATCTTCTCGTTGAGAAGGTCAAAGAAAAAAGATGCCAGTGTGATGGAATTGGTAGACATGACGGATTCAAAATCCGTTGCCTTCGGGCGTGGCGGTTCAAGTCCGCCCACTGGTACCACTTTTGATAACCCTAGCCGATTGGCTAGGGTTTTTTTATGCCTGAAATTTGATATCAACTTACCTAATGTAGCCAACCTTAAGCAATGAGCCGCAGCCCACTATGTGAGCTCTATTTTATACGCTTTTAAATAACGTTGTTCTTCATGTAGTTAAAGTGACAAGGGGCTTCAAGAATAATCGAGAAGCGCTTTGTTTAAACAGCCTCCTTATTGTAACCTTTGTGCGATCTGCGCCATTTTTTAAGGCACTATAAAGTTCGGAACTGAGCGTAATGGAAGAGGACTCAGCTCGGGTACCGGTACTTTACAAATATCTTATCTACATTGCGATGAACTAGGAGAGCCTGATGAGATTGGCATTATTAGCATGTATGGTTTTTCTTGGTGCATGTACTTCCCTAGAGGGAGATTTTGAAAAAGCGGTTTCATTTGGAGTTGTCACTGAGGTAAACGATTATTCAAACCAAGTTGATAAATCATTGTATGTGCGCATGTACCAAGCCCCAGTTTATGAAGAGCAATGTTTTATCGAAACACATGGGGTGTGTAAGTATCAATATTATTTAAGTGTTGCGACCTTTGATGAGTACCCGCAGACAAATCTATTTACCTTGACTCACCAAGGAGAGGTAACAGATATCAACTGGTTAAGTAATGATGAAATAGATACCGCAACGCTGCAATTGACTATGTCGAATTACACCGCAGCAGCGCTGAAAAATAATCCATCTTTGACTGTAAAAAAAGAGGTGCTTCGTGTCACATTGACACCGCACCAAATTGAAGAGCATAACTAAATCAGGTCGTGCTCTTCAGTCTGCAACTTCATTTTCTCCTTTATCCATCCAAGCCCTATCGCCGCAATGAGCACTGCTACACAGTGGTGCACTTAACTCAAATAGGGTGATTAAAGGTGGCAATTCATCCGAACTAAGTTACTCTATTAGCGGGACAAATAATAAAAAAGGAAGCAATAACAATGACTCGGGTGTTTAGTGCGGTGGTATTGGCGACGGTCATTCTCGGTGGCTGTACTAGCGTTCCGCAACAGGCGATTACCGCAAATCAGCAAGTCTCGAAAGGCATCGCCGCGATTGGGGATAATGGTTTGGCCATGGTGGATGCGTGGGAGCACTCTGCTTATGCGATGCTTGATGAGCGCTGGCATAAGGTGTATGCCAAAGCGGAGCAAAGTTATCGTGGCAAACGACAGCTGGCTGATAATGATAATCTCAACTCACAGCAACGTGAAGATGTGGCTGGTTTGGCGGCCCTTATCCGCACGCAAGTGCGAGGCAGCATTCACGATGAAGCCGATAGGATGCGTCGCACTATTCATGGCAATGTGCAAGCAACCCTTGAAGCGAATGAAAGCATCACCGAGTTACTTATTAGCGCTAATTCGGTATTGAGTTTGCAGCAAAGCGCCATAAAGGAGGTGGGTGATTTACTGCCGATCCCGCCAACAATTAGCACCTTTATTGATAAATCATTACAAAGCGCAGGCCTTTAATAACAGGATAGAATAATGAGCCTAAACGATTTAAGAGGCGAGTTCGCCGACGATATCACCCAGATTGCTGCTGATTTAAGCAATTCCTTACCCATGTCGAAGCCACAACTTCGTAGTGCCTTTAGTGATGATGAACTAAAAGAGCTGCACGAGATGATTGCGGCTGTGCATCAGGCGACTTCAGAGCATGATAAGCAGTTGGCATTAGCAGATAATGCTAAAAGTGTGTTGGCGTTGTTAAAAACCCTTGGTGTGGGGGTGTAGCGTCCTATTAGAGCTCTTAGTGGCAAAGCTTGGGGCTACCAAGGCACTTTGCCAATGAGCATATCTTTAAACATGACCCAGTCGCCAATCAAGCTGTAAACTGGATGGCGAAAGGTAGCAGGGCGATTTTTCTCGAAAAAGAAATGACCCACCCATGCAAAGCCGTAACCGGCCACAGGCATCGCCCACAACCAAATGTAGCTGCCGCTGAACACAGCAAAGCCTAATATCGCCAGCACCACTAAACTGCCGATAAAATGTAAACGTCGGCACACAGGGTTTTCGTGCTCTTGTAAGTAATAAGGGTAAAACGTTTTAAAGCTATTAAAGTTCTTTTTATCAATTGCTTGGGGCATATTCTTCTCCAATGCGGCTATGACTTTAGCCTAGCTTTATTTTTGCATTAATGACAACAGTTCTTTCCTTAGTTGTTTTAGTTATATCTGATAACGACCCTAATTTGCCCCCGGGATGGCGTGATAGTGGGCAGATCCGTTACACTTAGTCTATTACAAGTCCGTTGTTCGTAAGTTGGTGGATATGCCCATGCGTCATGAAATCTGGCAGCAGCTCAGAGAAGAAGCAAATCAAGTTGTAACTAAAGAGCCATTATTGGCCTCGCACGTATACTCGTGTGTGCTTAATCATGAATGCCTTGGCTCGGCGCTAAGCTTTATCGTGGCCAACAAACTCGCCGATGCGGTGGTGTCAGCGTTTACCATTCGCGAGCTATTTGACCAAGCGTTTGTGGACTGCGATACCATGCTTACTCATGTAGCAAACGATATTAAAGCCGTTCGCGATCGTGACCCGGCGGTGGATACTTATTTAACGGTGATCTTAAACCTTAAAGGCTTTCACGCCATTCAAGCGCACAGGTTGGCTCATTGCTTGTGGCGTCAAGGGCGCATCGAGCTGGCTCGTTTTATACAAAGCCGCTGCTCAGAGGTGTTTGGTGTTGACATTCATCCCGCGTGCCGTGTTGGTCACGGCATCATGTTTGACCATGCGACAGGTATTGTTATTGGTGAGACAGCGGTGATTGAAGACAATGTATCTATTTTGCAGTCGGTCACTTTAGGCGGTACAGGTAACGAGTCTGGCGATCGCCACCCTAAAATTCGTGCCGGGGTGCTGATTGGCGCCGGGGCGAAAGTTCTGGGCAATATTGAAGTGGGTGAGGGTGCGCGTATTGGTGCCGGCTCGGTAGTATTGAGCTCAGTGCCGCCGCATATGACCGCCGTTGGCGTTCCCGCTAAATTGGTGGGCAAACCGGACTGTCCTTGTCCAGCGGAAAGCATGAATCAAAACTTTTTAGATGACGAACAAGAGAATCAATCGCATACTAGTGCCATGTTGTAGTGGCACTAGAGTGAAAAGGGATGAATAAACAACTTGTTATAACTGCACTGGGGGCATTCTCGTTGGGCTTCGGAGGCGGTTATATGGTGTTCTTCGAGCCATCACCCGTGCCAGCAACGCAGCCCGCACCATCAAGTGATGCTCAACTTGTAACTCATCCCCCTCAGCTCGCGGCGCTGCCTGAATCACCTCAAACAGCATTAAAAAAACAGCAGCCGCCACCCGCTACCGATACGCCAGAGGTCGCCCCCGAACAACCCCAGGGTGCCGCTAACAGTAACAGCGACATTGATACTTTACGCCGCGAATTGGCGGCCGCTAAGCAAACCATTGCTACCTACAAGCATATTCTGGATGCGCCCAGTGACATGGAGGCCGAACTTAAAGAGCGATTTACCCATCAAGAGCGAGACGAAGCTTGGGCCTATGAAGTTGAGACCAAAGTGAGTGACTTTGTTTACAGCCAAGGGTTGGCGTACAAGATTAAACTCGATACCGCCCAATGTAAGCAAACGGTGTGTCGCCTGCAGTTCTCAGCCCAAGAAGACGTTGAACTCGACCCGCGTGACGATTGGCACAATATTCAAAATACTCTAATGGAACAGCCGTGGTGGCAGCAGTTTCACCGCACCAATTCGCGCAGCTCCGAAGAGGGTCTTAATCTTTGGGTTGAACGCCTACCACCGTCGTCGTAACCTCACCATCGGCCACGCGCGTATGCAGTACTTGGCCCCGTTGTACTTGCTGTACTGACTTAATAATTCCCGTGTCGGCGCGCGTAATGCTGTAGCCGCGCCCAAGTACGGCCAAAGGGCTAATGCTATCGAGGCGAGTAGCGAGGTGGCTCAGTTCGCTTTGAGCGCGATAGAGTTGTTCTTTTTGGCTTGCCATTAGACGGCTCGACAGTTGCTGCAATTGATATTTGGCGCTGGCTACCCGTTGTGCTGGGTTGGCGCGTTGCAAACGCATACTAAGCTCGCCAAGGTGCTGTTGCTGGTGGTTAAAACGCTGCTCCATGGCGCGGTGTAGACGCATTTGCAACTCATCTAAACGCTGCTGCTGTTGCATTAACTGATTAGCTGGATGCTGGTGTGATAAACGGCTTTGTAGTTGCTGCAATTGCTGTTGATAGGCCGCTAAGCGGTGTCGCCATGCGCTGTGTAGCTGCTGCTTTTTATGCGCTAAAAACTGCTTAATTTGTTCGCTATCGGGACTCACTAACTCGGCCGCCGCCGAGGGGGTCGCCGCACGTATATCAGCAACAAAGTCGCTGATAGTGGTATCTATTTCATGACCCACGGCACTGATCACAGGTAATTCACTGGCAAAAATAGCGCGAGCCAATTGCTCGTGATTAAAGCACCACAAGTCTTCTAAGCTGCCGCCACCGCGCCCCACAATTAATACATCAACCTCTTTGCGGGCATTGGCTAGAGCAATTTTATCGATGATCCCTTGATGGGCACTATCACCTTGCACTTGGCAAGGGTAAATAACCACTTCAAGCTGCGGTGCGCGGCGCTTTAATACGGTTAAAATATCCTTTATAGCGGCCCCAGTGCTGGACGTGACAACACCTACTTTATTGATGCTGCTAGGCAACGGCTTTTTGTAACTAGAGTTAAAGAGCCCTTCACTAGCCAAGCGCATTTTTAAGGCTTCAAACTGTTGTTTAAGCAGCCCCTCGCCAGCGGCTTCCATGCGCTCGACGATGACTTGGTAGTCACCGCGCGGTTCATACAATGAGACTCGTGCATGTACTTGCACCTGGTCGCCATTCTTTGGGCGAATTTGTGCATAGCGGTTGTTGCCGCGCCACATCGCTGCGCGTACTTGGGATTTATCGTCTTTTAAGGAGAAGTACCAATGTCCAGAAGCGGGGGCAACAAAGTTAGAAATTTCACCATTAAGTACTATGCTGGCAAAGCCACGTTCTAACACGGTTCGGATTTCGCGGTTTAGGCGCGATACGGTGTATACGGCAGCTGGCGTATTAGCGTGGGGTTGTGAATACATAGAACGACCCAAGAGAGCGAAAAAGTTGTCGCCACTTTATCATAAATAAACGGCGAATTTTATTTACTCGCCCTATTATCGCTGATAAAATGCCGCCGCAACTCCATCCAATCACCAATTCGTGAGAAGTTGCCAATGCTTAGGATCGCTAAAGAAGCTCTTACCTTTGACGACGTACTTTTAGTACCTGGTCATTCTACTGTTCTACCGCACACAGCGGACCTTACCACTCGCCTTACTCGCGGCATTAAGCTGAACCTCCCGCTTGTTTCTGCATCTATGGATACAGTGACTGAAGCGCGTTTAGCCATTGCTCTAGCGCAAGAAGGTGGACTGGGCTTTATTCATAAAAACATGACCATCGCCGAACAGGCGGCCAATGTACGTAAAGTAAAAACGTACGAGGCAGGGGTTGTGTCGCAACCTGTGACCGTACCAGCGGACCTGACTATCGCTGATGCACAAGCACTGGCGATTGAGAAAGGCTTCTCTGGTTTCCCGGTGACCGACAAAGACAATAACCTTCAGGGTATTGTTACCAGCCGTGATATGCGTTTTGAAACTCAGCTGAGCAAGCCTGTTTCTAGCGTGATGACCAAAAAAGAAGACCTTGTTACCGTAAGCGAAAATGCTGATCGTGACCAGATCCTCGGGCTGATGCACGAGCACCGCATTGAGAAAATCCTAGTTGTTGATGACGCTTTTAAACTGAAAGGCATGATCACAGTGAAGGATTACCAAAAAGCCATGGACAAACCAAACGCCTGTAAAGACGAGCAAGGTCGCTTACGCGTCGGTGCTGCAGTGGGTGTGGGTGCTGGTACTGACGAGCGCATCGCTGCATTGGTTGAAGCCGGTGTTGATGTGCTACTCATCGATACCTCTCATGGCCACTCGCAAGGGGTTATTGACCGCGTCAAAGAAACGCGTGCAGCTTACCCAGATTTACAAATCGTTGCTGGTAACGTAGCAACAGCTGAAGGCGCTATTGCCCTTGCTGATGCTGGCGTGGATGCCGTGAAAGTGGGCATCGGCCCAGGCTCTATCTGTACTACGCGTATCGTGACTGGTTGTGGTGTACCCCAAATTACCGCTATTTCAGATGCTGTTGAGGGCCTTAAAGGACGTGATATTCCTGTTATTGCCGATGGGGGGATTCGCTTCTCAGGCGATATTGCTAAAGCGCTGGTTGCCGGTGCATCGTGCGTCATGGTGGGGTCAATGCTTGCGGGTACTGAAGAGTCGCCAGGCGAGGTTGAGCTGTATCAAGGACGCTACTATAAATCTTACCGTGGCATGGGCTCATTAGGTGCGATGGACCAAAAAGAAGGGTCGTCAGATCGCTATTTCCAAACTTCGAAAGAAGCCGAGAAATTGGTACCAGAAGGCATCGAAGGCCGCGTGGCTTACAAAGGCCCGATTGGCAATATCATCCACCAACAAATGGGGGGTCTGCGCAGCTCCATGGGCCTAACTGGCTCGGCCTCCATTGAAGAGATGAACACTAAGCCACAGTTTGTACGCGTTACCTCGGCCGGTATGGGCGAGTCGCACGTACACGATGTGCAAATTACTAAAGAAGCGCCCAATTACCGCCTAGGCTAGGCGCGAAAACGGTGCACTCAGGGCTAGCAACTGCTAGCCCTGCTTAATTTCGGTTAGCGTAAAGGACCTGGTTGCACTGGGTCCGCCATCATTTAATTTAGATGAGACAGCAATGAGCAAAGACATCCATGATTCCCGTATATTGATCCTCGACTTTGGTTCGCAGTACACCCAGCTGATCGCCCGCCGCGTGCGTGAAATAGGCGTTTACTGTGAATTATGGGCGTGGGATGTAACGGAAGAGCAAATTCGTGAATTTAACCCGCAAGGCATCATTCTATCTGGTGGCCCTGAATCTACAGTCGAAGAGGGCAGCCCGCGTGCGCCTGACTACGTATTTGAAGCGGGTGTTCCGGTACTGGGTGTGTGTTATGGCATGCAAACCATGGCGGCGCAGCTTGGCGGCAAAGTTCACGGCTCTGACAAGAAAGAATTTGGCTATGCGCAAGTGGAAAAAGTGGGTAACTGTGCCTTGTTTGAAGCCATTGAAGATCACCTTGGCGACAACGGTAACGGTCTGCTTGATGTATGGATGAGCCACGGCGATAAAGTAGAAGAAATTCCCCCTCAGTTTGCTACCACAGCGAGAACAGACACCTGTCCCCATGCAGCGATGTCATGGGAAGAAAAACGTTTTTATGGCGTGCAGTTCCACCCAGAAGTGACTCATACACTTCAAGGCCTGCGTCTGTTAGAGCGCTTTGTGGTTGATATCTGTGGTTGTGAAAAGCTTTGGACACCCGCGCAAATCATCGAAGATGCCGTCGAGCGTATTCGTGAAAAAGTGGGTGACGAAGAAGTGATCTTAGGCCTATCCGGTGGGGTAGACTCGTCTGTCGTAGCGATGCTTATTCATAAAGCCATTGGCGATAAACTAACTTGTGTGTTTGTTGACAACGGCCTGTTACGCTTGAACGAAGGCGAGCAGGTGATGGATATGTTCGGCGACCACTTTGGCCTCAATATCATCAAAATAGATGCCGAAGAGCGCTTTTTGAAAGCCTTAGAAGGGATTGATGAGCCAGAAGCTAAACGTAAAGCCATTGGTTACACCTTTGTTGATGTATTCAATGAAGAAGCGGGCAAACGTGTGAATGCGCAGTGGTTGGCGCAAGGAACTATCTACCCAGATGTAATTGAATCAGCCGCCTCGGCGACCGGTAAAGCCCATGTCATCAAGTCACACCACAATGTTGGTGGTTTGCCAGAAGACATGAAGCTGGGCCTTGTTGAGCCGCTGCGTGAATTGTTCAAAGACGAAGTACGCAAGATAGGCCTTGAGCTGGGTCTTCCTTATGACATGTTGTATCGCCACCCATTCCCAGGCCCAGGCCTAGGTGTACGGGTACTGGGTGAAATTAAGAAAGAGTATTGCGACTTGCTCCGTCGCGCTGATGCTATTTTCATCGAAGAGCTGCACAAGGCGGAGCTTTATCACAAAGTAAGCCAAGCCTTTACGGTGTTCTTGCCAGTGCGCTCGGTCGGGGTGATGGGTGATGCGCGTAAATACGACTGGGTGGTGAGCCTACGTTGTGTTGAAACCATCGACTTTATGACCGCGCGTTGGTCACACTTACCCTATGAGTTCCTTGGTAAGGTGTCTAACCGTATCATCAACGAAATCGACGGTATTTCTCGCGTGGTGTACGACATCTCAGGTAAGCCGCCGGCGACTATCGAGTGGGAATAGTGGTTTAGCCTCACGGCGAAAGAACAACCATATTAAAGCGGCATGCAAGCAATTGCATGCCGTTTGTTTATTTTAAAAGCAGTTAAACCGGGTAAGCGTGATTTTTTCTTTACCTTTTTAAAAACCTCATTATAATGCGTCGACATTGCAGGGGCGTAGTTCCAATTGGTAGAACAGCGGTCTCCAAAACCGACGGTTGGGAGTTCGAATCTCTCCGCCCCTGCCACTTCTTTCTTTTCTAGCTTTGCGCTAAACTGGCTCTCGCCAAAACGACTTAATCATTACTATGCATCCAGATATTGCCGATATACTTGCGATTCAACCTGTGCGTTTACGCAGCAGCGACGCAACAGCGCCCGTTGCACATGTCAATTCGGCCAATGCAGAGCCACTAAACAACAAAGTGGCACAAGATATTTTACGCTGCTTGCCACAAGGTGCTGCCGTTTATATTAGTGATGTACCAAGCCCACAAGTGCAGGGGCTGAGCGTTTATTTGCCCGCAGCAACGCTGGCGGTCACTCAAAAGCAGGCGTTGTGGCAGCAGTTATCGAATGTGATTGACGAGTACAGCCATGCAAGTGAGTGAGCTGCCGTTGGAGCATATCCAGGCGGTATGCGTTATTGAAAATGCCTGTCACAGCCACCCGTGGAGCGAAAAGCTGATACGCTCATGCCTAGGTGGGCGTTATTTCAACGCCGGGCTCTATGATGGTTCTGAGCTGGTAGGCTTTTATATAGCCGAGCAAGCGGGTCCAGATTGCACGCTAATGGACATTTGTATTGCCCCAAATAAGCAAGGGCAGGGGCTCAGTAAAGCGCTAATGAGCCACCTTATAAACCAAGCAACAGCACGCCAATGCGAGGCCATCTTTTTAGAAGTACGAGCGAGTAATGAGGCTGCCACCGGCCTTTATCAGCGCAGTGGCTTTGTGATTAATGGTCGACGCAAAGGGTATTACCCAGACGGCGAAGATGCATTGTTAATGATGCGCAAGCTAGATGTAGTACAGCCTTAAGCGCCCCCTTCAAGCATATATCTCTTGTTATCCTAAGCTACCTGCTTTTAATTTAAGCTAGTGCAACCAGATAATTTGTTACAACTTAGATAAGGTGTCGATCTCAACACCTTGATAGTATTAGCTAAAAATGACACTTACCGAACACGATGAGAACGACGTGTCGCTATTGTAGCTGCTGCGCAGACCGCCTATTTTTTAGCAACGCATTGCCTTCGCTTGTTGGGTTAAGTGATGATGTGTCAAAGGCTGAGGACCACCGTATTTGGATTGCCCCTCATGTGCCGGTGACACTGTCATCAAAGCAGTACTTCAATGCTCATGACCCGGCCATGGCGGCCATTCATGGAATTATTGGCGCGCATAAACACGCGCAGTGATTAGCTTGGCTCGACATCTTGCTCAAGCACATAGCGAATGGCGTGTTCGAGCTTAAGTACGCTGTAGTCATGGCTGTCATGGTGGCCTTGACGTAAGACCTGCTCGAGCTCGCCCGCTGCTTCGGCAATGGCGAAGAAACCAAAACAGCTGGCGCTGCCTTTGATGCTGTGAGCCAGTGACTGCAACTGTTCCCAATCCCCGTCATGGTGGTGGCCAAGCACCTCATCAAGGTACTCAGGCAGTTTTTCCTTATAATTGGCATTAATTTGCAAAAAACGCTCGCTTTGCAAAATATCGTCCCACTGTGAAGCTGCTTCTTGTTGGATGCTCAAATAGGTGGCTAACGTATGCTCAAGCTCTTGTTTATCAATAGGCTTTCCTAAAGTCTTATCACAGCCAGCACCGAGGTAGCGCTCAATATCATGCTTCATCACGTTGGCAGTTAAGGCGATAATAGGGCCATCATAAGCGGCATGGCGGAGCATTTTGGTGGCCTCTTCACCGCCCATAACGGGCATTTGCATATCCATAAGAATCAACTGATAGTCTTTGACCAAGGCCTTTTCCACCGCCTCTGCGCCGTTGTTGGCAAAGTCAGGTTCAATCCCCCAGCGCTCAAGTAGCAGTGATATTAATGCCTGGTTATCTTTATTGTCTTCCGCCACAAGAATATCGCCATCAAAGCGCTGCTCGCTCAGGGCGGGGCGTTCGCTGTAAACTGGCTGCATTTGTGCGTGGTCGTAGTAATAATCTTGTTCGGTATATTGTTGATAGCAAGCAACATGAATAGTGAATTGACTGCCGACCCCTTGTTGGCTTTGTGCCCAAATATCACCGCCGAGTAGCTGTGCCAAGTTTTTAGCAATACACAGGCCAAGGCCGCTGCCGCCAAAACGTCGTGTAGTGGTGGCATCGGCTTGTTCAAAGGGCTTAAATATACGGTCCAGTTCTTTATCTGAAATACCAATACCCGTGTCGGTAACAACAAACTCCAGCATGCCACTTTGATAGCGAATGCTCATATGCACGCCACCTTGGGTGGTGAACTTCACCGCATTAGTGAGAATGTTTAAAAGGATTTGCTTTAATCGCGTTTGATCGCTGCTTAAATACTTAGGCAGCGGGAAGTGATAGTCGATATCGAATTGCAGTTGTTTTTGCTGCGCTTGCGGCTCGACGATGGACTCTAGATCATGGAGTAATTCATAGAGCGACACCGGTTCATGATTCATATCCAATTTCTCAGCTTCGATTTTCGATAAGTCGAGAATGTTATTAATCAGTTCCAGCAGGTGACGTGAGTTGCGCAGTACCGTAGCGAGCTGGGTGTGCACTTTTTCTTCTTTTATCTTGTTGTTATCTAGCAGCTGCTCGGTGAAGCCCATAATTGCCGTCAGCGGAGTGCGGATCTCATGGCTCATATTGGCTAGGAAGCGACTTTTAAGTTGGTTGGCTTGCTCGGCTTGTTCAATGGCGAGCTCTAACGCCTTATTGGTTTTTTCCAGCTCCAAGGTACGCGCTTCTACCTTTTGTTCCAAGGTGTTTTTGTATTCTTCGAGCTCTCCCTGGGTGTGGTAGATTTTATTAACCATGTGATTGAAATCACTAAAGAGTTGGCCTACCTCGTCCTTGCGATCATCGGGTAGGCGTACGGCAAGGTCATTCTCGCCAACGCGGTGACTGGCCGCCCCCAGCTGTTCGATAGGGTTTAACAGCAAGTTACGTACAACAATAAAAATGAGTATTGGCAGAGTGATAACAGAGATCATCACAATTAAGGCGGTGATCAAGCTAATGACTTTGCCAGACTCGTACAGTAATTCTTTCGGAATACTGGTAATGAAATAGTGGCCTCCGGCCATTTGCACCGCATACACCAAGCGTTGTGTGTGATCAATACTGTGTAAGGCGAGCTCGTTGAGGCGACCATTATCGGCCCATAAGCTAATTTTACGCAGCTCTTCGCTGGCGATACTCTGGCCTCGCAGGGCGTGGTTAGAGCTAAATAGAATTTTCCCTTGCTCAGTGAGCATCAAGTTGAGGGTATTGTTGTAGGGAGACTCTAAAATCGCTGTATTAAGTACTGTTGGCTGCACGCGCATGATTACATAGCCCAATAAAATAGGGCGCTCTAAGTGGTAATCTGGGGTAAATACCTTTTGCACGAAGTACAGTGTGGTTTCGCCGCGTTCATTTTGCACCATAAATTGCTGTCGGCGCAGGGAACTGGCGCTAAGTTTCTCAAAAAATGGGTATACCTGCGGTGCGGACTCTAATTTCGTTGAAAAGTAAGCGTAACTTTTTTGCTGTGGCGACACTAAGTTAATACTGAGTATATCTGGGTAAGCTTGGGTGTAGCTGCCAAACACATCCATTAGCGCCGCTAAACGTTCGGTGTAGCGGTCGCTGCTTTGATGTATTTCCGGCACAAAGTCTTGCAGTACTGGTGAGCTTGTTAACAGTTCGGTGGTCGAGTGATAGACATTTAGAGAGTGAAACACCTTATTTTGCTGCTGCTCGACAAAGCGGCTTACAATGAGCTGTGTTTGCTGTTGTGAGCTTGAAGTTACGTTGGTCAAGGTAAAGCCACCTAAAAACAGCAAGGGCAAAATCACCACCGGAGTGATATACCATAGTAATCGTATACTTAACTTACTGGTTTTCATGGTACGGGTGCGGCTCCTTGCAACGTAAAAAACAGCTTACTAACTCAAACGAACGAAAAATTATACAAAATTGCTTAGCAATAATACACATGGCAATGCGTAGAAGTCACTTTTGTCGGTATTAGGCGCTTTTGTGTGCATGCTAAAGTCGGTATAATCACGCGTAATAATCTCTAAATTAATTCCCGGCTTGGTTCGCGTTTAGTGCCGGGTCGACTATTCATAAGTGACCGCATGTCAGAGTTAACACAACAAATTAGTAAACGTCGTACTTTTGCGATTATTTCACACCCCGATGCGGGTAAAACCACCATTACCGAAAAAGTTCTATTATTCGGACAAGCCATTCAGAAAGCGGGCACAGTTAAAGGCCGAGGGTCAAACCAACACGCTAAGTCAGACTGGATGGAAATGGAAAAAGAGCGTGGCATCTCGGTGACCACCTCGGTAATGCAGTTCCCTTACAACGAGCGTTTAGTTAACCTGCTAGATACCCCAGGGCACGAAGACTTCTCTGAGGATACCTACCGTACTTTGACCGCCGTGGACTCGTGTTTGATGGTGATTGATGCCGCTAAGGGTGTTGAGGACCGTACTCGTAAGTTAATGGAAGTCACCCGTTTACGTGACACCCCCATCGTCACCTTTATGAACAAACTGGACCGTGATATCCGTGATCCAATGGAGTTATTGGATGAGGTGGAAACTGAGCTTAATATGATGTGTGCCCCCGTAACCTGGCCCATTGGCTGTGGTAAGGAATTCAAAGGGGTTTATCATTTGCACCGTGACGAGACGATTTTGTATCAAAGCGGTCAAGGCCATACCATTCAAGAACTGCGTATCGTTAAAGGGCTGGATAACAGTGAATTAGATGAGGCGGTGGGTGAGAGCTTAGCGCAACAACTGCGCGAAGAAATTGAGCTGGTGCAAGGAGCGTCCAACGAATTCGATTTAGAGTTATTTTTGAGCGGTGAGTTAACCCCAGTTTACTTCGGTACTGCGTTGGGCAACTTTGGCGTTGATCATATGCTTGATGGCTTGACCGAGTGGGCTCCGGCCCCCTTACCGCGCGCCACCGATGATGGCAACAAAGTGGGTGCTGAGCACGAAAAATTCACCGGCTTTGTGTTTAAAATTCAGGCTAACATGGACCCAAAACACCGTGACCGTATTGCCTTTATGCGCATTGTCTCGGGTAAGTACAGCCAAGGTATGAAGATGAACCACGTGCGTATAGGCAAGCAAATCAGTATTTCTGATGCGGTGACCTTTATGGCCGGTGACCGCGAGCGTGCTGAGCACGCCTACGCCGGGGATATTATTGGCTTGCACAACCATGGCACCATTCAAATTGGTGATACTTTCACCGACGGAGAAAAGCTTAAGTTCAGCGGTATTCCTAACTTTGCACCGGAGTTATTCCGTCGGATTCGCCTTAAAGATCCACTTAAGCAAAAGCAGTTGCTTAAGGGCCTAGTACAGCTATCGGAAGAGGGCGCGGTGCAGGTGTTTAGACCGCTTGCAAATAACGACTTAATTGTTGGCGCCGTTGGGGTGCTGCAGTTTGATGTTGTGGTTGCACGCTTAAAAGCCGAATACAAAGTGGATGCCATCTATGAAAGTGTCAACGTTAATACGGCGCGTTGGGTAAGCTGTGATGATGTGAAGAAATTTGAAGAGTTCAAACGCAAGTGTGAGCAAAACCTCGCCCTAGATGGCGGGGATAACCTGACATACATCGCCCCAAGTCGCGTAAACTTGAACTTATCCATGGAGCGTTACCCAGAGGTAACCTTTAGCGAAACGCGCGAGCACTAAAGCGCCACTGAGCAACTGTATTAATCGTGGCCAGCCCTCGCTGGCCCTTATTGCAAGGTAACTGCAACTATGAACATTAAGCAAATTTTGATTGAAAAAGCCAACGCTGCGATGATCGCTGCGGGACTTGAGCAAGGCACGAATCCAGCGGTGACGCAAAGTACGCGCCCGCAATTTGGTGATTACCAAATTAACGGTGCCATGGGCGCCGCGAAAAAGCTAAAAACTAATCCGCGTGAACTAGCGCAAAAAATTATCGATAACCTGGATGTGAGCGATATCGCCGCCGAGGTCGAAATAGCAGGCCCAGGCTTTATTAACATTCACCTCAAACCGGCGTTTTTAGGTGCCAGCGTCGAAGCTGCAAGCCAAGACGATACACTCGGTGTAGCGCAGCACCCGCAAGCGGATACAGTGGTGGTGGATTACTCATCGCCCAACCTTGCCAAGGAAATGCACGTGGGCCATTTACGTTCCACCATTATCGGTGATGCCGTGGTACGTGCCTTGGAGTTTCGTGGTGATAAAGTAATACGCCAAAACCACATGGGCGATTGGGGTACGCAATTTGGTATGCTTATCGCGCATTTGGAAGACATGCTTAATGAGGGCGTTGATCTAGAGTCCGTAGCGCTTGCTGATTTAGAGACTTTCTATCGTGACGCTAAAAAGCGTTTCGACGACGAAGCCGGCTTTGCTGATAAGGCGCGCGAGTATGTTGTACGCCTACAACAAGGCGATGCGCACTGTAATAAGCTGTGGCAACTTTTCATTGATACCTCGGTAAAGCACTCCGAAGAGGTATACAAAAAGCTGAATGTCACCCTGACTCGCGATGATATCAAAGCGGAAAGTGCCTACAACAGTGAGTTGCAGCGCATGATTGAGGTGCTTAAAGAAAAAGGACTGGCGCAGGAAGACCAGGGTGCGCAAGTGGTCTTTTTAGATGAGTTAGCCAATAAAGACGGTGAGCCATCGGTGTTCATCGTGCAGAAATCCGGCGGTGGCTTTTTATATTCAACCACAGACCTTGCCGCCTGTGATTATCGCTCTAATGAATTGCAAGCCGACCGTATCTTGATTTTCGTTGATGCTCGTCAAAGCCTGCACTTTAGCCAAGTTGAGCTGACTGCTCGTAAGGCCGGCTTTTTACGCGAACAAACCAGCTATGAGTTCTGTCCTTTTGGCACCATGATGGGCGAGGACGGTAAACCGTTTAAGACCCGTACTGGCGGTACCGTTAAACTTGCCGATTTACTTGATGAAGCGGTGACCCGCGCCAAAGCAAAGTTAGCCGATAGCGACTCTCCTCATAGTGCGCAAGAGCAAGAAGAAATCGCCCGGAAAGTGGGAATTGGCGCGGTAAAATACGCCGACCTATCGAAAAACCGTACCAGTGACTACATCTTTAACTGGGATACCATGTTGAGCTTTGAGGGAGCCACGGCGCCTTATCTGCAATATGCCTATACCCGAGTGAAAAGTATTTTCCGTAAAGCCGGCATTGATAGCAGCACTCATCAAGCACCGGTTGTGATTGCTGCGCCGCAGGAAAAAGCGCTGGCTATCAAGCTGATGCAATTTGAAGAAGTGCTGGACCAAATGATCAGCGATGCCACACCACACGTACTATGTGGGTACTTGTATGAGCTGGCGAGCTTGTATATGAGCTTCTACGAAGCGTGTCCGGTACTTAAAGAGGGCGTCAGCGACGCAGATAAAAATAGCCGCTTAGTGCTGTGTTCATTGGTAGCAAAAACCTTGCACAAAGGGTTAGACCTACTCGGCATTGAGGTGATGGAGCAAATGTAATCAGCTCAACGTTTGCTGGTACTTTGCCCTCTTATCGACCGAACCGCGCGGTTTATCCAAAGTAGGCTGGTGGGGAGGTCGATTACACACATCCCCCAATAGGCTTTGTTTTAGAACAGGCTGAGTGACTGGGAGGTGACATAGCTCGGTTGATTGTAGGGTATTCTTGGCGCTTAGTGAGAAGGAATGAATATGAAATTGGAAGATATTCGTCGTGAGTATTTGCAAGGTGGGTTAGATGAAACCATGCTCGATGCGACGCCAGTAGCACAGTTTGAAAAGTGGTTACAACAAGCCATTGATGCGCAAATCCCCGATCCGACGGCTATGGTTGTGGCTACCGTTGACGAGCAGGGTCAGCCTTCGCAGCGTATTGTGTTGCTTAAGCATGTCGATGAGCAAGGGTTTGTGTTCTTCACCAATACCGGCTCACGCAAAGCGCAGGAACTTGCCCAGAATAACAAAATTAGCCTGCACTTCCCGTGGCACATGTTTGAGCGTCAAGTCATTGTTTACGGCGAGGCCAAACCGTTGCCAACATCGCGAGTGGCAAAATATTTCTTATCGCGGCCAAAAGAAAGCCAGTTAGCGGCATGGGCTTCTAGCCAAAGCCGGCCGGTGTCATCACGTCAGGCGCTTATGGAAAAGTTTGCGCAAATGAAAAGTAAATTTGCTAAAGGTGAAATCCCGCTGCCTGATTTTTGGGGAGGATACTGTGTCGAGCCGACTAAGGTTGAGTTTTGGCAAGGAGGAGCGCACCGTCTTCATGATCGCTTTATGTATCGTCGTCAGCCAGATGGGAGCTGGCGTGTCGAGCGCCTAAACCCTTAAATGCGGTTTATCGATTCTCATTGCCACCTCGATTTTAGCGAGTTCAATGGCCAGCGAGAGGCGATAATAGCGAATGCCCAAGCATTGGGCGTGGAGCAGTTTATTGTGCCTGGCATTAGCTTGGCGCAATCCCAGCAGTTGCTCGACTTCAGCCAGCACCATGGGTCCATTCATATCAGTGCTGGTTTACATCCCTACTTTTTATCGCAACACGCGAGTGAACATATCGTCGGCCTAGGCGAACTGGCAACAGCGCATAAGCACCGTTGGTGCGCTATCGGAGAGTGCGGCCTTGATCGCAGTATTGGAGAAATGGACAAGCAAGTGGCGCTCTTCGAAGCGCAAATTGCCTTAGCGAATGAACTGGCGTTGCCACTCATTGTTCATCATCGTCAGAGCCATGACTTAATCGCCGCGAGTTTTAAGCGTTGTCAGCCGCGTTATGGCGGCGTCATCCATGCGTTTTCTGGGTCCGAACAAGTGGCTAAATACTATATCAAGTTGGGCTTTAAATTGGGTGTGGGCGGAACCATTACCTATGCTCGAGCGGCTAAGACTCAGCAAGCACTGCGCAGTGTCGCAATAGAGCACCTGCTATTGGAAAGTGATGCACCGAGTATGCCGCTTTGCGGATACCAAGGGAAAATCAATACGCCAGAGCGTATTCCTCAAGTGTTTATAGCCCTAGCACGGCTATTGCAATGCCAAGACCTCAGCGCCTTGAGTGAGCAGCTCTATTTTAACTGCTTAGCTTTTTTACGAAAGTAACGCTTTAACTGCCAACGTTTTAATCCTCGTCCAAGCTGCCAAGTGAATACGCAGGTGATCAATAGCATAAGAAGTACTTGGCGACCGACCTCATGAAAATATCGGTGACTGTCATCAATGGCGACTTGGGGCAGATAATTAACGCGAGCAAAACCGACGGGCTTATTGCTTTGCAATGAGGTGATGGGGATGACAATAGGCTGACTCAATTTACTCACCCCCGGGGTTGCTTGCGTGACTCCAAACTCACGTTGATAGGGGCTAAACGCCTCACTGAGCGCCATCGCAGTGCCGTGAGCATCATAAATGGCTGCACTTTGAATACTCGAGTCTGTACTCAATTGATTGGCCAAGTGTCCCAAGCGTGGCTTATTGCTCTGCTCCAAAGGCTCCGCTGCGGTCAAGGCTAACTGTTCGGTGAGGCTTTTGGCATATTGATAGCTTTGCTGATAGAGCATTTGGTGGCCTTGAAAGCTGGTGTTAAAGGCCATCCAAGTCAGTAATACAAAGCAAAAAGCGGCAAACACCAAGCGCAGTAGCCGTTGCCACTGCGATGTTCGAACCGGGTTTTTCACTTGTTTATTTTTCATATCATGGGTGTACTTACTGACTTTCATCGCTAAGGGTGATTAAATTAAGCATCCGTTGTCATCAGCTAACGTGTTCACCTTTTTGGAGTTTTAATGTCGCACCAAAGCATGCTCTTGTCTACTTTAGCACAGCAAGACGATTTGTCTTTACAGCAAACCCTAAGTTTAAATACTTGGTATTCTTTTGACGATTCGCCTTTAGTGGCAAGTCAGCAGAGCGAACAGCCACTGGCTTATGTCAGTGTGTTTGGTTTTCAACTGGGCATGCACGTTGCTCAACTGGCACAGCAGCTGCTTGACTGGCAATGTCAGGTGCAGGCGGTGGTGCGGTATCACGCCGATGACGATTTACCTCCAGGGTTCGCGTTCGCGATTGCTAATCCCCGGGCTGAGCTTAACTCTCAGCTCAAGCAATATGCAGCTGAAAACGCAGTGCAATGCGCACTGCTGAGCAACCCGCCACGTTTACATACACCTGGCTTATTGGTTATGGATATGGACTCGACGGCGATCACCATCGAATGTATTGATGAAATTGCGCGTTTGGCAGGGGTGTACGACGAGGTCGCTGCGGTCACCGCACAAGCGATGGGTGGGCAGTTAGAATTTAGTGACAGTCTGCGTCAGCGCGTCGCTAAACTAAAAGGCGTTGAATTGTCTTTGCTTGCAGAGCTCAAAGAGCAGCTTCCCTTGATGCCAGGGGTCGACCACCTGTGCGCAACGTTAAAGCGCCATAATTGGCATTTGGCCATCGCCTCGGGAGGATTTATTCCATTTGCTGAGCAGGTACAAAAACAGCTCAAACTAGACCGTATTCATGCCAATCAATTAGCAGACGATGGTAAAGCGCTAACCGGAGTGGTCAATGGGGATATTGTTGATGCGCAAGAAAAAGCACGCTTTTTATTAGCTTACCGCGATGAGTTGGGCGTGGGCGCAGAGCAAACTGTGGCCATCGGTGATGGTGCCAATGATCTGCTTATGATGCACGCCGCTGGGCTAGGTGTTGCTGTCCACGGTAAGCCTAAAGTGGTGGCACAAGCTCCCACCGCCATCAATGCTGGCAGTTTGGCGCAGATACTGTATCTACTCAGTATTCCCGAGTTCAACTAACCTAAACGCTGTAGCCACAGGTTGCGGCGTTCAAGCATTTTTTGGTAATCCTGAACCTCTATATCACAGAGCTTTGGCACTAACTCATCAATAGCGAGGGCATCAATCACGCCCTCTACACGCCATAGCGCCTGCTCTAACTCCTTGGCTTTGTGCAGTGCATAGTGACTGATGTACTTCAGCTCGCTGATTAGGTATTTCGTGTCTGGGCGGCCAGTTTTCGATAAATGCAGGCGAAACGCAAACAACAAGCCCGATTTCAGCGCCTTGTTCACAAAGGGCAGCAGTGAGCTGTAGTCCTCTTCGGTGTTAATACAGCGGCTGGTAACTGCGCTACTGAGGTCGTCTTTTTTAAGGTTTAAGCGAATAAACAAGTCGAAAGTTTTGGGCTTATCTTGGCGGTTTCCATCGCGTAGGGTATCACTGAGCTGTTGGAACTCTTTGATACTCAGTAAGGGTTTTAAGTTTATTTGCGTAGAGAACTCACCAAACTGACGCCAAATATGGTGAATCGCGCTTTGATAACGTCCTTCACCTATTGCACCTAGCTCAAGGTGTGCTTCTTCTTTGGTAATATATAGCGGTGTTTGCGCTAGATTCTTGACCACAATATTACGCAAGGCTTTGGATAGCCCCGGCACTTTCGGCTCTTCCTCACACACTTGCAGTTTGTCTTTGTTGTTCTCTACTAGTTGCGAGAAAAACTGTACGCCAACATGGGGTTGCTTACTTTTTTGGTAGGCTTTTAAGTTTAAAATGGTGCCGGTCTTACTGACAGCCATCACCTCGTAAGGCAGCTGAGTGAGCTCAAATTTTTTCGTTATTTCTTGCAGTTGCGGTAAGCGCAGATAAATAACATCGCCTTTTTTGGTTTCAGGCGCTGGCTGGCTCAGCTCTATTTGCATTCCTAGTACACTGAAATCACGAGATTGTGCTGACATCGGCGCTGCCAAACCACTTTCAACGGTCACTTCTGTTTGGTACAGATACCGTTTGTGAGCCCGTAAGTTAGCATACTCCAAAGCAACGACTTCAAGCTCTGGCTCTGCCACTTTACGATGGCCAAATACTTTGAGCTGGTTGACCAAGCTTTTATCGAGGCGGTAGCGGCGCTTGTGTGCGGTTAAATTAGCAGAGCTCACCTCCGATAAGGTACACAGGTACTTTAGACCCTTTAAATAGCTTTGCACTCGAGCGCTCGGAGGCTTATTAAGTTTAGCGATGGCTTCGCCGGCACTGTCGGGGAGCGAGAGTGGAATATGGGAGTCTTCGCTTTGCACGGGAACCAATTGCAACTTAAATACCCGCCAAGACGGCTTCCTACTGGCATAGGAAAAAAATAACGAGCGTAACTTAGGGTAGGTGGCCAGTTCGATATCGGTGGCGCTGTAAAAGAAGACCTTGCCATTTTGGGTGTGACTAAAGCTGTAAAGTAGGGTTGATTTGACTTGCCCCTTGCGTGCCAAAATGCTGCTTATGCGCTGCGTATTAAGAATACTCGGCAGCACAGAGCGGCGCTCTTCATCACTGAAATAATAGTGAATGTAGGCATTATTCTCGGTGGTAAGCAGCAGTTTAGGGGTGAGCTTTTTATTGTTTACGCAAATGAAACTGAACAGCGAACTGACCCTTGGCAAGTAATACTGCTCATAACCTTTGGTTAAAACCGCATCGAGGGTGTTATCAAGGTTGACCTTGTAGCGGCGTTTATTACCGTTAATAAAGCGCGCCAGAAACTCATCGAATCCAGGGGTTGTCTCGCTACCGGTGCGCTTCATGCGGGCGTAATAAAAGTCGATGGTGCTCGCAGGATCTATGCCCACAATTTCATATTCTAAGCCGTTTTTGAGGCCCAGTTCGAAATCTTCCTCTAGACCGGTAAAGCGAACCTGCACTTTTTGCCCACGCTCAAGCATGGCATGACTAGGCAACTTAAGCTTACATCCCCCCAAAGAAATATCGCTGCTTTTACCCTCTATGGTTTTGTCATTCACCATAACACTGACTTTGATGGTGTAATTCATGCGCTCTTGCTGACGAAAATCATAGGAGGCAAAGTGGATGACACGGGCACTTTTTTCACTATTTTCCGGCTGTGGTGTTGCACCTTGGCGCAATTGGCGCTGATTGTTCACCTCTTCCATCACCATTTCATAAACAGCCATGGTGTAGTCGCCGAAGCGAGCGACGCCTTTTTCAAAGGTTGCGATGGCTTGAGCATCCATAAAGTGCTGCTGACCCTTGTATGAGTAGCTTTGCACCTCACCGGAAGCCGTGCCGCGTAAATCAATGGTGCGACTGCACGGCTGACGAAGACGATTAAACTCCATCTTTATAATAAATTGATCGCCCTTAGGTAGCTGTGCCGTTTTAGCGGCAAAATCGCGGCTAAAGCTCGCCTGCCCGAGGCTTTGCTTGAGTTCGTCAACTAAGGGTTGGTGTTTTAAAAGGGTGTCTTCAGCCATGCATTAAACCATTACCCAGTCGGCAAAAACCGTTATACTGGGTGTCAAATTATTGTTTATTCGTTATTTAAACGATTTATCCAGCAAAAATTATGCCCGTAATATGGTAAAAAAGAAAACAGCTTTTGTATGTAATGAGTGTGGTGCTGAGTTTGCGCGTTGGCAAGGTCAATGTAGCGAGTGCAAAGCATGGAACACAGTAACCGAATTTCGTGTGCCCTCGGTTAAATCGGCGCCACGCAATAGTGCTGCGAGCGGCTATGCCGGCATGGTTGAGGCCAAAATTCAAACCCTGGATGAGGTTAACCTTGAAAGCCTGCCGCGCTTCTCCACCGGGTTTGTTGAGTTTGACCGCGTGTTAGGGGGCGGTGTGGTGCCGGGGAGTGCCATTCTTATCGGTGGCGAGCCTGGAGCCGGTAAAAGTACTATTTTGCTGCAAACCATGTGTGGCCTCGCAGAAAATATGAAAACCCTGTATGTCACCGGGGAAGAGTCTCTGCAGCAAGTGGCTATGCGGGCAAAGCGTTTGGGGTTGCCCACCAATAAGCTGCAAACCTTAGCCGAAACCAATGTCGAAACCATTTGCCAGCTGGCGCTAAGAGAGAAGCCCGGGATCATGGTCATTGATTCCATTCAAGTCATGCATATGGCCGATGTGCAATCGGCACCGGGTAGCGTTTCCCAGGTGAGAGAAAGTGCGGCGTACCTCACCCGTTTTGCTAAACAAAATCAAATAGCCATGATCATGGTGGGCCATGTGACCAAAGACGGCTCCTTAGCCGGCCCTAAGGTATTAGAACACTGCATTGATTGTTCTATTTTACTTGAAGGCAGCAGTGATAGCCGTTTTCGCACTTTGCGTGGTCACAAAAACCGCTTTGGCGCAGTAAACGAGCTTGGGGTGTTCGCCATGACTGGGCAAGGCTTGCGTGAGGTGAAAAACCCCTCGGCTATTTTCTTGAACCGCTCACAAGAGCAAACACCGGGCTCGTTAGTGATGGTGGTGTGGGAAGGTACCAGACCGCTGCTGGTGGAAGTGCAGGCGCTAGTCGATTATTCGCAGCTTGCAAACCCTCGTCGCGTCACGGTGGGTTTGGAACAAAATCGCCTCGCGATGTTATTAGCAGTGCTACACCGCCATGGCGGTTTACAAGTGGCCGATCAGGATGTGTTTGTTAACGTCGTCGGTGGTGTCAAGGTCACGGAAACCAGTGCTGATTTGGCTTTGATTGTGGCTTTGGTGTCCAGCTTTAAAAATTATAGCTTGGCCCGTGAGCTCGTGGTCTTTGGTGAAGTTGGCCTGGGCGGGGAGATTCGTCCAGTGCCCAGTGGTCAAGAACGACTGCGTGAAGCCGCGAAACATGGCTTTAAACGTGCTATTGTACCCATTGACAATAAACCGAAAGAGGCAATCGAGGGCATGGAAGTCACAGCAGTCGCAAGCTTAAGCGATGCACTCGATGCGTTATTTTAAAGTAAAGTCCAAACTAGGAGGGAGCTGGACACTCCCAAGGAAGTCAACATGAAAAAACTACTCATTGTCGGTGCCGTGGGTGCCATCGCCATTGGCGGATACAGCTATGCCAATTATTATGTGTCGAAAGAAGCGCGCAAGGGCATTGATCAGCAGCTAATGCAAATTCAAACGCAAACAGGCCTTGATATTCGCTACGACGAGATTTCTGCCAATGTATTGGACAATGCGTTGGCGTTGGCCGATATTTCTGTCAATGACCACCTCGGCGAGCAAATTGCTCAGATTGAGCGTGTTGAAATGACCGGCTATGAGCCGAATAAGATTTCTGAATATTCTCGTGTCGAAATCAAAGACTTAACTTTCTCAGGTGCCGCAGTGCAAGGCATGGATGAGCTTAAAGGCGAGAATATCAATGTCTTGAGTGAGTTCACTTATGATGAAAAAAGTGGTGATGCGGATATTTTTACCAAGCTCAATGCAGGTAAATTAGCCGATGTTGAGTTTAGCTTTGCCATGACCAATTCACAGGCGTTAATGGCAGTGTCGCAGCAACTTAATGAGATGCAACAACAATCGCAACAAGAGCAGGGGAACTTACAGCAACAGCTGGCGCTTCAAAGCCAGATGATGAGTGCTGTGACCGAGTTGGTGCCAAAGAAAGTGAGCTTTAAATTAGCCAACAACGGTAAACTCAAGGCGCTTCTTGAGCGCCTAGTTGGCGAGCAAGGCATGACCTATGAGCAATTCCAACAAAATGCCCAGCAACAATTGAGCATGTCACCGGCGCCGGTGGTATTGCGAGAAGCGGCACTGAATTTTATCGAGGGCACGGAGCAGTTTGAAGTCTCTATGCAGGTTCCCGAGAATACCTCGGTGGCAGAAATTAATCAGCAAATGATGACACTAATGGGTAAGCCGGAAGAGTTGGCTGACTACTTTAGCTTGCATGCTGTAGGCAAATAATGATCACCCATAGCGCGCACGGATGTGGGCGGTAAAATTCAAAAAGGCACCTGAAGGTGCCTTTTTTGCTCTTGTAATTATATTATCCACCCTCAGGTCTATACTCAAAACGTTTTTACATCATCAGGAGCGACAATGAGTAAATCGACCTACACTCCGCCGAAAGTTTGGCAGTTCGATAGCGAAAGCGGCGGCAAATGGGCAAGCCTAAATAAACCCACAGCAGGAGCCACGTTCGAGCAGCATCTGCCAAGCGGACAGCACCCCTTTCAGCTTTACTCTATGGCCACTCCTAATGGTCAAAAGGTCACGATTATGTTCGAAGAGCTGCTAGAGCAGGGAATTAAAGGCGCCGAATACGATGCTTTTTTAATCGACATTAGCGAAGGCGACCAGTTTGGTTCTGACTTTGTTGCCATTAACCCAAACTCAAAAATCCCGGCGTTATTGGACACCTCCAGCACCCCCGCCACACCGGTTTTTGAATCGGGAGCAATACTGCTTTATTTAGCACAGAAATTTGCCACGCTTATCCCTTCAGAGCCTTATGCAAAGGCGCAGTGTATGAATTGGTTATTTTGGCAGATGGGCAGCGCGCCGTATCTAGGTGGCGGTTTTGGTCACTTTTATGCTTATGCCCCAGAGCCGATGGAATATCCCATCAATCGCTTTACCATGGAAACTAAGCGCCAGTTGGATGTGTTAGATAAGCACTTGGCGCAAAACGAGTATATGGCCGGTGAGCAATACTCTATTGCCGATATTGCTATTTGGCCTTGGTATGGGGCCTTGGTGTTAGGGCGGTTATACGATGCCGCTGAGTTTCTCAGTGTACACGGGTATAAGCATGTGTTGGCGTGGGCCAAGAGAATTGACGCTCGGCCTGCAGTAAAGCGGGGCCAACGAGTTAATCGCGTATGGGGTGAGCCGAGCGAGCAACTCAAAGAGCGCCATGCCAGTAGCGACTTTGATACCTAAACCAGCAGCCGCTTGGATTGGCAAGAGTCTGGGTATTACGCTAGAAGCTCGCCTACTTTAATACCCAAGGCAAAAATACCCACCGCCACTAAAAAGGCAATGAGGGTGATATGGCCGCGACGTTCTTTCGCTTTGTCTTTGTTATTATTGTTAGAGTCCATAAGGTGATCCCTATTAGTTATTGTTGATCAAAAAAGCACAGCCGAAGCTGTGCTTTTTAGTCTACCTATACAAACCATTTAGTGCAAAATTCGCGCACGTATGGTGCCGTCCACGGCGCTGAGTTCTTTCAATGCCACTTCGGAGTGGTCGCTATCCACATCAATAACGACATAACCTATGTTGTCATCGGTTTGCAGGTACTGCGCGGCTATATTAATGCCATGCTGTGCAAACGCTTGGTTAATTTGTGTCAGTACACCCGGGCGGTTTTGGTGAATGTGTAACAGGCGACTACGATTAGCCAGTTCTGGCAGGGCTACTTCAGGGAAATTGACGGCTGTCATTGTTGAGCCGTTGTCCGAGTATTTAGCGAGCTTACCGGCCACTTCCACACCAATACTTTCTTGCGCCTCTTGCGTGGAGCCGCCAACATGGGGGGTTAAAATAACGTTGTCGAATTGGCGCAATGGCGAGACGAATTCTTCATCGTTTGATTTCGGTTCAACAGGGAACACATCAATGGCCGCGCCGGATAGGCTCTGCTCTTCAAGTGCCTCGGCAAGGGCGTCAATATCGACAACGGTGCCGCGTGAGGCGTTAATCAAGATACTGCCTTTTTTCATGACCGCTAACTCAGCGGTGCCGATGAGGTTCTTTGTTTGCGGGGTTTCCGGCACGTGTAAACTGACTACGTCCGATTGTTGCAGTAGTTTAGTGAGGTTTTCTACTTGTTGGGCATTACCTAAGGATAACTTATCTTCAATATCGTAATACCGCACTTGCATGCCAATGTTCTCAGCCATAATGCCCAACTGAGTACCGATGTGGCCATAGCCTATGATACCCAATGTTTTGCCTCGAGCCTCAAAAGAACCTTCTGCTGATTTCAGCCACTGGCCTCGGTGAGCCATGGCATTGCGCTTAGGAATACCGCGCAGTAACAATAAAATCTCACCCAGCACCAATTCGGCGACCGAGCGAGTATTGGAAAATGGTGCGTTGAAGACCGCAATCCCCCGGCGCTTCGCGGCGTCGAGGTCAACTTGGTTAGTACCAATACAGAAGCAACCGACAGCGACCAGCTTTTGCGCCGCATCTAAGACCTGTTCTGTGAGTTGTGTACGTGAGCGCAAGCCAACGAAGTGCACGTCGCTAATGCGCTCTACAAGTTCACTTTCAGGTAGCGAGGTTTTAACGTAATCGATATTGCTGTAACCGTTGCGTTTTAGCGTTTCCACCGCACTTTGGTGTACGCCCTCTAGCAAGAGAATCTTAATTTTGTCTTTTGCTAACGATACCTTACTCATGTTCCTCATTCCTCTAACGTGTAGTAGGCCCCTGCGCAGTACCAACGACAACAGCATCGGCACCACGATGGGCAAATAGGCCGTTGGTTACAACACCGACGACTTGGTTTAATGTCTGCTCAAGCGACTTGGCATCAACAATATGTAAATTATGCACGTCCAAAATGACATTGCCGTTATCGGTAGTGACACCTTGGCGATAAACTGGGTCACCCCCGAGTTTAACAATTTCACGGGCGACATAGCTGCGCGCCATCGGGATCACTTCCACTGGCAGTGGGAACTCACCCAAGGTATCGACGATTTTGCTCTCATCAACGATACACACAAAGCGCTTGGCCACTGCCGCGACAATCTTCTCACGAGTCAATGCTGCACCGCCGCCTTTGATCATTTCATTGTTGGCGTTGATCTCATCGGCGCCATCAACATAAATATCGAGGCTACTGACATCATTGAGCTCAAATACCTCTATTCCTAACGCTTTTAACCGTTGTGTTGAGGCTTCAGAACTGGAAACGGCGCCACGAATCGTGTCTTTTATCGACGCCAGTGCATCAATAAAGTGATTCACAGTAGAACCGGTGCCAACACCAACAATCGTGTCGCTTTTTACATAGTCTAGCGCTGCCCAAGCAGCCGCTTTTTTCATTTCATCTTGAGTCATGGTGTGCTCATTAAAGAGTTAATAGCAAAGGGTTTCGGTTAGTGTATCACTGTGCACCGGGGCGATAAATTGTCTTCGGTGTCACAATATAATCAAGTGGCACATCCCAACTCGCGACCGGTAGTTGCGCCACTTCTTGGCATTGATGAGCAATGCCTATGAGCAGAGGGCGCTGACTTCGATCGGCGGGGATTTGTGCTAATGTGCGGTCATAATATCCGCCACCCATACCCAACCGATTGCCTTGACTATCAAATGCAACCAGTGGCGTGAGAATATAATCTAACTGCGCAACCGGACACACATGACTGCAATTCAACTTGGGTTCCAAGATACCATAGCGGTTTGTGCTCATGGGTGAATTTTCTTCATACCTCTGGAAGAGTAAATGAGTCTTTGAAAAGGGGTGAATGATGGGCAGGTTGGGTACTGCTTTTTTAGCCCATAAGTCTTCAAATATGGGAGATAGGCTGGGTTCCCCATCGTTCGCCAAGTACCCGCCTACTTGGGTCCCTTGAGTAACTTTTGTAACTTGAAGAAAATTAATGATGAGGTCGTCGGCGGCACTTTTTTGTTCAGAAGTGGATAAGCTTTTTCTCATTTCCCGCATCTTCTTGCGGATGTCAATACGTTGCTGATTAAACTGATTCGCACTCATAGCTTAAAAAGTTAGTAATTCAGGGTAGATGAAAGCCAACGCGAGCACACCAAGCAGAAGCACAATCAGCGCGATTAAGGTCAACAAAGGCCAACGTTTGCGACTAGGCTGGGGCGCCAGCTCGAGCTCCTCGTCGAGGCTGAGATCAACGGCAAAATCATCATTCACTTCATTACTAGAGTCTTGCTGTAGCTGATCATTGAGGCGGTTATCCATATCATCAAGACGCTCCTCAAGGCGAATAAGGCTACTGGTAATATAATCAAGCGCCGCCAAAATTTGTTCGTCTCTAGCAGCGGCCGATGCCGTATTCCCGGTCTCATTGGCTGTACTTTGCATGCTTTGCAATCGAGTACGAATGCCCAGCGAAGCCAACACCTTAGCTTGTTTTAATGCTTTGGTTTTGTCACTGGGAGCGAAGATACTCCGCCCAGTAAAAAACGCTTGCGCCTGCTTGGGTGACAGTTTGAGTTTCTGCTGCAACGCATGTGCGACTTCGCTTTGCTCAAGACCCTCATCGAGGCTGGCGAATACTAACCTATATTGTTCACTCATAGATATCCTGCTGTGCTGATACAGCTACAACGATTGTGTAGTTGTGAGTATAAATCCTTTTTTTTAAAAAGAAAAAGCCCACCATTGGGTGGGCTTTAATAGATACAGTGAGTATCCGGCTTAGTATTTAGCCGCTGCTCCTTGTTCTGGCAGAGCGTTCAAAATGAACTCGCGCAAATCGTTGTTTGAGCTTTCTAAATCAGCTCGACGTAAATACATCATATGACCACTGCGGTAGCCTTTAAAACTCAAGCGTTCTTTCATTTTACCGCTTGGGTCTAGCTGCCACATTGTGTACTTGGCATCAAAATAGTTGGTCGCACCATCGTAGTAGCCTGATTGGATTAGCACATTGAGGTAGGGGTTTTGTGCCATCGCCAAGCGTAGGTTTTCACCAGTGTTGTTATTGCTACGGTCCCAAGGATGCACCGAGCCAAACATGTTGTATTTCACATCGGTTTTGTAATTTAGCTCTTCACTAAGGTAGTAGTTGATAGCCGGTGTGAACGAGTGCAACCAAGAAGTCAGCTCCGCCCAGTAATCTGGACGCTCGCCGGTGTCACGCTTATCAATACCTAAATAACGAGAGTCCAAACGTCCCACTGTTTGCCCGCGCTCACGTAATAGCTCTTTCCAAAAAGACATGGTGGGCACATCGAGGTTGTTGCGCTCAATATAGGTTTCAGAGACGCCTGCATAGCGGGCCATTTGTGTAACGATGCGACGTTTTTCATCGTCAGAGATAAAGCCACCTTTGGCCAGCGCTGGGATCAGCTCATTGACAGTGAAGGTTTCTACTTCGCTTAAAAACGGCTCGAGGTCCATGTTTTGGTACTGCTCATCTAGCGCCTTATGATACCACGCTGTGGCAGCGAAGTAGGGCAGACGGTTAGCGGCTTCCACGGGGCCTTCGCGTTTGATACCGATCTCTGTAGGCGATACCAGCACCACACCGTTGAGGTACATCCATTGGCTGTTTTGTAACTCTAACGCCAAACCTGATACTCGGGTGGTGCCATAGCTTTCACCAATTAGGAATTTGGGCGAGCGCCAGCGATTATGACGATGTACAAAGGTATTGAGCCACTCAGCTAAATATTGAATATCGGCGTTAACGCCAAAGAACATATCCTTTTGCTTGTCGCGGCTAGGCATTTTGCCATCAGCGTCCGGCAATACGCGAGAGTAGCCGGTGTTAACTGGGTTTACATAGACAATATCCGCTACATCTAGCACCGAGTAGGGGTTTTCTTTAACACCGTAGGGTTGAACTGGGTAACCCTCGTCATCAATCTTTAATACCTTGGGGCCGGTGTAAGCTAGGTGCATCCACACCGACGCCGAGCCAGGTCCACCATTGAATGAAATAAGCAGCGGACGCTGGGTGTCATCATCAACACCATCACGCTTATAGTAGGTGTAATGCAGTGTAGCCACAGCATGGCCTTGGTCGTCCCACACCGGTTGCGTGCCCGTCTCGGCGGTGTACGATAAGCGATCGCCATTGATGCGCGCTTTGTGCTCGGTAATAACTTTACTATCGATATCAATTTGGCGGCTGTGCTGTGAGGCGTCGTGCTGATCGACCTCGGCAACAGCCAGTGGCGAAAGTGCCACTGCAAGAGTTAGGCTCAATGCCTTTAATTGTGTTGCGAACATGATTCACCCTTAGTTCCTGTAGTTTTCTCCATTAAAGGAGTTCAAAGTGACAAGTACAAGTTAATGCGACAAGTGGGGAGCAATCACTGTGGCGATACGAGCACTAAAATCACTATCAATGGTCAGCCCCATCGGCGCCAGTCGAGTATCACGCAATTGACAATCCTTGGGCCGTGGTGCAGCGTTGCTGTCCACACTGGCAGCACTGAGACTGTTGGGGTCAATATGTAATAGCGGTGCCATGGCTTGGGCCATTGCCAGTTTAGTGAGCTTTTCGCTGGCACTGATATGGAATATACCGCTTAGGTCGTTGTTCATCATATGCAGCGCATTACTGAGCACATCGGCAATATCGTTAACATTTGTTGGCAAGCGCTGCGCCTCATCGTCAAACTGCCGTTGTCCGGCTTTTAGTTGTGCCGCAATGGTGGTCACAGCCGATTCTTTTAAGTGAGAAACTTCACCGTAAAGTACCGGGATACGAACGATGGCTGCATCGGGGTAGTTTGCTTGCAATAGTGTTTCACTGCGCGCTTTGGATTCACCATAGAGGTTCAGTGGGTTGACGGCAGCGCCTTCTTCATAGGGCGGGTGCTGGCCATCAAATACGTAATCAGTACTAATAAAGATGAGTCGGCATTGGTACTCGGTGCATAACTGGGCGATATGTTCGGTAACCTCGCAGTTCAGTTGTATGCTGCGTTGCGGGTCGGTATCAAATTGGTCTGGGTTGCGCTCAGCGGCTGCATGAATAAACACCTCGGGGCGATGCTTTGAAAAAAGCGCGGACAATGCCTCGGCATCGGTCAGGTCGACTTTAACAAGGGGTGGCTGAGCACGGGAAAAACCTAACCCAATCACTTGGTGATGCGGCGCAAGACGCTGATAAAGCGCACGGCCGAGTAACCCGGTTGCGCCGGATAGCATGATAGTAGACATAATAAAAACGCAGGTCATCTATTGGTGGAACTCACCCTAGCGACACAAGTTTATAAAGTCAAAGATGTCCTTTAATGCCAAAGTGTGGTTAAATTTGGTCCGCTTAATGAAAGATATTCACCTTGGAGTTGGCGATGGCCCGAGTATTGATTGTTGAAGATAGTAAAGTTGTGCAGCAAGTATTGCGCCATTTGCTAACGCAAAAATTTGCCCGTGAATTTATTAAGCACGTTGATTTTGCTTGGAATTATGAGCAAGCCCAAGAGCTACTTGAGCAGCACACATATGATTTGGCATTGGTTGACATGACCTTGCCAGACTGTGCCAGTGGCGATGCTGCGCGCCTTACGATTGAACATAATGTCGCTTCAGTCATTTTAACCTCGAGTATGGATGAGTCTCAGCGCCAACAGATGCTGGAACTCGGCGTGGTTGATTATGTTATTAAAGATAACCGTGACTCCTACCTTTATGCCGTGCGTCTATTAACGCAGCTACTGCGTAATAAAGGTCTACCCGTACTGGTGGCTGATGATTCGCAATTAAGCCGACAAGTACTTAAGCAGTTACTACAGCGTCAGCTTTATCATGTTATTGAGGCTGAAGACGGTGAACAAGCGCTGGCGATATTGCGTGAAGACACCAGTATCAAGCTGCTGCTATGTGATTATGCTATGCCGAAAATGGACGGCTTCGAATTAGTACGAGCGGTACGTAACCACCGAGGCCGTGATGATCTGGCTATTATTGGTATTTCCGGGGCGGGCAACAATGGTTTATCGGCGAAGTTTATCAAATACGGCGCCAATGACTTTTTGACTAAGCCGTTCATGAATGAAGAATTTCATTGTCGCGTGCTGCAAACGGTAGAGCAGCTGCATTTAATCGAACAAATTAAAGCCACGGCAGAGCGTGATTACCTCACCGGCATGTTTAATCGTCGCTATTTACAAGAGCATGGTCGGCGCTTATTTGCAAAAGATAAACACGCTGTCACGGTGGCGCTTATCGACGCCGATAACTTCAAACAGATCAACGACCAGTATGGTCACCAAGCCGGAGACAGCGCGCTTCGACAGCTTGCCCAGCGACTACAGCAGCACCTTGATGAGCACATTGTTGCGCGGTTTGGTGGTGAAGAGTTCGCCGTGTTGGCACATTGTCACGATAGTGCACAATTGCAGCAGCAGCTGGAAAATGTAAACGATTCGCTGCGCGATGAGCCAATAGAACTAATCGATAGCACGCATACACTAAGTGTCAGCATTGGCTTAGCAGCGATGAATCATCATGACTTCGATGCCTGCTTAAGTGCTGCTGATAAAGCCCTTTATCGCGCTAAGGCGCAAGGTAAATGTCAGCTGGTGTGTGAATAACATCATCGCTGTGATGAGTTAACGCACAACTTTGGTCAGAGCGACTGATAAACGCACCACAATGGTGCGTTTTTTTATGCCTAGATAAGTTAATGCGCTGTTAAATAAAGGGAATTTAAACTGGCATAAAGGTTGGATTGGTCCTTAGACAATAATAATGAATATTGCCTAAGGGGGCCGTATGAAAATGATCAGCGCCATCATCAAGCCATTTAAACTTGATGAAGTACGCGAAGCCTTGGCGGAGCTGGGTATAGAGGGGATGACTGTGGTTGATGTTAAAGGCTTTGGCCGGCAACGCGGACACACCGAACTCTATCGCGGCGCCGAATACCAGGTGGACTTTATTCCCAAAATTAAAATCGAAATCGCAACCTTAAGCGACAACGTCGACAGAGTGGTTGAGCTCATCACCCAGGTGGCCTCCACTGGCAAAATTGGCGACGGTAAGATTTTCGTTTATGACCTTGACCAAATTGTGCGCATCCGTACGGGTGAGCTCGACGAAGAAGCGATTTAAGGGGAGCCATCATGGAAAATACGGTTGTAGAATTACAGTTTTCACTCAATACCTTTTACTTTTTAATCTCCGGGGTGCTGGTGATGTGGATGGCAGCAGGCTTTGCTATGCTCGAAGCAGGGCTCGTGCGCTCTAAAAACACCACCGAGATCCTAACGAAAAACATCGCTTTGTATGCTATCGCTTGCACCATGTACTTGCTGATTGGGTATAACATCATGTACGTGGATAACGCTGAGGGCGGCTTTATACCTAGCTTTGGAGCCTTGATAGGCACCCAAGCCAGTGATGCCGATCATGCGCTAGAGTCTGACTTTTTCTTCCAAGTTGTCTTTGTTGCCACCGCCATGTCTATTGTCTCTGGCGCTGTCGCGGAGCGTATGAAGCTGTGGGCATTCTTAATCTTCTGTGTTGCTCTCACTGGGGTGCTATACCCACTTGAAGGCTACTGGACATGGGGTGGAGGCTTTTTATCGGAAATGGGCTTTATTGATTTTGCCGGCTCAGGCATTGTGCACGGCGCGGGTGCATCAGCAGCGTTGGCCGGTGTGTTACTGCTCGGTGCGCGCCGAGGTAAATACGGTAAAAACGGTGAAATTTACCCCATTCCTGGTTCTAACTTGCCACTGGCAACACTGGGCACCTTTATTTTGTGGATGGGCTGGTTTGGTTTCAATGGCGGCTCGCAGTTATTTATTAGCGATGCTGAGAATGCCACCGCAGTGGGTAAAATCATGCTCAACACCAATGCTGCCGCAGCAGCCGGTGCCGTGGCTTCCTTACTTGTGTGCAAAACTTATTGGGGTAAAGCCGATTTAACGATGGTATTAAATGGTGCTCTTGCTGGGCTGGTGGTGATCACCGCTGAGCCGGCGTCCCCTTCACCCTTG
This sequence comes from Pseudoalteromonas sp. SW0106-04, assembly GCF_001293805.1. Classification (NCBI taxonomy): domain Bacteria; kingdom Pseudomonadati; phylum Pseudomonadota; class Gammaproteobacteria; order Alteromonadales; family Pseudoalteromonadaceae; genus Pseudoalteromonas; species Pseudoalteromonas sp. SW0106-04. The sequence goes on along the minus strand of NZ_BCAI01000006.1, from coordinate 98,259 downwards.
CTGGCTATTTTACTTGGCGCGATAGGGGGCATTGCCGTTGTCTTTAGCATTGTCGCTTTGGATAAGGCGCGTATTGATGACCCGGTGGGTGCTATCTCAGTGCATGGGGTGTGCGGTGCTATTGGCTTAATGTTAGTGCCCTTGTCGAACGCTGACGCCAGCTATGCCACGCAGTTAATTGGTTTATTGTGTATCTTTGGCTTCATGTTCGTAGCGTCATTTATTGTTTGGGCTATTTTGAAGAAAATCATCGGCATTCGTGTCGGCGAGGAAGAAGAGCTCAACGGTATGGACCAGCACGATTGCGGTATTGATGCTTATCCGGAGTTTGTGTCTGTACGTTCCAGTTAAGCTCACCCATTCCCATAGAACGCCAGCCCCTAGCTGGCGTTTTTTATGCTTATTTGCTGCTGCATAAGTCAGTCACAGTTAAGTTTTACCACGCTAGAGTTCACTCGCACCCTGCTTGGCATGCTCGTGGGCGGTTAATTTCAATCACGAGTATGCTAAGCTTCTCAACAATTTCACCCTAGCTAGCATTTGCACATACATGGCGTCGAAAAAATCTCCCAGCAAAAAGAAGTCCAATTCCAAAAAAGCAGCCTCTAAGCAGCCATCATCAACCTTTAAGCGGGTTATGAAGCGGTTATTTTCCATTGCCTGGAAGCTGGCTTTAGTCACATTCATTAGTGTGGCTTTGTATATGATTTATCTCGATGCCAAAGTAACCAGGCAGTTTGAGGGGAATAAGTGGCAGTTACCTGCGCAGGTATATGCCCGGGCAATGAACTTTTATCCTGGGCAATACCTATCTCTTGAGGAAGTAGAGTGGGAGCTGCAACGCCTAAACTACACGCAAGTGACTAAGCTTGCTCATACTGGGCAATATGAGCAAAGTCGAACTCGGCTACGCATTTATCGTCGTGCTTTTGAGTTTGCCGATGGCGCAGAGCAAGCACATATTATTGAGCTGCGTTTCAAAGGTGACCGCTTAGCCAGCGTACAAAATAATATAGGCCAGCGCTTAGAGCGTGCGCGACTGGAGCCGGTGCAAATCGCTCGTATCGGCAATGACAAAACCCAAGACCGAGAATTTTTGCCCCTAGATAAGTTCCCACCATTATTAAAAGAGACCTTGCTGGTGGTGGAGGATCAGGACTTTTATCAGCATCACGGTGTCTCGCTTTGGTCAATTATGCGCGCCTTGTATGCCAATATTCGAGCTGGACGCACGGTACAAGGCGGCAGTACGTTAACACAGCAGCTTGCGAAGAACTTTTATTTATCGCGAGAGCGCACTTTAGTTCGCAAGATCAACGAGGCCTTAATCGCGCTGATCTTGGATTACCGCTATTCCAAAGATGCCATACTCGAGGCCTACCTTAATGAGGTTTACCTAGGTCAGTCATACACTAAAGGCGTGCATGGTATGGGGCTGGCATCGGAGTTTTACTTTTCCAAGCCCGTTGATGAGTTGGAGTTTGACCAAATTGCGCTACTGGTCGCCTTAGTGAAGGGGCCGTCGTACTATAACCCGCGACGTTATGAAGAGCGCGCCATGGAGCGACGCGACCTTGTACTGCGGTTAATGGCCGAAAATGGTTTGCTAACAACCAACGAATATCGTCGGGCCCTAAAACGGCCTCTGGATATCGTGGCGATGCGCCGTGATATCAATAAAACCTACCCAGGCTATTTAGAGCTGGTTAATCGTGAGCTCAAAGAGTTACTTCCCAATAAAGCCACATTGGATGCTGGAGTGCGGGTATTTACATACCTTGATTTACAAAAGCAAGAAGCGATGGAAGCGTCAATTGAAAAGTCGCTCCCCTATTTAGAACGGCGCCCGAAAACACAGCAGTTGGAAGCGGCGATGCTGTCAGTTAATCGTGAAGTAGGGGGCGTCTCTGCTCTAGTTGCTGGACGCGATGTCCGTTATTCCGGTTTTAACCGGGTACTGGATACTAAGCGGAATATCGGCTCTTTGGTGAAACCTGCGGTGTATTTAACAGCCTTGCAGTTACCACAATATAACTTAGGGACTTTGTTGGATGACAGACCACTGGAGGTGACTGACGAGCAGGGTGAGGTTTGGCAACCTGACAACTTCGATCATCAACACCGAGGGATGTTGCCTTTATACCGTGCCTTTAGCCAAAGTATTAATATTCCAGCGGTCAATTTGGGGCTAGACGTGGGTGTCGACAAGGTTGCCAATACTTTACAGGGGTTGGGTGTGCACTCGCGTATCAATCAATATCCATCGCTGCTGTTGGGGGCATTGGAGCTGTCGAGCTTTGAAGTGGCGCAAATGTACACCACATTGGCGAATGATGGCGCTTATGGCCAGCTAAGTAGTATTTCGGCATTGACTGATAACAGTGGCCGGGTGCTGTATCGCCATCAGTTTGCCCCGCAGCAACGTTTTGCTAAAGATGCGATGTACATGACCAAATATGGTATGAAACGGGTGACTAAAGATGGCACGGGTAAGCGTTTAAACAAACACTTCCCAACGATTCAATTGGCTGGCAAAACAGGCACCAGTAACAACTTACGTGATAGCTGGTACGCTGGGTTTGACCAAAGTACCGTCACTGTGGCTTGGGTGGGCCGAGATGACAACCAAAGTACCGGATTAACCGGTTCGGTGGGGGCATTGGAACTCTATATTCGTTATCTGCGTCAGCTCAACCCTCAATCTATCGCCGATACTCGCCCTGAAGGTATTCGTTGGGCTTTCGTTAACGAGACCACTGGTGAGCAAGCGCCTCCTGGTTGTGGCAAGGTTATCCAGCTCCCGGTGCGCGAGCGCGAGTTTAATCCACGCCCTCCGTGTCGGCAGTAACGGCCGTTAATAGATATGCATTAAAAAGCCGCCCTTGAGGCGGCTTTTTTTCAGCTAGTGAGCCATGGATTATGGCTTCACCGCCTTATAGCTTTGCAAATGCTCGCTCAGCGGCGGCAATGGTTGCTTCTATTTGCTCATCGCCATGAGCGGCGCACACAAATCCAGCCTCGAACGCTGACGGAGCGAGATACACCCCTTCTTCTAGCATTAGGTGGAAAAAGCGCTTAAAACGCTCAAGATCACATTCGGTAGCTTGCTGGTAGCTGCTTACCTGCTCGGCGTCGGTAAAGAAAAAGCCAAACATACCGCCTGCATAGTTAGTTGTCAGGGCGATCCCCGCTTTGTCAGCGGCGGCTTGGAAACCGCTACACAGCACCTTACTCTTCGCTTCCAGCTGCTCATGTAAACCTGGCTCGCTGAGCAGCTGCAAGGCTTTTAAGCCAGCTGCCATAGCGATGGGGTTCCCAGAGAGAGTACCGGCTTGATAAACAGGCCCAACTGGCGCGATATAGTCCATGATTGCTTGTTTACCGCCAAAAGCGCCCACCGGCATGCCGCCGCCGATCACTTTACCTAAACAGGTCAGGTCAGGGGTAATGTTGTAATAAGCTTGAGCACCGCCTAGTGCAACGCGAAAGCCGGTCATCACTTCATCGAAGATCAGCACACTGCCGTGTTCATCGCAAATTTCACGCAGGCCTTCTAGAAAGCCTGGTTGCGGTGGAATGCAATTCATATTGCCAGCCACCGGCTCGATAATAATACAGGCGATGTCTTGTGGGTACTCGGCAAAAATAGCCTTCACTTCGTCAAGGTTATTGAACGACACAGTAAGGGTGTGTTTGGCAAAATCTTCTGGGATCCCTGGCGAGTTTGGCACACCCATGGTTAATGCCCCTGAGCCTGCTTTAACCAGCAGAGAGTCAGCGTGGCCGTGATAGCAGCCTTCAAACTTTAGAATTTTATCGCGACCGGTGTAACCACGCGCCAAACGAATCGCGCTCATGGTGGCTTCTGTACCAGAGTTAACCATGCGCACCGAATCAATGGAAGGCACTAACTCTTTTACCTTCTCAGCCATATCAATTTCGGCTTCGGTAGGTGCGCCATAGCTCAAGCCGCGCTCTACTGCTTGATGTACTGCTTGTTTAATTTCAGGGTGGTTGTGGCCTAAAATCATCGGTCCCCAAGAGCCCACATAGTCGATGTATTTTTTGCCATCGGCATCATAGGTGTATGCACCTTCGGCATGAGTGATGAACAATGGCGTACCACCTACACCATTGAAAGCACGTACGGGAGAATTAACGCCACCGGGAATAGAGGCTTGGGCGCGGGAATATAAGTCTTGGCTTTTGCTCATAATGCTTCCTATAAATTCGGGTCAGTTGACCTTTTAAGTGTGTAGCAGCTCACTTGGCATGTTTACGAATCTGAGCCTGTGTAAGTTTAACTGCGTATCCAGGCGGGGCAGAGCCCCTCAGCGATATGCATACACGTCGGTTTTAGTCTTCACGTTTACGGCTGAACCACGGTACTGTGGTTTCATACTTTTCTACTTGGTTCTCGACCCCAAGGGTTAATGCAAACAGCGCCATACGAATTAACACACCATTTTGAACTTGGCGGAAAATCGCTAAATTATCATTGGCATTTAAATCATTATCTAATTCATTGGCATCGCTGCGACTATCTCGTGGCAACGGGTGCATCAGCACTGAACTGGGCTTGCAATGAGCGTTGTAGATGGATTGGGAAATACGAAAACCACCACGGTATTTATTGGCTTCTTCTTGGCTTGGAAAGCGCTCTTCTTGAATGCGAGTTTGGTAGACGATATCAGCGGCCAGGTTACCTTCCATTTTATCGGCGAGGACAATGTGGTGGCCGGCATCGCTGACGCTGTCTAGAATGGTTTGTGGCATTTGCAAGCCATCCGGGGCAACCATGGTAAAGCGCACGTCTTTATAATGACAGAGTAACTTGGATAACGAATGCACGGTACGGCCATATTTTAGGTCGCCGACTAGAGCGATATGCATGCCATCAATTTTTTGGCCAAAGCGGTTTAACTCGCGGTCGATGGTTAACAAGTCGAGTAGTGCTTGAGTGGGATGCTCGTTGGGGCCATCACCGCCATTAAGTACAGGGACGCTACAGCCGGTGGCAAACTCGGCCACGGAGCCGGCATCGGGGTGGCGCATAGCGACAGCATCGGCATAAGCAGAAATGACGCGTGCGGTATCGTAGAGGGATTCCCCTTTGGCCAAAGCGGAGCTTTGCATGCCTGTTGTCTCGCGCACTAATCCGCCTAGCAAGTTAAAGGCGGTGCCAAAGCTGACCCGTGTACGGGTGCTAGGCTCAAAAAATAGATTCGCAAGAATCGCCCCTTCGAGCACTTTTGTGCGTTTTTGTTTTTTGGCATAAGGTTCCATCCGTTTAGCCACTGCAAATATATGCTCGATACTTTCTCTATCAAGTTGATTTACAGACAGAATGTTTTCACCTAAGAAGCGTAGCATGGAGGTCTTCCCAAACATTAAAGTGAGACAGTATGAGGGTACGTTGGGCCTAACACCGCCGTCGAGTGTAAGCCGTAAGTACGCCACCGCGTTTGGAGGCGCACTATAGCAGATTTTTTCTAATTTTTAGAGTGCCGGCTTTAATACTGCCAAAAAGATGATTGCCAGCAGTACTAACACAGGGAGTTCATTGAAAATACGATAGAACCGGTCACTACGGGTGTTTCTATCGTGTTTAAAATCACTTAAGAGCTTAAAGCAGTAGCCATGATAGGCGTACAAAATAAGCACTAAAGTGAGTTTGTAGTGCAGCCACATGCTAGCGCGAAACCACTCGCGGCCATACTCGACGATCATCAGTACTCCAAACACCGCAGTTAAAATCGCAAACGGGGTAACGAACAGGAGTAACCGGCGCTCCATAACTTTTAGCATAGAGCTGCATGATTTCTCTTCGTTGAGCGCGTGATAAACAAACAAACGTGGTAAATAAAAAATACCAGCGAACCAGGCAACCATGAAAAATAGGTGTAGAGCTTTATATACCAAAATCAGTGACATTGTACTTCCCAGTTAGAGTAAGGCATTACGAATAGTGAGAATGTGGCGGATTTGATCCCAGCGCATAATTCCCAAAATTTCTTTGTGATCGTGCATATCATACACATATACGGCGCCGCTGCGCTTGTCTTTGAGCACATCGAAGGCATCCGATAGGGTGGCCTGTGAGCTCACCCCTTCGAGCGTAACGTAGCGGATATTGATATTTTCCTCAGACATTAAATTAAGATCATATTCCGCAAGTCGATAGCCATTTTCTTCATCATAAACAATCAGCGGCGTTTGTCCGTCGAGATTATCCAAAGACTCTTTGATTTGCTCTTTGTCCTCAGCGTATAGCAGCTTAAAGTCTTCATTCATCTCTGCCATGATGCCGACTTTTTGCAGTGCCTCCGTGGCTGGAGATACTTGGTAGGTCAGCCCCTGAAAGTCGAGTTGTTGGAGGAAAATAGAGCGGTTGCCAAACACTTGTAAGGCGGTGACGTAAGCGGTCACAATCACTAACATCGCTGGCACAATAATTTGCGGACTGGAAGTGAGCTCCATCACCGCTGTCAGCGACGCCAGTGGTGCATGCAGAGTCGCGGCAAGTAATCCGGCCATGCCTAATACACCATAGGTGCCAGCAACGTCGGTGCCGGGGGCAACAAGGTGGGCGAAAAATGACATTAAGGTGCCCATAATAACTCCCAAACCAATAACCGGGCCAATCAGGCCGCCAGGTATACCTAAGCCGATGGCAAACAACGTTGCCAGTAGTTTAGCGATCAATATGGTCAGCAGCAGTTGTACATTATCCGGTGAATGAGTAGCGATAGTAATGGCGCTCATTCCCGAGCCCATTGCTTGCGGGACTAGGTAACCGATGCCGCCGGCAATAATGCCGGCAATAATCAATCGCGGCAGCATTGATAAGGGTTTAAAGGTGCGAATAATGAGCATCAGATTTTTGTTAAAGGCATAGGCGATGGCGCCTAAGGTCATGCCGCAAATGACTAAGTAGGGATAATGCCAAAAGCTCAGTGGAGTAACGCTGATGAGCGCCAACTCTATGTCATCACCAAAAACAAACTGAGTAGCTAAAGCCCCGGTAACGGCGGCGAGCATAATAGGAACAAAGATATGCACTTTGTATTCACGGAGGACCACTTCCATAACGAAAATTACGGCTGCTAAAGGGGTGTTAAAGGAGGCTGCAATCCCTGCGGCTACGCCACAACCGCTGAGTGTCCGCATGGCGTTATAGGGCAGGTGGAGCTGATTAGCGAGCATGCTTGCACCTGTTGCACCCATATGGACGGAGGGGCCTTCACGACCTACCGAGAAACCACTAATCAATGCTAGAGCACCGCCAAAGAACTGGTTTACTGTGTTATAAAAAGGCATTTGTCCGTAGTGCATTTTCATACGGTGAATAACAAAGGGAATACCAAGGCGGTAGTGCTTAAAGCCAGTAAGGTAGGCAAACAGTGCGATAATACAGGCTGCGCCAACAGGCAATAAAAACCGTTCTAATGCCGATAAGGTGGTAAAGTCATCAAAGTTATCTAGAAAGATGTTTTGTACTAACACAATAGTCAAACGAAATAGAATAATTAATCCCGCTGCAATCAAACCTGCGGCAATACCGAGAAGGCAAAGCTGGATTGAGGTTTTAGGGCGAGCAAGGCGTCGTCTTAGCGCCTCTAGTTGCATACCTATTCCTTTGTTCTTAATGACTATGGAGTGCGCTTAAGTCTACCAAAGGTTTATATATAAATCCTTGTTTAACGTCACACTTTGTCAGAGCAATGATGGCAGGCTAATGTTGCTGGCCGCACTAGCGTCGCACATGAGCCATGTTATGATGCTTTCGCGCGGCAATACTTGATTAACTTAGTCGGGTATTAGATAATTCGCAGTAAATGAGCAGTGAGAGAAAGAGTATGTCCGAGCAATTACCAATTAAATTCAGTGATGCCGCTGCTGCGCGTGTAAAGCAGCTTATTGAAGAGGAAGAGAATCCTTCATTGATGCTGCGCGTTTATGTCACTGGTGGCGGCTGTTCAGGCTTTCAGTATGGCTTCACGTTTGCGGAGCAGGTCAATCCAGGCGACATGCAGATAGAAAAAAATGGTGTGACCTTAGTGGTCGACCCAATGAGTATTCAATATCTGGTTGACGGTGAAGTCGATTATACCGAAGGGCTTGAGGGGTCACGCTTTTTTGTGAATAACCCGAATGCCACTACAACCTGTGGCTGTGGTGCTAGTTTTAGCGTTTAAGCATTAGGTTGAATCAGAAATTGAAAAAAATGCCGCGTTCGCGGCATTTTTTGTGGTTGAACGTTATTCTAGCGGAGTGTTGGTAACAAACAGCATCAAGGTGAAGAAACCTAAAACTAAGGTGGACAAAGCAACAATATACACAAACCCTTTACGACCTTGTTTTAGCGGTATACGGTTGTAATGGAGAAAAAGCCACCACAATAAACACAAAAGAATTGGCAAGATAAAGAGCAATCTGAGCATTTTTTCCCCTAAATTCCCTGTTTTCCTTCATATTAGCTTATAAGTACCTAACGCTAAAGGTAAAAATAAACTATCGATTTTATGAGTGAAATTAATTAATATCTTGTTAAACTCTAGTGCGTGATTCATTGCGAAAATTGCAGTGAAAATTCTCGCGCCGGAATTAGGTAAATTTTTGTATATAAACTATACCTAAAATAGGACATGTGGTTTAATACCGCGTGAATGAGACGGGCAAATTTCATTCAATCCTATTTATCAACCGTGATATGTATAGCAATTCATCTAGTAGGAGATGTAATTATGATGGGTAAAACCGTTTCTTCCGAAGAAAACGGAAGACTAACAAAGTGGCTAAAAGACAAACGCCATGAAAAAGGCCACACTATGCGCAGCTTGGCTCAAGTTTTGGGCACGCCGCACTCTTTTATCGGTAAAATAGAAAACCAAGAACGTCGTTTAGATGTTATTGAGTTCATGCGTTATTGCGACGCCCTTGAAGTTGACCCTTATGAAGGTCTATCACTACTTCAAGAACAAGCGTAATACCGATAAGCCAGAGCCCAGGAAGGGCTCTAGGTTCTTCTTCCTATACCCTACCAATTATTCTTTAACCTTCGCTGAACGTGCATGATACTGTTGTTCAAGCTGGTATAACCGTTTTCTGATTAGATATAAAAATAGTAGTGATGGCAGCACCATAAGTGCAGTCAGTATAAAGAACGTGGACCAGTCGCCGTGAAGCCAATCATCAACCACTACACCACTGTATCCAGAGAGCAAAGTGCGCCCCAGGTTGCCCAATGAAGCCAGCAGCGCGTAGTGCGTAGCGCTGAAGGCGCGGTCGCATAGCATGGAAATAAACGCAACCATAGCAACCAGTGACCAAGCTTGAGTAAAACCGTCTAAAATAATGGCCAACGCATATAAATGCAGCTTAGGGCCAGCAACGGCTATCCAAGAAAACATTAAATTAGATGCGGCCATTGCTACGCCACTGATAAATAGCCCTTTTACAATACCAAAGCGGGCATTGAATAAACTCCCTAGGAACGCGAAAATAATCGTTAGTACCGCCGTACCGAGTTTTGAAAAGGTGGCTATATCGGAATTGCTAAAGCCCACTTCTTTGTAGAAAACGATGGACATTCGCGCTAAAAATGCCTCACCAATTTTGAATAAGAAAATAAACGCTAGCAGAGCAATAGCGGTTTTCACGCCATTTTTAGCAAAAAAGCTGCGTAGCGGCTCGATAATGGTGACCCCTAACCAAGCCAAGGTTTTTTTCAATACTAACGGAAGAGCGTTAGAATGTTGTTGTAACTTTTGCTGATACTGATGTTCCAACTGTTCATGAACATGCTCACGGTTTGACAGTGGTTCGTTAGCAACAAACACATAGGCAATGAGAGCGGCAACTATCAGCGCCAATGCGAGGTAGACATCTGGCCATTCAATGCCGGGGATATCAGCGGCGAAAAAAGGCATGGCACCGAGTAGAGCATAACCTGTCCACCAACCACAGGTTGCCATTGCCGCCGCCGCCGACATCTTTTCACTTTCATTTTCATCCAAAATATCAATACGATAAGCATCAATTGCAATATCTTGAGTGGCAGAAGCAGTGGCAATTACCAGGGCAAGCAGCGCTACTAAATACAGCTGTGCGCCTATATCAACAAAAGCCATAGCCAGCGTGCCCAGCAATATCACACACTGACAGCAAAGCAACCAGCTTCGGCGTTGCCCAAGCCAGGCAGTCACATAAGGAATTTTGACCCGATCAACCAAAGGTGACCACAGGAAGTTAATAGAGTAGGCACCAAATACCATGCCAAATAAGCCAATCATACTGCGGCTTAAGCCCTCATCTTTAAGCCACGCACTCATCACCGAGCCGATCAACACCCAAGGAAAGCCGCTGCTGATGCCAAAAATAAAAATAGTGAGTAAGCGGCGATCACGAAAGTAATTGATAAAAGTCTGAAGTGATACGGTGTTATGGCTCATGATGACGGCTTACTTGAGATTTTGGGAGGATAAGGGCGGTGACGACCGCCCACAGCTGAAAACTAATAAGGTTGCGCTTCAAGTACTTTAATATTGAAAATGATAACCGGTTGTTTAGGAACGTAGGAATAGCCTATTTTCTCTTGGTAGTCGGTCTCGACACGCATGATTTTATCTAAAGTTTCAAACCCCTCTACGACGGAGCCAAACACCGCAAAACCCCAATCACTGCCGGGATTTAGGTGGTCATTATTATCCATATTGAAGAAAAACTGACGCGTTGCAGAATGCGGCTTGCGGTCTTGGTAAGCCATGGCAATGGTATACATATCGTTTTCCAGGCCGCTGCCACTTTCATTAAAAATAGGGTCATTCTCATGCAGGCCGTCATAATTCTTGTCGTAGCCACCCCCTTGGATGACAAAGTCGCGGTCGTTTTCTTCGTCGCGCTCAACCCGATGAAACACCGACCCTTTGTAACTGCCGTCTTGTACGTATGTCAGGAAATTATTGACCGTAATTGGTGCTCGTGAGCGGTCTAGCTCAACAACAATCTTTCCTTCACTGGTTGCGAATTCTACTCGTGGGAAGAGGTTGTCCTTTTGCACAAATTGACCTTGTACAGCCGCGAGTGTGGGCAAGCTGATAAAGAAAGTAAGGAATACGGCGGTAAGTGTGCCAAGAAAACGAGTGTTCATGATGCTCCCTTTTGCATGTAATTGTTCAGTTCAGGGTCGTTCATTATACGAATTACCAGTTGCTCAATCTGCTTATTAAGCTGCGCTTCTACTTTGGCTTGATCATAACCAAATGGGCCGCTGAACTGGCTTTGGCCATTATACATTTTATTGAATTGACTACCATTACGCTGCACGAACACTTGTAGGGCAATCTTCGCAGTGCTGTTATGATCGACGGTGTTTTGTTCAACATGAGCGTGTAAATCATGAATAGCAATACGGATATGGGTGGCTCCCATGGCGCTGACCTGAGCCCCATTGCGTTGTAAACCTTGCTCAAACACCCTCGTTAGTTTGCTATTAAGCCCTTGAGTGAGCTGCTGTTGTGAATGCTCGCCATCGCTCACTATCACAGTGGCTTTATTAGCACGCTGGTCATTTACTTGCAGTGATACTGTTTGATTAAATTGATGATATTGACCGCCTTGGTATTGTGGGTCAAGAATAGCCTCGGCTGCGCGGTTAGCGCACCCGCTCACAGTAACCAGTGCGGCGCTCAAGAGAAAAAGACGAATAACTGTGTTGCTCATGATCCTACCTATTTTTTTGCACTTAACACGACGAACTTTTTATTCGAACCCAGCAGCTTATGACCACCGAATAAACGGTTAAGTTTCTCATGGTATTGTAAATGTCGGTTGCCTACGATACGAAGCTCGCCGCCGGGGCGCAATACTTTTTTCGCGTCATTAAACATTTGCCAAGCAATATGGTCGGTAATCGCGTTTTGTTGATGAAATGGCGGGTTACATAAGATCAGGTCTTGGCTGGCAGCGGCAAACCCTGTTAAACAATCTGACTGCACAAATTGGCAACGGTGTAAATCATGTTCATGGTTTTGTTCAACATTAAGTCGTGCTGAGGCCACTGCCATGCATGATTCATCAACGAAAGTAAGTTTTGCTTGTGGGCATTGAGCCAAAGTAAGCAGACCAATGACGCCATTGCCACAACCCAAATCTACAATGCGCAGTACTTTTTTGGACTGCGGTAGGTAGTTGCTGAAAAAGCGAGCGCCAATATCCAATGAATCGCGGGAAAATACATTAGCGTGATTATGCAGGGTATAAGGAGTGCCCTCAAGTGACCAACTTTTAGGAAAAGGGCTTTGTTGCGCTTTATTGTGCATAGAGGCGGTGATAAGCCGCGCTTTTTTCACGGCCAAGGTGGTGCTTGCTGGGCCTATGTAGCGCGATACTAGATTTATTGTTGAGGTATGAACAGCTTTAGTTTTGCCACCTAAGATCACCGGCGTGTTTGGGCTTAATGTCTGTGATAAAAGGGCCAGTTGATGTTGCAGGTAGCCACTGTTTTTAGGAATTCTGCCGATGACTAAATCATAGTCGCCCAGTTTATCCATGCTGCTAAGTGCAGTGAAATTACTTTCATCTAAAGCGTTTTGCGCCAGGTTATAATGCCAAGCTTGGTGGGCCACGTACGAGTCACTGAGCGCACTAATATCAAATTGATGCAAAGCGCAGGCGAGGGCACCAAAGTCGTCATTTAATATAAGCAGCTTTTTTGCACTGGGATGATGCTCTTTGACATAATCAATTAAGTACTCGTCGGCGGCATCCCACGCCTGTAAGCTACGGTTTTTTTGCTCCAGAGGAAAGCGGTGTAGGGTGTAGTGGGTGCCACCGAGTAGGGCGGATGTTATCATAACGGTCAATGTGTAACGGATAGTAGCGCTAGTTTACCACGATGGATGGGAATTCGAAGGTGTTTAACACTGATACCGGCAACCTGTTGCCCGATGAGCTACCAGCAGACATGTTTCACTATCAGCTGCAGGCGCTGAGTGCTGATAAGGCCACCCAGCTCTATCATTACTTGCGTGATAATTTGGCTTGGCAACAGCCAAGCATACAGGTTTTCGGTAAATGGCATCCTATACCTCGTTTACAGGCCTATATCGGCGACCCAGACAGCGCGTATGAATACTCAAAGCAAGTGTTTTCGCCTATGCCCTGGCCTGAACCTTTGGCACGCATGCGGGAGCGCCTTAGTAATCAGCTAGGGTGCAAATTTAATGCGGTACTGGTTAATTATTATCGAAACGGTCTCGATAGTATGGGGTGGCATGCTGACGATGAACCTGAGCTTGGAGCGCAGCCGACCATTGCATCGTTATCCTTAGGAGCGCTGCGTAAGTTCAAGTTACGCCATAAGCACTCGCGGGTGGTGACAGATGTGCCTTTGCGTCACGGTAGTTTGCTGATCATGAAAGGCCAGAGCCAGCAACACTTCGAGCACAGTCTACCGAAGCAGCGTAAAGTGACCCAAGGGCGCATTAACTTAACGTTTCGCCACATTGACGCTTCTTTGTTATAGTAATGCTCCAGTTTACGCTGACGAGTCAGTAATTTATGTCTATGCAAACTCAGATAGAGCAAAAACTCGCTGCCGCCATTGCGTGCAAGCATTTACATGTGGAAAACGAAAGCCACATTGACGCTTCTTTGTTATAGTAATGCTCCAGTTTACGCTGACGAGTCAGTAATTTATGTCTATGCAAACTCAGATAGAGCAAAAACTCGCTGCCGCCATTGCGTGCAAGCATTTACATGTGGAAAACGAAAGCCATATGCACGCCCGAGGTGAAGATTCTCATTTCAAAGTCACTGTGGTCAGTGAGCAATTCAGCGGTCAACGCTTATTACAGCGCCACCGCGCCATTAATGAGGTATTGGCCGATGAGTTGCGCGAACACATTCATGCTCTTGCGATTCATGCTTACACACCTGAAGAGTTCAGTGAGCGACAGAGGCAAGCTCCGCAGTCTCCTAATTGTTTAGGTGGCTCCAAATTCGATTAAGTAAAGTCATCAGACCTGTGTAATGGGCTTTAGTCGTTACACTAGCGCTAAATTTTTCGGCAACGATATGGAATTTTATCATGGTCATTAAGCCTAAAATTCGTGGTTTTATCTGCACTAACGCTCATCCTGCGGGCTGTGCAGCGCACGTACAACAACAAATAGATTACGTAAAACGCCAAGGTGATTTAGGGCAAGGCCCTAAAAACGTTCTAGTCATTGGCTCGTCAACCGGCTATGGCTTGGCCTCACGTATTGTTTCAGCCTTTGGTCATGGCGCCAAAACATTGGGCGTGTTTTTCGAAAAGCCAGGTACAGAAAAGAAAACGGGTTCTGCAGGGTGGTACAACACCGCTGCTTTTCAAAATGCAGCCGATGAAGCAGGCTTGTGGGCAAAAAATATCAATGGTGATGCCTTTTCTGATGAAATCAAAGAAAAGACAATTGATGTTATTAAAAATGAATTAGGCAAGATTGATTTAGTTATCTATTCCCTTGCTTCGCCGCGTCGCACCGATCCAAAAACAGGTGAAACGTTCTCTTCAACGCTAAAGCCTATCGGTGAAGGCGTGACCACCAAGAACCTCAATACTTCAAAGTGTATTATTGATGAGGTGAGCGTTGAGGCTGCCAGTGATGAAGAAATTGCCAATACCGTGAAAGTCATGGGTGGTGAAGATTGGCAGCTGTGGATTGATGCTTTAAATGAAGCGGGCGTGCTTGCCGATAACTTCAAAACCACCGCTTACACCTATATCGGTAAAGAGCTGACTTGGCCGATTTACGGTCACGCCACAATAGGCAAAGCCAAAGAAGACTTGGACCGTGCCGTTGAGGAAATTAAAGCATCTACCGCTGATATTTCCGGTGAGGCTTATGTGAGCTCTCTTAATGCTGTAGTCACGCAAGCCAGCTCGGCAATACCGATTATGCCTTTGTATATCTCTGCGCTGTTCAAAGTGATGAAAGAAGATGGCACCTATGAGGGGACTATCGAGCAAATTACCGCGTTGTTTAAAGAGAACTTATACGGCGAAACGCCGCGCTTTGACGAAGGCGGTCATTTATTCCAGAACTACAAAGAGCTTGAAGACGATGTGCAGCAACGAGTGCAGCATATTTGGGATCAGGTGGATACCGACAGTATTGACGAGCTAACCGATTATGTTGGTTATCACCGAGAGTTTTTACACCTGTTCGGTTTTGATCTAGACGGTGTTGACTACGAAAGTGATGTTAACCCTGAGGTTGAAATCAACAATCTCGTTTAAGTACCGCTGTTTTACATAGAAAGGCCAGTCAATAGACTGGCTTTTTTGTGTTTTTACAATCTCAGGCTGTGAAATTAAGACTTTGGTCTATATTGAAGTTTATTCACTAATTTTAGCTCGGATTGCTTAGATAATTTTTACTTTTTAACTCGCATAGTCGCCGTGATTGATGTTAAAATTCGGCAGATATGTGACAAGTTCACTGCGTTGCTTTGCTCACTAACCGAAATGGGTGCTCTTTTATACCGTATGTATTAATCGTGTGGACGACTTTTGCTTGCACAAGTGCGTAAGTGCGCACCGAGCAATAAGCGAACCGCCTTTTACGCGGCCATCACTCAACTCGGCCAACTTAGCAGCGTGGTTGGTAAGATTTTAAGTTTCTTTCCGTTAATGTAATGCAAGTGCGTATGATCAACATAAAAAAAGGTCTGGATCTACCGATAGAGGGCGCACCTCAGCAAGTTATTCACGACGGTCAACCCGTCAAACGAGTAGCCGTGCTAGGTGAAGAATATATCGGCATGCGTCCTACCATGCGAGTTCGTGTGGATGACCAAGTGAAAAAAGGCCAAGTTCTTTTTGAAGACAAAAAGAATCCTGGCGTTATCTACACTGCACCGGCCGCCGGGGTAGTTAAAGAAATCAATCGTGGAGCAAAACGTGTTCTGCAATCTGTTGTGATCGAAATCGATGGCAACGAGCAGGAGACCTTTGCAAAGTTCGACCAGGGTGAGCTTGCTAGCCTTGACCGCCAAAAGGTGGTTGACCAGTTAGTTAACTCAGGTCAATGGACTGCGCTTCGCACCCGCCCATTCAGCAAAGTACCCGCTGTTGATGCCAAACCTAGCTCTGTTTTTGTAACAGCGATGGACACCAATCCGCTTGCAGCTGATCCAGCTGTAATTATTGCTGAGAATGCGGAAGCATTTGAAGCTGGTTTAGCGGTTGTCTCTCGTCTTACAGAAGGCAAAGTGTTTGTGTGTAAACAAGCCGGTGCTCAAGTGCCTAGCTCTTCTGTGGCTTCTGTAGAAGTTCATGAGTTTGGCGGTAAGCACCCTGCAGGTCTTGTTGGTACTCACATTCATCACCTAGATGCAGTGTCTGCATCGAAGCAGGTATGGCACTTGGGCTACCAAGATGTGATCGCTTACGGTCACCTTTTCCTAAGTGGTGAAATTTACACTCCGCGTGTGATTTCTTTAGCCGGCCCACGTGTTAAGAACCCACGTTTGGTGAAAACACAGATCGGTGCTGCTTTGGATGAGTTAGTGTCTGGTGAACTGGAAGACGGTGACAACCGTATCATTTCAGGCTCAGTACTTTCTGGTACCAATGCAACGGGTCCACATGCGTTCCTTGGCCGTTATCACACGCAAGTGTCGGTGCTGCTAGAGGGTCGTGAGAAAGAGTTGTTCGGCTGGATTGCTCCAGGCAGCAACAAGTTCTCTGTAACGCGTACCTTCTTAGGCCACTTAGCGCCAAGCCGTTTGTTCAACATGACCACATCAACCGGTGGTTCAAAACGTGCGATGGTACCAATCGGTAACTATGAGCGCGTGATGCCGCTTGATATTTTGCCTACCTTATTACTGCGCGATTTAATCTCGCGTGACCTAGATGGGGCAATTTCACTCGGCGCGTTGGAGCTAGACGAAGAAGATTTAGCGTTGTGTACCTTCGTTTGTCCAGGTAAATACGAATACGGTTCTATCCTTCGTGACTGCCTGACAACAATCGAGAAGGAAGGCTAAAATGGGCTTGAAGAAATTTTTAGAAGATATCGAACCGCATTTTGAAGCGGGTGGTAAGCACGAAAAGTGGTATGCACTGTATGAAGCAGTTGCGACTATTTTTTATACCCCTGGCTATGTCAACAAAGGCGGTACTCACGTTCGCGATAACATCGACCTAAAACGTATTATGATTTTAGTGTGGATGGCAACGTTCCCTGCCATGTTCTTTGGCATGTTTAACATTGGCCACCAAGCGGCAGAAGCGTTAGCAAACGGTTTTGCATTAGGTGATTCTTGGCAAGTAGGATTGTTCCAACTGTTAGGCGGTGAGCTCACTGCTGATTCAGGCTGGGGCGCGAAAATGTTCTACGGTGCCTGTTTCTTCCTGCCAATTTATGCCGTTACCTTCGGTGTCGGTGGCTTCTGGGAAGTGCTATTCGCGTCAATACGTAAGCACGAAGTAAACGAAGGTTTCTTCGTTACCTCTGTGCTATTTGCATTGATCCTGCCTGCAACCATTCCCCTTTGGCAAGTTGCCCTAGGTATTACCTTCGGTGTGGTTATCGCCAAAGAGGTATTCGGTGGTACAGGTCGTAACTTCTTGAACCCTGCGCTTGCTGGCCGTGCGTTCCTGTTCTTCGCCTATCCGGCGCAGATTTCAGGTGACACAGTGTGGACAGCTGTTGATGGTTTCTCTGGCGCGACTTACCTAGGCCAAGCGGCAACAGGTGCGCTTGATTATGCCAACATGGAGCTATGGTGGAATGCGTTTTACGGTTTCATTCAAGGTTCTATGGGTGAAACATCAACCCTAGCAATCTTATTAGGTGGTTTGTTCCTAATCTATGTGCGTATTGCTTCTTGGCGTATCGTGCTAGGTACCTTCTTGGGTATGGTAGTCACTGCAACGCTGCTTAACTTTATCGGTTCAGACACCAACACCGCGTTTGCAATGCCTTGGCACTGGCACTTAGTCCTTGGTGGCTTTGCGTTTGGTATGTTCTTTATGGCAACCGACCCGGTATCAGCGTCATTTACCGATAGAGGTAAGTGGGCCTATGGTGCACTGATTGGTTTTATGGTGGTGATGATCCGCGTGGTTAACCCGGCATACCCTGAAGGCATGATGCTCGCTATCTTGTTTGCAAACCTATTTGCACCGCTATTCGACCACTTCGTAGCGCAGTCAAACATCAAGAGGAGATTGGCACGTGTCCAGTAATAACGAATCAATCGGTAAAACGCTCGGTGTAGTTGTTTCGCTATGTTTGGTGTGTGCGGTTATCGTATCGTTCGCATCGGTGCAATTGCGCCCGCTGCAGCAAGAAAATAAATTAAAGGATATTCAAAGCAATATTCTTTCAGCCGCTGGATTTAATGATGTCAAAGACGTGCAAGCTACGTATGACGAAAACATTGAAACCATCGTTGTTGATGTTAATAACGGCCAACAAGTTGAGTTTGACTCTGAGCAAGCTCGCAGCGAGTGGATCAAATCTTACGACTTTGAGAAGAGTAAGTTTGACGCCGATATGAGCATTAAGTTGCCAAAAGAGCAAGACAAAGCGGGCATTCAACGTCGTACTACGGAAGCACCGGTTTACATTAACCGTGCCGACGACGGCTCAGTGAAGTCAATCATTCTACCAATCCAAGGTTATGGCCTTTGGGGTGTTATGTATGGCTTCTTAGCTCTTGAAAGTGATGGCGAAACTGTTAAAAACATCATCTTCTACAAGCACAACGAAACCCCAGGTCTAGGTGGTGAAATCCAAAACCCAGCTTGGACGGCTCAGTGGCAAGGCAAAGAGCTGCCGGTAGACTTAGTGAAAAGCGGTGCTGACAACGAGCACGAAGTAGACGGTCTCTCTGGCGCAACCCTGACCTCAAACGGTGTTGATAACACAGTTGATTATTGGACAGGTGAAAACGGCTTTGGTCCTTTCCTTGCGAAAGTACGTGAAGGAGCGTTGAAATAATGGCTGATACTAAAGAAATGAAGTCGGTTCTATTTGGACCTGTCTTCGCAAATAACCCTATCGCTCTGCAAGTACTCGGTATTTGTTCGGCGCTAGCAGTAACATCAAGCTTGAAAAATGCATTGATCATGTCAATTGCTTTGACCCTAGTAACGGGCTTCTCAAGTTTTTTTATCTCTATGATTCGTAACCAGATCCCATCAAGTGTGCGGATCATCGTACAGATGACCATCATTGCCTCATTGGTAATCGTGGTGGACCAGGTACTGCAAGCCTTCTCGTATGCAACAGCGAAAGAACTGTCGGTATTCGTTGGTTTGATTATCACCAACTGTATCGTAATGGGTCGTGCTGAAGCGTACGCGATGAAGTCACCGCCGTTTATGTCTTTCCTAGACGGTATTGGTAATGGCTTAGGCTACTCAGTAGTACTACTGACTGTTGGTTTCATTCGTGAGCTATTCGGTAAAGGGTCGCTGTTCGACGTAGAAATCATCCCATTAGTACAAGACGGTGGCTGGTATCAGCCTATGGGTCTATTGATCCTGCCGCCTAGTGCATTCTTCATCATCGGTCTATTCATTTGGGTGCTACGCACTTATAAGAAAGACCAAGTAGAAGCGAAATAAGGGGCGAGTCGTGGAACAATATCTTAACTTATTTGTTAAAGCGGTTTTCATTGAAAACCTGGCGCTTGCCTTCTTCTTGGGGATGTGTACTTTCCTTGCGGTATCAAAGAAAGTAAAAACCTCAATTGGTCTAGGTGTAGCGGTTATCTTCGTACTGGGTATTGCCGTACCGGTGAATAACTTAGTTTATCACGCGGTATTAGCACCGGGCGCACTGGAGTGGTTGGGTTTCCCTGACGCTGATTTAAGCTTCTTGCGCTTTTTGACGTTCATCGGTGTTATTGCTGCCCTAGTACAAATCCTAGAAATGGCATTGGACAAGTTCTTCCCACCGCTTTATAACGCGTTGGGCATCTTCCTACCATTGATCACGGTAAACTGTGCGATTTTCGGTGCGGTATCGTTCATGGTAGAGCGTAATTACAACTTCGGTGAGTCAGTGGTCTTTGGCCTGGGTTCTGGTGTAGGTTGGGCGCTGGCAATCACGTTGCTAGCGGGTATTCGCGAGAAGATGAAGTACTCAGACGTTCCTGATGGTTTGCGTGGTTTAGGTATCACCTTTATCACAGTAGGCCTAATGGGTCTGGGCTTTATGTCATTCTCTGGTATTTCACTATAAGGTAGCGAGGAGAAATCATGCTTGAGGTATATTTAGGCGTAGGTGTATTCGTCGCTATCGTGGTTATGCTGGTTTTGGTCATCATTGCGGCCAAGTCAAAGCTAGTACCCACAGGTGACGTCACCATCGGGATCAATGGTGATCCTGACAAAGCAATTACAACATCACCAGGTAGCAAGCTACTGGGTGCCCTTGCAGATGCAGGTATTTTCGTATCGTCTGCATGTGGCGGCGGCGGCTCATGTGGCCAGTGTCGTGTTGATGTTAAAGAGGGCGGTGGTGATATCCTGCCGACCGAACTTGACCACATCTCTAAAGGTGAGGCACGTCAGGGCTGTCGTCTTGCGTGTCAGGTTGCTGTTAAAAGCGACATGGAGATTGAGCTAGAAGAGTCTATCTTCGGGATCAAGAAGTGGGATTGTGAAGTTATCTCTAACGATAACAAAGCAACCTTCATCAAAGAGCTTAAGCTTAAGATCCCAGACGGTGAAGTTGTACCTTTCCGCGCCGGTGGTTATATTCAAATTGAAGCACCTGCTCACCACGTTAAATACAAGGACTTTGATATTCCTGAAGAGTATCGTCCTGATTGGGAGCGTTTCGGCTTCTTTGACCTAGAGTCAAAAGTAGACGAAGAAACGATCCGTGCTTACTCAATGGCGAACTACCCAGAAGAGTACGGCATCATCATGTTGAACGTGCGTATTGCTACGCCGCCGCCAAACAACCTAAGCCTGCCATGCGGTAAGATGTCATCGTACATCTGGTCGCTTAAAGAAGGCGATAAGGTAACTATTTCTGGTCCATTTGGTGAATTCTTCGCTAAAGAAACTGACGCAGAGATGGTCTTTGTCGGTGGTGGTGCAGGTATGGCACCGATGCGTTCACACATCTTCGACCAGCTGAAGCGTTTGAACTCAGATCGTAAGATGAGCTTCTGGTACGGTGCACGCTCTAAGCGTGAGATGTTCTACGTTGAAGACTTTGACGGTCTAGCTGAAGAAAATGATAACTTCGTGTGGCACGTAGCGCTTTCTGATCCTCAGCCAGAGGACAACTGGGAAGGCTATACTGGCTTTATCCACAACGTATTGTACGATAACTATCTTAAGGACCACGAAGCGCCTGAAGACTGTGAGTACTACATGTGTGGGCCACCGATGATGAACGCAGCCGTAATCAACATGCTAAAAGACTTAGGTGTTGAAGACGAAAATATCCTACTGGATGACTTCGGCGGCTAAACGAATGTCACGCATTCGTCATTGATTTATAAAAGGCTTCCTAACTCGGTTAGGAAGCCTTTTTTCGTTTACTGTTCACCAACTTGAGGCTAGCAATGTTACGCAGCGTAAAAGCCGTATTTGGCTTGTTATTCGTCCTTTCTTTATTTGCCTTATCGGGGTGTGATAACGCCCCAGAATCCGACCAACAAGAGGTGTTGTTGCAAGGGAAAACCATGGGTACCACTTTTAATATTAAGGTGTTTGTACCACAGCAACAGTTACCTCAACTTAATTTATACGCTGATGTCACTGAGGAGCTTAAAAAAGTGAATCAGTCGATGTCGACGTACATTGAAGACTCCGAGATTAATCAATTTAATCGCTTACCTGCAGGTGAAGTGATGCCCATCAGCAGCGATTTCCGCGCTGTGGTGAGCGAATCTATTCGCCTTGGACAATCGACAAAGGCGCTGGATGTGACCATGGGACCGCTTATTGATCTTTGGGGGTTCGGCCCCGATAAGCGACCCACACAGCGCCCAGAGCAAGCTGAGCTCGATGCCATGCTGGCGAATATTGGTGTTGATAAACTGGTTTTGAGCGAGCAAGGCTTGGCTAAAACCGTGGATGGCTTAGAGCTGAGCTTTTCCGCTACTGCAAAAGGCTATGGTATTGATAAGGTTGCTGAATTATTGCAAAGCCATGGACTCACCAATTACATGGTAGAAATTGGTGGAGAAATGCGTATCTCAGGGCACAAGCCCGATAACAAGCCGTGGCGCATTGCTATCGAGCAGCCCGATGCACCGCCGGGACAGCGCAAAATTCACCGCGTAGTTGAGCCAGGTAGTATGGGCGTTGCCACTTCAGGAGATTATCGTATTTTCTATGAAATGGATGGCGAAACCTATACCCATTTAATTGACCCGCAGACAGGCATGCCAATTAAACATGATTTGGTTTCGGTAACGGTATTGCACCCCAGCGCCATGACTGCTGATGGCCTAGCAACGGCACTGACCGTTATGGGCACAGAGCAGGCCAAAGCCTATGCTGAGCAGCATAATTTACCGGTGTACTTGATCAGCAAGACTGACAGTGGTTTGCAAACCCATGCAAGCACAGCTTTTAAGCCATATTTGTAGTTAGTTTTTGCTCGGCGTATAATAGCGGGTAAGGCGTTTTGCGCCTTAACTTGTCAACTTAAAGGGGCACAGACAATGCAACTATTTCTTCTTACATTTGGCCTACTCGTCTTAGTCGTCGCGGCGATGGCCGTTGGCGTTATTGTACAACGTAAAGCCATGGCCAGTAGTTGCGGAGGTCTTGGCTCTGTCGGCATCGACAAAGCCTGTGACTGTGACGACCCGTGTGACAAACGTAAAAAACGTATGGCCAAAGAGCAAGCCTGGAAAGAGAACCAAATTATCTAAACGAGTGTTCTTTTATAATGGCCAAAAAGCGAGCTTATTAGCTCGCTTTTTTGTTGCTCTAGCAACCTCAAGTGTCGTGGCTCACCTCAAAATTCATAACTCATCGACAGTGTGATTGTGCGGCCAAAAATGGGTCTGGCGTAAAATAGCGCTTCCTGATGGCTTAAATCATCGCGGGGGTTACCCTCGGTAAGGCCTAGCGTGTTGGTTAGGTTTTTAATCTCTAATTGCACCTTTAGGTGCTCATTCAGAGCGACTTCTGAGAACAGATCCCAAGTATGATAAGCAGGCAGAGCAAAGCGGTTGGCGACATCAGAATAGCGCTCGCCAATGTACGAAAAGGTCAGTGCAGCGGTGATAGGCCCTTGACTATACTGAGGGGTTAGTCGCAGTTGTAACTCTGGCGTTCGGGTAATTTGATTGCCGTTGAATTGGCTTTGCGGCAAAGATGCAGGAATGCCGTAAAAGCCTGCATCCTGCCACACCCCAATCGCTTTTAACTGCCAGCTCGCGTTGTAGCGGTATTCATATTCAAATTCGACACCGGTTGTTTGCGTATTGATTAAAATGGCGTGCTGCGGGCTCGTTGCACCGCGATACACGGTGAATGGCAGTGGATCAAAATGAGTAGTAAATAACGCGCCACTGAAGAGCGAGTGGGCTGTTTGGTATCGCAAACCTATCTCACTAAGCGTGAGACGAATAGGTTCACCGTAATCAACTTCGCCGCGCTGATGAGCATTGCCAGTCCAGCCTAGGGCATTGCCGAAATTAATAAGCCGTGGCATTTCAAATGCATTGGCATAACGGGCAAACACAGCCATATGCTCCGCAGCCTGATAGTTCACTCCCACACTAATGGCATTGTCACTAAAGTGTTGACGCAAAGAGGTGCTGGGGCCATAATGTGAGTAAAAAAGTTGGCCGTTATCAGCTTGAGAGCGCTGGCCTTGGGCGCTGGTGCTGTCAAGTGTTAGGTGTTCGTGGCGTATCGCCGCATCAAGGCGTAGCTGCTCGGTGATGCGCCAGTCAATATTGGTGTATAAGGAGTGCGATTGTGACACTCCATGACCTTTTAAATAAACCGGCCCCGCATGCGATAAAAAGCCACTGTCGGTGAATTTATCTACAACCTGGTTATGCTCATCAATAAGCACTATATCTAGGCGCTGAGGCTGGTGTTGCACATCGGTTAGCAGCTCCCCGAGCCACTGATCTAAGGGTAGGGCGCCATAATCGCTATGGGCATAGAGATGACCCAACGTCACAGCCCAGTCCGAGTCTTGGTAACTAAGGCTAAGGTGATTGATTAATTGCGTTTGTTGGTAGCGCGAGTACAGTGGAAAGGTTGCAGTAACAAGGCCATTGTTATTAAGCGTTGAAGGGTCGGCGATTAGGCTGCCATCGCTGACCCGTTGATAGGCCAAGCTTAAGCTGTCATCTGCGGCATTGTCCCTGAACTGACTGACATCGGCCAAGGTTAAACGCTGCTCGGCGCTATTAATCGTTTGGTTGCCTAAATTCATCAAGGTGTACAGGCTATTATTGAGTAGCGCATAACGAGTGCGGTTGTCGATGGCTAGGTGTGTTGATAGCGGTGCATTAAACAGCACGGTGTAGCTGTTCATACGCGTTTGCTGCGCATCCTCTAAATCATGGGATGTTGTCCCTTCGGGGGTAGAAAAGTTCAGTAATTGCATATCCTTACTGAGTAGGGTGCCGTAGTCATGGGGCAGGCTCGATAAGGCCTCAATCCCGTGGTGATTTTGCATCACTAAGGGAGCGTAAAAGCTGGTGTTGTCTTGCAAGTGTTTGTAAATAACATCGAGCTCAAAGGCATCGGTTCGCAAGCTCAGGCGAGCGCTTAATTGCCCGCCTAAGTCACTGATAAACCCCGGTTCGCGAATGCCATCAGAGAAGCGGTAAAAGCCACCCACTGTATAAAATAACCGCTCGTTGATGGGGCCACTGGCAACCCCATCCAGACGCGAGTAGTCATAATTTAGACCCTGGCTGAGTTTGAGCAGTTGCAACGGCGTATGTGAGCCGCGTCGGCCAATATAGTTAACCATCGCTGCTGGCCCATTAAGGGTGAAAATCCCACTACTGCCACCGCGCACTGCTTCGATTCGTTGATGGGTTAAGTCTGGACGTAAAAAAAAGTCACTCCATATGCCGTCGTAGGTCATGGGCAGACCATCTTCCATCAAGCTAATAAAGCGAAACCCTTCGCCGCCCCTTAGCCCTCGTGGCGAAACATTGTTATTGGTTTCGCCGCCTGAGTCCTCGACCCAAAACCCGGTGACGTTTTTGAGCACTTCAGCACTGGAGTAGGGCGTGCGTTGCCTCAGTTCTAAATTAGATAACTGGGTAATGGCGATGGATGAATTGAGTATATTGCGGCGCTGACCACTGACGCCGGTGACAATAATGCGCTCAAAATCGCCCTTGGGTGTTGCTTCACTTGCCGCAGTAATAACAATACGGCGCTCGCTCACGTCCAAGGCATATTCATAGTGCGTGTCACGGAGACTGAGGTTTAAAACATGCTCTAGGCTGTATCGTCCATTAAGGGCCGCTAGGGGGGGCGATTGCTCAATCGCTGCGGCATTAAGCTGCCAGTTGCTCTGTGCAGCAATATCCAGCAAGCGCTGCTGCAGTGTCGCTTCAGGCAGCGCAAACGAATGTTCGCTTTGGGCATAAGTACAGCTACTAAATAATATTAACCATGGCAGAGCGATGGCTAATAACCTTAATAACATGGCGGGTTCAGCTTTATTTTTATTGTTTGAATTTTGTACCACACTTTGGCTGTGGTCACTATGCCACTTTTAGCTAATTCGCCACCAAGGTCACTTTATCACCGCTGCGCAATACCTTAATGGGGTAAAGCTGTTGCAGACTCGTTAGCCACGCTTCGATTTCAGTCGTTAAAAAAGTGCCTGTATACACTAAGTGCTTTAACTTTTCGTCGCTGATTGTGATGTCCATTTGGCTATAGCGGGCGACATCATGGAGTACATCACCTAAGCGAGCATTATGATAAATTAAGTGACCTTGTTGCCAAGCCATTTGGGTGCCTTTTCCCTGTGCCTGCCTGCGAGTAATATTGCCATCTGTGGCCACTTCTGCGGCTTGTCCTGCCGTTAATTCAATGGCGTGTTGTTGCGCTAGGGCAACTCGTCCTTCTAATACATCAACACGCACTGAGTCAGGGTTGGCGCGGACGTTAAAAATAGTGCCTAACGCCTCTACCTGGCTTTGTTGGTAACGTACAATAAATGGTCGCGCCGGGTCCTTGCTGACATTGAAAAGCGCTTCCCCTTGATATAGCAATAACTCTCTCGTGCTATCGCTATAACGCACGGCGAGCTGGGTGTTGGCACCTAAGGTGACCTGCGAATTATCATCCAAGGTCACGGTTTTATGCTCGCTCACCGGGGTGTGGAAAAACTCGCTGTACACCTTGCTACTGGGTATGGCGGGACTGTTAACGATTTGTCGTGGCGCCGGGGAGCTGGGCGGCCACAGCATCAGGGTGCTCACAAGCACAAAGGACGCTGCTAAGGCTGCGTACCAAAGCGCAGCTGGTTTTTTTTGCTTGCGCTTGGTTGCGGGCTCGGCGTCAAGGTGAGCAAGCTGACTGTCAACAAACGCTGTGTCGAGTTGTGTCGACAATGCCCACAGTTTGTTTACCTTAGTAAAGGTTTCACGGTGGCGGGCACTTTGGGCAAGCCACAGGGTAAGCGCCTCAGGGTATAGGCTTTCGTTGTCATGAGCCAGTTGCTGCTCATGGAGCGTCAGTAGCCACTGTGTGGCTTGTTGCTCGATGACAGTTTCATCATCACCGGGAAGGGTCATATCAATATCCTTTCTGCTCATGCTTAAAGCTCATGCTCAAGTTGTTGGTAGCAATGACGAACTGCACGTAGAACGTATTTTCTCACCATACTGGTCGATATTTGCAGGGTCAACGCGATCTCCTCATAGCTTTGTCCGCGCATTTTATATAACAAAAAGGCCAAGCGGCACTTGTCTGGAAGGCTCGCGAGGGCTTTTTCCATTTCTTTGAGTAATTCGTGATTATGATGGTTTTGCTCCGGTCCCGTTGGCGCACACAGCTTAGGTAATTCATCACTGTCACTAACATAGTGATCAAAGGGGCTGCGAGCCTTACGCCTAAGCTTATCAATGGCCAGGTTAGTGGCTATTTTATATAGGTAAGCGGCTATATAGCTGCTTACCTTCTCTTGCTCTAGACCCAGCAGCTTAACAAAAGCTTCTTGGGCAATGTCTTCGGCTTCACGCTTATCCAGCCCCTTGGCCATAATGTGGCGGATGAGCTTGCGTTGCTGCTTTAAAAACAGTTGCTCTACTTGCTGACGTCTATCTGATTCATAGCTACTTTCGCTGTTCGCCGCTTTGCGCTTAAACGATAATAAAGATGGCATGGTTACGCATCCTGCTATTCCTTTTATTTAGCGTACAGCGAGCCTTAAGCGTAGGCTCGCCGCCTTGATTTACTCGGACAATGTGGCCACTCGACTCACTCGTCCAGAGTCACTCACAGTGCGTAATTGTACTGATGCCGAGGTGGTAAGTGGGACTGGCTGTTGGTAGTGATGCCAGGTCGCACCTTGATCTAAGGAGTACTCGGTATTCATCCCTGCAAAGCGAGTATTGACCACCAGCTTTCCGTTTTCTATGGCGCCACCGGGCAAGGGGATGCGGTAGTTTACGCCATGCTGATGGGGTATTTGACCATAAATGTCGACCACTTGGTAATAGTCTAATAGTGGTAGAGCGTGCTGTCCCAAGGTGTTCGCAAAAGTGTCCCAGGCCTGTTGTGTTGCTAAGCCTTCAGCGGGCATGGTTTGTACCCAAGCGCGCTCGGCGGCTCCGAGTAACTTCGGAAAGGTCATGTAATCAAGGATCTCAGGGGATTTTTGATTTTCACCAAAAAGTTGCGCCTGAATGCCATCAATATTTTGTTTACCCGTGGCGCTCAATGGCAGCCAATTTTCTCCCCAAGGGACCGGGTTACCGAGCTTATCAGACTCGGCATTGGCATAGATATTAAAGGGGCGATAGGTAAAGGTTTTTTTGGTATCCGTATAGCCCGCCCAATGATAACCCACCTCGTCCGGGTGCTTATTATAGGCTAAATCGAGATACATATTCGTGGCATGCGCGAGCACCACTTTATAACCTTGATTGGCAAATTTATAGGCTTGATGCTCGTTGCCCCAGCCCCAAACATTATTCCAAAACACCGGGTATATGTCGCCATAATCGACGTTGCCGGTGCCGTTATGAGAAAGCACATCGCCCCAGGTAGCCATATCAAAGCCATGGCTATTAATGATGTCTTTCCAGCGCGTGAAAAAGTAGTCAAATAGTTCGGCGTCGGTTTTTCCTGCTGTTGCTGGGTTCGCCTGCACGGCCGGGGATTTGGCCCACCATTCATTTGCGCCTAAATGCGGCAGTTCATCGCCACCGCCGTGTAAGCGCGTGCGCTTGGCATCGGGCACCGCATCGTACATAGCGCGAGTCTCTCTGACCACATGGTTGAGAAAAGTGAAGGTGCCCTCTAGCGCTGGGTTGATAAAATTGTCGGTGTAAAACTGCGGAGTGTAGTATTGAGACTCATCGAGTGGGTCAATCAATCGGTATTGATTGGCGGCAATCGGATCGGTGTCTTTGTATTTGTTATATCTGTATTCCATGGCTTTGATGGCGGCACGAGCATGGGCGGGGAAGTCATACTCAATAATGACATCAATATGGCGGTCTGCCGCGTATTGTAGAATCTCTTGAAACTCTGCAACGCTATAATAACCCCAGCCTTTACCAAGGAAGTTTTGCTGAGCTATTTCAAACCCTTGGAACTGTGGCTCGGTGCCTAAGTTAGCCGCTACTTTATCGGCTGGTTTGTTGTCGATGCCGTCACCGGGCGCAAATTCATTGGCTGCGCCCATAAAGGTATGCAACATCGTGTTCTCTTCAAGGTCGTGCCCGCGCTTGGCACCAAACTCAGTGAGCTCCGGCAGCCCAGGTATTTCTAAGCGCCATCCCTCGTCATTAGCAACATTAATCTCGAATTTATTGAGCTTATAAAATGCCATTAAATCCAATAGTTTAAAAACAGTTTCAAGTGATTGAAAGTTACGCGAGACATCGAGCATCATGCCTCGATAAGCAAAGCGAGGGGCATCTAAAATCGTGCTTGCTGGCAGCACTGCATTATCAGCCAAGGTATTTGAATTAACAGCGTTTTTATATACGGATGTAGGAATTAATTGGCGCAAAGTTTGGATGGCGTAAAACACCCCTTGAGCATCGCGACCGGTGATAGTAATACCGGAAAATGCATCTATCTCAAGGCGATAACCGCCGGCATCCGGTTGGCCATCGTTGTTGGTATCGAGCTGAGCATCTAGTTGCAAAGTGATATGGTTCGGGCCATTTTGCGCAGCGCCATTAATGGCAAAAGAACCACTGAGAATGTCGCCGAGCGCCGTTTGTAAATAGGCCGCTTCCGTGGCCAAGGCGGAGGGCGCCGAGATGCCCGTTAATTGGCTCATTAGGGTGAGAAACTCATCGTTTTTATGCTCGACGGAATAAGGCTGTGGCACTAACTGATGTTGCAAGGCTAAGGGAGTGAGCGCTGTGGTGTTCTCTGTAAATCGCAGTGCCGTGGTTTGCACTGGCATAGTGTCATTGCTAGCTTGAGTGGTTTGCTTCGGATCGCTGGGGTCCATGGTGACATTCACCAGCACAGCCTGAGGCGTTTGTCCGTCATAACTGATATGAAAGCCAGAAGGCGAGTCGTTTTTAAGCATTTGCCAGTACTGAGCGATTATCTCTATCTCTCGCGACTGCCCAGGTTGAATGGGCACAAAGCCAGGTTGCGGCTTTAACACAAAGTAATCGCCGCTTTTGGCGACATCGGCATTATCCAAACTGAGGTTTTGCGCCGCTATATGCTGACGCGCATAATCGCCATTAGCATCACCGCTTGGTAACACACTGGCTGGGGGGCGCACTGAGCTGAAATACAGTGCCCATCCAGAGTCTGAAAGTGGCTCCGTGCCGTTATTAGTGATGGTTAAACTGCCGAGAAAGATATTCTCGCCAATTCCGTGATCGACCACTTGCCAGTGTAAATCGAGGTTATCAGGATGGGGCTGAGCAACGGCTAACTGGCTCGCGCTTAATAAGCTCAAACCTGCCAATGCGAGTGTGAATTTAGATAGTTTTGCAACCATGAGGGCTCCTAAGACGTTGTTATTATGTAGTGAGAGCGAGTACCGCAAGTGGCTCTATTGCTATAAACGTCTTAGCGTTAAGGTTTGGGAATAAAAAATGGCAATAAGCCCTAAATACGTATTTAGTACTAGGGCTTAAAAGGTTAATACACCGCTATTTCATCAATGTATAAAGGCAATTTGGGGATTTGTATATCCTGAGATTGCTTACTATTGATGGCACTCACTTTGAGGTAGCGTACACGCGTGGCCGCAAAAGAGAGAGTCGACATGGGCCCGGGAGGTTGCTGAATGTGGGCCAGCGGTTGCCAGTTTTTGTTATCGTTAGAGCCCCATACCTTGATGCTCGTTGGCGGATGCAGTTGTCGGTGACGACCGCTGTTATAACCTATTTCCACGCGCTCGACTAAGGTTGGGCTGTCTAAATCGATGACCGCTTCAAGGTCGCTATCATAAAAAATGGCGTAGTCATTGACGCTATAAAATTGATCATAGGCGAACTGACCGTCTTGCAGTTTAGTGGCAGAGCCTTCTGCTGGCGGATAGCTAAAGCTTATTTTTTTCCCCAATGCGAGGTGCGGCGCTAAGGTAAGCTGTGCGTCTCCTACTAGTTGCCCGAGCGGCTTTGCAAAACTACGCGCGCGCACGCGCGTGCGCTCGCTGACAATAATAGGTTGCTGATAACGTAACGAGGTGAGTGTCGGCTCGCTGCCATCGAGGGTGTAGTAAATCTCGGTGCCTTCGATATCAGTGCGCATGGATACCTGTAGTTGCTCGCCTTTTATCGTGCTGCTGATGGTGGGGTTGTAGGCGCTGGTGGCGGCATTTATATGCATTTTTTGGTAGCGCTGCATTAGTTTGGGTAAGCGCTGTTGGCTATATTCAGACCACGACTTATCTGCTTTTGCAGACCATAAGGTTTCGGCCAACGCACTTAAGCGCGGAAAAACCATATACTCGGCGTGGCGCGGTGTTTTTATATACTCCGTCCATAAAGCACCTTGCGCACCAATGATGAGCTCTTGCTGCTCGGGGCTCAGATGGCTGGGCTGGGGCTCATAATGATAAACGTTTTTGAGTGTGGAAAGGCCATGAATGGCCTTGGGCTCATCGAGGTTACGCGATTGATAAGCGTCAAAGTATATATACTGATAGGGGCTCATTACCACTTGATGGCCTAGTTTGGCAGCGGCTATCCCTCCTTGCGTTCCGCGCCAAGACATCACCACAGCCCCCTCTGCGACACCCCCTTCTAAAATTTCGTCCCAGCCAATCACTGTTTTGCCCTGCGCTTGAACAATACTGGCGACACGCTTTATAAAATAGCTTTGTACTTGCTCAGGCGTGTTGAGCTGGTGTTCACGCATGAGCTGCTTTACAAAGGGGCTGGCGAGCCATTGCTTTTTAATGACTTCATCGCCGCCAATGTGAATATATTGGCTAGGGAAAAGCTCGGCCACCTCTTTATACACTGTGCTTAAAAATGCAAATACATCCTCTCGGGGGCAAAGTACGTCCTCAAAAATACCAAATTGGGGTTGTACTTTGACCGGCTGTTGATGACAAGAGAGCTCCGGGTAAGCGGTCAGCAAGGCACTAGTGTGCCCGGGAATATCAATCTCTGGTATTACCTCAATATGGCGGGCCTGTGCATAGGCTATCACTTCTTTTATCTGTGCTTGGGTGTAAAAGCCAGAAACGGGTTGCTGATCAAACAGCGGTTGATAGTCATAGGTATGACCGACCACTGTATGTGAGCGAGTGGCGCCAATTTCAGTTAATTTCGGATAGGCATCAATGGCAATGCGCCAGCCTTGGTCATCGGTTAAATGCCATTGAAAGACATTAAATTTATGCATAGCTAACCAATCGATGTAGCGCTTTACAAAATCGACATCGAAGAAATGGCGGCTTACATCTAAGTGCATACCACGGTATTTAAAGCGCGGCTGATCGTTAATGGTCACTTGGGGGATAGCCCAACTGGCTTGGTTTATAGGCATGCGCGATTCTATCTCTGCAGGGAGCAATTGCCGCAATGATTGCACCGCCCAAAATAGTCCCGTTGGCGTTTGCGCGCTTATTTTTATGCTGTGTGCACTCACTGCTAGTCGGTATTGCTCCTCGGCAAGCGCACTATCCACAAGATGCAGCGTGATGACGTTTCTTTGGCTACGCGTTTGCTTGGTTACAGGAAGTAAATAGCCTGTGGGCGGGCGTAAAAACTCTGCCAAATACTCAGCGACCGGCTTAGCATCGGGGTGATTGAAGCTTATTTCGGTCTCCTGAGTGAGCTCAAACTGGCCTTGTGCATAGGCTATATGATGGGGTTTTGGGGTGATATCAGCATACGCTAGTTGGCAGCTGAACAATAACGCGAATGCCACCAAGGTGCTGGATAAGTAGTAAGAAAGAGTACTGTCATTCATAGTCAATTCCTGAGAAAAGCCCGCAACAGCGGGCTTGGGTGTACTAATTGGCACTGGGCAAAGCGCTAATTAGTAGGGGAATATTAAAAGTTAAGCGTTAATGAGGCACTCACTGTGCGCCCCAGAATCGGCCTGGCGTAGTAATAGTCATAGCCCGCTTGAACATCGTTCACGGCACGTGGATTGCCTTCGGTTAGACCTAGCTCGTCGGTGAGGTTTGTGGCTTTAACATGCAACGCAGCGGTGTCGTTAAAGCGGTAGTTAACGCCCATATCCACGGTGGTATAGTCGGGAAGAACAAACTTATTTTCGCCATCGGAATAACGCTCACCTAAGTGGTGGATGGTTAAGTACACATCGCCATCGTCAAAATAATAGGTTGGGGTGAGTCGTAGTTGCACCTTCGGAGTGCGCTTAACCTGTTTACCCTGCCAATGTGCAAAGGCGCCCGTGAAGCCCTCCATTTTTGGATCTTGTACCACCCCGGTTAAGGTCAGCTGGACATCATCCAAGGCTTGCCATACGGCCTCGAATTCGACGCCATCGGTAATAGTGTCAATTACTTGATTAGCGACTTGGCCATCACTGCCGGTAAAGTTACGTTCAACTAAGTCATTAAATTTAGTGCGGAATAAGGTAACAGAAGCGCCCAAGTCCGCACCCGAGTAGCGGGCCCCAAGCTCGCCAAAGGTCAGGTTTACACTGTCGTTAAAGTCTGCCTCGCTTTGGGCATGAATATTCTGACCAAAGCTCATTAAGCGCGGCATTTCAAAGGCATCAGCATAACGACCAAAGGTCGATACACTCTCAGAGAGGCGGTAATTGAAACCGACGGTCCAGGCTGTCTCGGTTTCACTGCGGGTTTTCGATAAGAATTGCTGCGAAGGTGTATCAACGTAGTTATTAGCTAGGTTGTTGTCGGTATCGTTGCCATTGTCGTCAAATGCACCGTCTACCGGCTGTGCAAACTCGGTGCCCGACGCAGTACTATCAAGCTCTAGCCACTCGAGGCGAAGGCCGCCGTCTATACGCAGCTTATCCGTGACCTGAAATTGTTCATTGATAAAGAAAGAATGCGAGGTACTGGTGCCAAAAGCGGTCGCTTGACCCCATCCGGGTGCATACCCTGTGGAGCCTCTATCGGTGAGTTGACCCACCACCTGCTGGTTATTGTCTACGGCTACGATATCGAGCAACCGGGCGTTGTCTTTTACCTCGGTAAGGAACTGTGATTGCCACTGATCAACTGGCAGTGCATCGGCATCAACATAAGCAAATAGCCAACCCATAGTCACTGTATGTTGGTCGCCCTCATAGGTAAAGCTCAGCTTATTTACGAACTGTTCGGCTTGGTATTGTGAGTACAAAGGGTAGCTTGTGGTGACCAAACCATTGCCATTGAGATTACTGACATCTGTCAGTAGTTCACCGTTATCCACGTAACGATATCGCGCTGTAACAGCGCCCTCATCGGCAAATTGTGTCAACATTGCGGTGACATCTTGCTGGCCTAGGCGCTCGTTGGCATTGATTAGTGTGGAGTTATCAAAGTTCAGCAGGATATACATGTCATTCTCAAAGCGAGAGTAACGCCCGGCGGTGTCGAGTAGCCAGCGATCGTTGAGCTCCCAATCCAGGTTATATCCTAAAGTGGAGAACTTAGTATGTTGTCCATCTTTGAGGTCTCGGGTTTGATAGCTGCCATCTTGTTGCAAGTACTGTAACAGCCGCTGGCCATTACCTATTAAGGTGCCATGTTGCGGGTCGACACCAGGGATGCCCTCGGGATCATCTTGGTTTTGCAGGGGGATCGGCACAAAGAAAGTGGTGTGATCGTTTAAATGCTTGGCAGATAAAGTTAACTGACCTTTATCAAACTCTCGGACTAAACTCATGCGCAGCTGGCCGCCATGATCTGCCGTAAATTCGGTATCTCTGACTCCGTTTGAGCGTCGATAAAAACCGCCCAACGACATTTTCCAATCATCGCTAATAGGGGTGCCGTAAAAGAACTCACTGCGGTACATGCCATAGTCGGCGGTGGTTAAGCGAATGGTGGCTTCTTCAATGCTATCGGGTTTGCGGGTAATAAAGTTCACCAAGGCTGCTGGACCATTGGTGGTTAGCAAGCCCGAGGTGCCACCGCGAACCGCTTCCATATGTTCGATTGTAATGTCTTGGCGCTGATAAAAATCGACCCAGACGCCGTCGTAGACCACCGGTAGCCCATCTTCTTCCACGCCTATGTAGCGAAACCCTTCGCCGCCGCGAAGACCCCTTGGAGCAACGTTATTGTTGGTTTCACCACCAGAGTCTTCAACCCAAAACCCGGGAACGGTTTCCAGTAAGTCTGCCGTGCCCAGTGGTGCTTCGCGGGCGAGATCTTCGGCGCTCAAGGTGGTGATAGACACCGATGACTCAAGCTTAGTTTGCCCACGTCCGCCACTCCCTGTGACCACAATGCGCTCAAGGTCGAGCAACTGCTTTTTATCGGATTGTTGTTGTGATTCTGTAGCGGCGAACGCTTGGCTACTGGAAAGTACACTGCTTATAGCAAGCGCAATAAGGTGTTTTTTATACTGAAGTGTGTGCTGGTTCATTTTGGCCCCTTCGTTTTTATTATGAGCAAAACCAATAGTTTTTGGCTTTGTAAATCTATTAACGAACGAGGGCGGCGTTTTAGGAATGTGATTTACGCAGTTATCTCGATTGACGATCGAATGCTTGAAAGGATAAGAGCGTTACACTCAGCTGAATTGGCAGTTTGTTATATGCGGATGTGGATAATAAGTGGGATAGGGGTTCATACTAGATAGGATCTAGCATCTTAGTAGATGCAGTGGCTATATCGTTTTTGAACATATAGCCACTGAGATAAAAGCCTTCGTTTTATCTTTGAACTGGTGCTTGCACGCTCTTAATCAACGTTTTCTTAGGGTTGCGTCTGAACAATAGCGTGCCCATCATAAGCAGTGATAGTAATGATAGCGCTCCACCGCTTCCCTCTTGTTTATCCTGATCGGGAACCGCTTGACCAACGACCTCAAAGGTCACCGTCTGCACTTGAGAATACTGTGCTCCATCATATACGCGATAGCTCACTTGATCTTGGTAAGATACTTTACCTTGCGGCTCATAGGTAAATAGGCCTGTATCTTGCTCAAATTCGAACTTACCTTTTGACGGAGGAGTAACTACCTCGTAAGTCATGGGATCATTATCAGCGTCGGTGGCTAAGAATTTGCCGCTTAGCGTACTGCTGTAGTAGGTGTCAACACTGGCGGTTTGTCCCTCAGGAGCGGTGTTACTGAAGTGAATAGTTGCCACGGCGGCTTCTGTGGATTCCAAGCCGTCAGTAACAGTAAAGTTAAAGCTAATAGGCTCTAAACTATTATCGCTCGACACGTAGCTAACTTTTCCTAAGCTATCATTCAGTAACGTTAACTCACCCTCATGAGGCACAGTGGTCAGAGAATAAAGCAGGGCGTCACCATCTGCATCTTGTGCAGCAATATGAAACGTACTTTCGCCACGCCAGTGCATGGTGAATGTTTGATCACTTGTTTGTGGCTTTTGATTAACTAGCTCAATGGTAATGATTGCTTCATTAGACTCTATACCACCTAAAATTGCTATAAAGCTAAAGTTATCCTCACCAATAAAGTCTCCATCGGGCGTATAGGTAATAAGCCCCTCAGTGCGATCCTCGAAGGTCACATCACCATGTTTAGGTGGCTTTAACACGAAAAATTCCACTTCCTGATCTGTGGTTGCAGTTAAGCTCGTGGTGACACTTTGTTTTGCATGAGTAGACATACTTTGCCCGAGTGCTTCTAGATTGGTATTTGATGTGGGTGTTTGCAATAGCGTTAACATGTCTCCCCCAACCAGATAACGGGACTTACCTTCAAATTCAAAATATGAGACATGGTGTGGATTAGAAACTGGGTGACGCCATTTAATTTCACTGTTCGTTAAATCAAAAAGACCAATGTGATCACTACAGCTAAATGCAACTTTAGTATTGGAAATGGTAGAAAGGTAATCGATAGGTTGAGTGCAAAGGTTACTGATTACTGTGGTGCTAAGACCCATATTTACAGCAAGTATTTGGCCCTGCTCATCTCCAATTAAAAGGCTCTCACTTTCTTGATATATGCCTTTGGCCAAGGCTGTAAAACCTTGCTCTTGGCTTGTTTTTAAGACTCCCGTAGTAACATCAAAAATATGCACTTTGCCGTCCAATATAGCGACAACATCAGTGTTACCGTCTTTATTATAATCATAAACTTCGATGTGCTCGATATCTGTCCAGTTATTTCCTAGCGATGGGGATGTTTGCTCTACTTCGCCGTTCACACCATTGATTACGTATATAAAACGCCCAGGAGAGCCGGTATGCGCGATCCCACCTGAGGTAATTATTTCGATTTGGCCATCGTTATCTATATCAGCGGTTGTAACGGCGTGAAGAGGCGACCCCCTATCAAGCGTTTTGGTGAATTCGAGTTCACCGTTTTGACCATTGAGAACGTAAAGTGCACCATCATAAAGCGTGTCGGTTACAACAAGTATCTCATTGGTATTGTCTCCATCAATATCAGCAATGCTTAGGTCATGTAGCCCGGTCACAGCTTGGCCTCCAAATGGAGATTGTTCAGTGGTGGACCATTCAAGTTCATATGTACTAGCGTTAAATACATAAATAACACCATCATCATAACCACTGTTGGACTTGTTAGAGATTGCTATGATTTCTAACTCTCCATCACTGTCCACGTCTGCGATATCATAGGCGTTGAATGGGCCAGAGATATCTTTAGTTTTAGCTTCTCTGTGTTTTGCCTCTAAGTCATAAACGTAGAGGTGATCTGACCCCGAAGATGAATAGCCTGCGCCCCAAAATATTTCCAGTTCAGAGTCATTATCAAGGTCGCTGATCATAATGTTGGTAACACCGTGGTCAGGATTGGCAAGGGACCACAAGCGTTCTCCTGATGCTGCATCTAGCGCATGAATACTGCCCCATTGACCATCACCATATAGCAATTCTTTCTTACCATCGCCATCGATATCAAAAGTGAGTAATGCATCAATATCTAAGTCAGCTTTATAAGACCAAATCTTGGACTGGCTATCGATATCAAAAGCTTGGATGTCGTACCAAGATTTAGCCGTAATGAGTTCGTCACTGCTGTCCTCATCCAAATTGACAGTAGTAAGGTGGCGACCAAATGGCTCACCATAGGACCAAATTAATTGCTCAGTTTGCTCTGATAGCTGATAAACATGACCGCTGCCAAAGGCAATTTCCAGAGCTCCACCTGCGACAAATTGGCCAACGGCTGCGTGCTCTCCGCCAAAGCTATAACTGGCAATCAACTCTTTAGTACTAATGTTAAATATGTTTGTTTGATCTGTGCTAACAGCAATTAATTCGTCACTGCCGTTATTATCAATATCAGCTAACAACAACTGCTGAGCTGATTTTGTAGTTAAGCTCTCGGTCCAAATTTGTGCTGAGAGGTTGTACGACCATATGCCGTCGTCTGTACTAATAAAAAGTAAGTGATTGTCAGAGGATTGATCAAAGGCACCCACTAGGTCAATCACGCCTGCAGAGTTAAGTGTTTTTTCCTGATGGCTTATGACGTATTGATTATCTTTGAACTCCACGATGGAAATTTTGGTGCTTGCACCAAAACCGTCGCCACTAGCAAACGCTAAATTCTGTTTGTCGTTGCCATCGAAGTCACCAGAGTAAAAGCCAGAAGCTCCGATTCCTGAGCCATAGGTATAAAAACCCCACACTTGGGATAATGTATTTTCTATATCACTATTGGTGGCCGTGATTTTATCTGCCTGTAATGCATTACTAAAAGCTCTTTCCTGTTTGTCCTGAAACAACTCTTGTGACAGCTGCTTACGCTCATAATTTATGAGCTGGTCATTATTTTTTACATTCAGGCCTTGGGCGTTTGTGGCGGTATCTATCGCAGCGTAGGCTCCATAACTATTGATCAAGCTGAAGCTCAAAGTTGATACCAAGGCGGTGAGAACATTTATTTTAGTTGGTCTGAATATCACTGCAAATATCTTCCATTCTATGCTTAGTGGGAGTGGGGTTATAACTACGACAAGCCAATGAAGCTAGTTTAAAGAGCGTGAGCTGAGTGAAATTAGCACTCGGCTAGATACGTAAGTTAAATCTATAAATTCAATTAACAGCTTGCCGGTATTTCTATTTATTCCAAAGGGCAGGGGGGATCTTCACTTGGTGGGTAAATATTACTTTAACCACAGCAAAAACTCCTTGTAAGTAAGTCATACTAGTCCCTAGTTCATACTGTATTCATAAAATCGGCACTGATTGTACCGACATATGAAATAAAGTGAAGAGTAATTACCCTAAAATAGTATGAGGGACGAACCGAGAGGTATCTTTGGTGATGGGGCCGTCATCTTCGCGAATAGTGAGGCCGCAACTTTGGTGCCCGACGACCCAAGAGCCGATTAAGGTGTGATTACCAGCAAACACGGGTAAGGGTGCTAACGCTTGAGTAATAAAGCCTTCGCTACCGTAACTGCCGCTTTGGTGCACACGGCCCTTATCTGGGTGCACCCAAGTAATGTTTTCACCTTCGCGGCTAAACAGGGGTTTATTGACAAAGCCTTGCTCCAGCCCATCGCCTTCTTCACCGCTAAAGTAGGCGGCTAGGAGATTCGGGTGGCCGGGAAACATTTGCCACAGCAGCGGTAATATGGCTTTATTCGATAACACTGCCTTCCAAGGCGGTTCGAAAAACAGGGTGTCGGTGCTGAGCACATGGGGAGCAAAGTCGTCATGCAGCAACTCTTCCCAAGGGTAAAGTTTAAAGAGTTGCGCGATAGGAGCATGTTCTAGGTCAGTGAGCTGGCCGTGCTCATCAACGCCAATATCTTCAATAGCCATGCGTGCCGTGGGCATACCTGCTTGATAGGCACAGTCCTGTAAATAACTGACGGTGCCTTTATCTTCAATTGAGTCACGACTGTGGACAAAGTGCAGCAATTCGCGGTTAGAGAAGAAGTTAAAACGCTCAATAAGCGCCTCTTGAATACTGTTGAATTGATCACTTTGCCGTGGCAGTTTGCCTCTATCTACTTGTTGTTCCAGCCACAGCCATTGGAAAAAACCCGCTTCATAGATGGAGGTGGGGGTATCGGCGTTGTACTCCAGTAATTTCGCAGGGCCGTTGCCGTGGTAACTAAAGTCCATACGGCCATATAAGCTAGGCTCTTTGTTGTTCCAACTGGTGGCGATAAAGTCCCAATACTGCTCGGGCAAAGCGAATTTGCGCAGCCAATACTCGTCACGCACAACTTTGTCGACCAACTGCAAGCACATTTGCTCCAGTTCATTGGTCGGTTGCTCTAAGTCGTTCTCAATTTGCTCTAGAGTGAATTGGTAATAAGCGCTTTCATCCCAGTACTTTTCACCATCAATGCGGCAAAAGTCAAAGCCGAAATAATCGGCCTGAGCGGCTAAATCCGGCCGCTCAGCAATAGGGTGGCGAAACATTTAACCACCAAAGCTACGTGATGAAGCGCGGCGGCCAAAGCCTCCTCGGCTGCGAGTAACGCGCTTGGGCTTAGACGCGTATTTAACTTTAGACTTTTTCACCATCGTGGTGCCGCGATTGTTGACTGAGCCAATGTAATCATTGTTGGCATTGCGAAAGCTGAAAAAGTCATCGCGTGAGCGATAAAGGGGCTTCGCACCTGAGTAGTAATTCCCCCCTAAAAACGCGTATTTTTTGCGTTTTTTCTTCTTCTTCATAAGGTCTAAGCCTTCATCCACCGCCTCAGCGACGGCGGCAATCATAAAGCCAGCCATAATGGGTCGCCAAATACTGCCTTCTTGCTCACAGCGCTCAAACCCGAAGTCATTTTCACAGAGGTTTTCATTGGCGTACTTTGGCGCTTCAATATCGTGATTAGCTAAGGCCTGTTGGTATTGTGCTTGGCATACATCGCGTTCGACACCAAAGTCGGTGCAATCATCTACATCGGTAAATAATAGTGCTGGTTCTTCAGGGTCGGTGCAGCCACTGAGTCCGGCACTGGCACCGAGCATAAGTGTCAGTTTAAGTTTGTTAGTACGTTTCATTGCCGCCTCCTTAGTAGGTGATACAGGCAGCGTTGAGAATACCGGTGGCCAATGAAGCAACCCCTAAAAATGCCCCTGCGCTCATATGGCCCTGGGCAATTTTTTCAGACAGCTTGGGCATGTATAAGCGCACTAAGAAAAAGGTCACTAATTGCATGATGCCAGCGATAGCGCCCCAGATGGCAAAGTCTAGCAGCGAGACCGAATTCACCGCTGCACTGGCAACCGGAAGGGTGAAGCCAATGAACGCGCCACTAAACGCGGTGGCAGCGGCGGCATTGTTTTCCTTCATCAATGTCCATTCGCAATGCGGGGTGATAAGGGTGTAGATGAATAGAAAGGCTAGGATAAGTAGGTAGCCTAAACCAAAGTACATGATAAAAGGGACAAAGCCCTGGATGGATTCCATGATCATTATTGTGCTCTCACTGCAATCGTTATTATTGTTCGGGCGCAGCAAGCTGCGCTAACTCCCTGTGCAGTAGCTTATCATCACCCACGTTAAGTTCAATAAGGCGTTTTAAATGAGTGGCACTGTCAATATCCATTTTTACACAATGTAAGCCAATGTGTTGCGGCTCAATGTGAGCTACTTCAGCAAGCATATCAATATCAACATCACTGCCAGATAGGTGGAAAATAAGCTCTACGCTTTGACCTAACTGTGGGTTGAAGTCATCAGGATGGCTTACCAAAGCGCCATTTAAGGAAAGATCAAGTAAATGACAGCCATGGTGCTGGTTATTAAATACCACTAGGGTGGGGCGTTGAAAAATAACACGAGTGAAGTTTCTGCGGTTTTCCATAACAGTTCCTGTATTGGCGCGTCTCCCTCCAGTGTAGTAGCCAGCCTTGAGGTTGTCCTTGGCTGTGAGTGACTTTTTTCGCTATTTCAATAAGCTAAAATATCACCGTGGTCATCAAGTAGTGGCGTGTTAGCGCAATCACAGTGCCATACATAAGTGGATGCCAAAGGCACAAAAAAGCCCCATCGAGATGGGGCCTTTTTATGTGGTTAATTAACCAATCTTTTTATACTTAATGCGCTTCGGTTGTGCAGCCTCGGCACCTAAGGTTTTCTTCAACCACTGTTCGTATTCGGTGTAGTTACCATCGAAGAAGTTAATTTGGCCTTCGTCGCGATAATCAAGAATATGAGTGGCGATACGGTCTAAGAACCAGCGGTCGTGCGAGATCACCATGACACAGCCGGGGAACTCGAGAATTGCATTCTCTAACGCCCGCAAG
This sequence comes from Pseudoalteromonas sp. SW0106-04, assembly GCF_001293805.1. Classification (NCBI taxonomy): domain Bacteria; kingdom Pseudomonadati; phylum Pseudomonadota; class Gammaproteobacteria; order Alteromonadales; family Pseudoalteromonadaceae; genus Pseudoalteromonas; species Pseudoalteromonas sp. SW0106-04. The sequence goes on along the minus strand of NZ_BCAI01000006.1, from coordinate 56,260 downwards.
GTTTCAACGTCTAAGTCGTTGGTTGGCTCATCGAGAAGCAATACGTTGCCGCCCGCTTTTAGTAGTTTGGCTAAGTGCAAACGGTTGCGCTCACCGCCGGAAAGGTCTTTGACGTATTTTTGCTGATCATTACCTTTAAAGTTAAAGCGCCCCACATAAGCACGGCTTGGGAACTCGAAGTTGCCCACTTTCAACACATCTTGACCGTCTGCGATTTCATCAAATACGGTTTTGCTCTCGTCCATGTTGCCACGGAATTGGTCAACGGTGGCGAGTTCAACGGTTTCACCTAGGGTGATTTCACCACTATCAGGCTTTTCCTCGCCGCTGAGCATTTTGAATAAGGTCGATTTACCAGCACCGTTGGCACCAATAATGCCGACAATCGCTCCCTTGGGAACGCTAAAATCAAGGTTGTCAATAAGCACACGGTCGCCAAAGCTCTTGTTTAAGCCCTGCACATCAATCACCTGATCACCTAAGCGCGGGCCAGGTGGAATAAACAGCTCATTGGTTTCGTTACGCTTTTGATAATCGCCTTGTTGTAGTTCAGCAAATTGCGCCATACGCGCTTTTGATTTTGCTTGGCGACCTTTCGGGTTTGAACGTACCCACTCAAGCTCTTGAGCGATGGATTTTTGTCTTGCTTTCTCTGCTTTTTGCTCCTGTTGCAGACGTGCGTCTTTTTGCTCAAGCCAAGAAGAGTAATTGCCTTCCCACGGAATACCTTCGCCACGGTCCAATTCGAGGATCCAGCCGGCCACGTTATCAAGGAAATAACGGTCGTGGGTTACCGCCACTACAGTGCCTTCATAATCATGTAGGAAGCGCTCTAACCAAGCGACAGATTCAGCATCTAAGTGGTTGGTAGGCTCATCGAGAATAAGCATATCTGGCTTTTCAAGCAATAATCGGCAGATTGCTACACGGCGACGCTCACCCCCTGATAAATGCTCAATCTTGGCATCCCAAGCTGGCAGTCGTAATGCATCTGCGGCGCGCTCTAGGGCGTTATCAAGGTTGTGGCCATCGTGGGCTTGAATAATGGCTTCAAGTTCGCCTTGCTCTTTGGCAAGCGCATCGAAATCGGCATCTTCCATGGCATACTCAGCGTATACTTGGTCAAGGCGATCAAGAGCATTTTTAACTTCACTGACCGCTTCTTCTACAACTTCACGCACCGTTTTGCTTTCATCAAGCTCAGGCTCCTGAGGAAGATAACCAATTTTAATGCCAGGCTGAGGATGTGCCTCACCCTCAAAATCTTTATCCACGCCGGCCATAATGCGTAGCAAGGTCGATTTACCTGCGCCATTTAGGCCAAGTACACCAATTTTAGCGCCAGGGAAAAAGTGCAGAGAGATGTCTTTTAAGATGGTGCGTTTAGGTGGCACCACCTTTGACACGCGACTCATCGAGAAAATAAACTTATCAGGTAAAACCATGAAAGGAGCCTTTACAATGTGACTAATTTAAACTGCCGTTATTGTAGAGTCTCTATGGTGAAAGCGTCAACGAATGGCCCGTTAATTTGCCAATAATATAGCCACTCCAGCCAGCGCCAATAAACCGCCCACTATCATACGCCAAGTCACCGGCTCGCGTTTAAAAAAGCCAATCGTCATGACCATCAGCGGGGCGGTGGCAAAAATAGTTTGTGCGATAGCCGGGTCGGTATGCTGCACCGCCGCCAGTTGCAGCCACAAGCCAACGAAGGTGCCGAAAAAAACAGCTACGAGCAGCCAGCGTTTGTTATCAATACCGTGCAGTCGAATGGCTTGGTATAGGTCGCTGCGTTTTATAATCATTACCAGTAAAGCCACGCTCAATGTGCCGGCAAGGAGGCGAATAAGGGCGGCCCATAGGCTACTCATCGACTCAGTATTCATAGCCCCTTTTGACATCACCATGCCACTGGCTTGGCACAAAGCCGCAAGTAATGCGAAAGCCACGCCTTGAAAGTAAAACTTCTTATCAACTGGGGGCAAGTGGCGTTGAGGTAATACCGCGAGGATAACCCCCACCGAAGTGATGGCGATGCCCAACCAAGCCAGTAGCGGTAAGTACACACCCAACAGCACAATATTAAGTATGCCAGTTAAGGCTGGAGCGAGAGACTCGATTATTAAGGTTCGTGCTGGGCCAATACTGCGCAGGGCGCCAAAGTAGGCGCTATCGCCAATGGCAATACCGATAACCCCACCGGCGATAAGCCAGCCCCATGAGGTGAGCTGCACTGGCATGGCGACATCGCCAAGTAGCGCCATGGCAATTACCATCATTAAAGAAGCGAGTAAGCCTTTACTTACATTTAGTTGCAGCGGTGAAAGGTGATGACTGAAGCCTTTGTACAATAAGGTAGAAAAAGCCCAAACCACGGCTGCACTGATTGCTGCAATTTCACCTATACCCATCATCGACTCTTAGTTAATTAATCGCGGGCATTATTGCAGCTAACTCATTCACTGCAACTTTGTTTTGGACGTCTAAACATCTAGAGGTTGAAATTTCCAGTGTGGCGTTCATAATAGCCTCTTATCTTTCAATTCGGAGTACCGCCATGCCCATTACGGTTCAAGACGCTTTGCCAGCGATTATGGAGCTGCGCCAAGAAAATGTATTCGTGATGCCAAAAAGCCGCGCTCGGACTCAAGAAATCCGGCCCATGCGCTTGGCTATTTTGAACCTGATGCCGAATAAGGTGGAAACCGAAGTGCAATTTATTCGTCTGCTGGCGAATACGCCATTGCAGGTCAATGTTGACTTACTGCGTTTAGATACGCACCGCTCTAGCGCCAACTCAGAGCAGCATCTGGATATGTTTTATCAGTATTTCTCAGATGTTAAAGACAATAATTACGATGCCTTGATTGTTACCGGCGCGCCCTTGGCTCACTTAGAATATGATGAAGTAGGGTATTGGTCGGAGCTACAAGCGTTCTTTGATTGGGCGGAGCACCATGTGACCTCGACGCTATTTAGTTGTTGGGCGGCGCACGCTGGGCTTTTCCATCACCATGGACTTAAGCGTCAATTGCAGAAAAATAAGTTGTGCGGAGTGTTTGAGCATCAGTGTTATTTTGACCACGCGGCGTTAACCCGAGGCTTTGACGATCGCTTCTTAGTCCCGCATTCGCGTTATGGCCATATTGATATTGCTGCGATAAACGCCTGTAAAGAATTAGTCGTGGTAGCAGGCTCGCCCAAGGTAGGTGCTTACTTACTTAAAAACCAGAGTGGTTCGCAGGTGTATATCACCGGACACCCTGAGTATGATGCCGATACCCTGAAAAAAGAGTATTTACGTGACTGCGATAAAGGCGCTGACGCACCGATGCCAGAAAACTACTTCCCTAATGGCGACCCAGCGCAAGAGCCCTCGAAAACCTGGCAAAGCCATGCCTTTTTGCTATTTTCGAATTGGCTTAATTACTACGTTTACCAAACCACTCCCTATGATATTAATCTGGTTAGCCAGGATGTAAGGACTAACAACTATGCCGAATAAACGTGATGCATTAACACTGGCCCTCAACGAGCGCATTTTAATTTTAGATGGCGCCATGGGTACGATGATCCAACAGCATAAGCTCGAAGAGCATGATTATCGTGGTGAGCGGTTTCAAGATTGGCCTGTGTTGGTCAAGGGGAATAACGATTTATTGAGCCTCACTCAACCGCAGTTAATAGCACAAATTCACCGTGAATATTTGGCAGCGGGCGCCGATATTATTGAGACCAATACCTTTAACGCCACGACCATTTCCATGGAAGATTATGACATGGCGAGCCTAAGCCGTGAGATTAACCTCGAATCGGCCCGGCTGGCACGCGCGGTGGCCGATGAGTTTACCGCTCGCGAGCCACACAAACCGCGCTACGTGGCCGGCGTACTGGGGCCAACATCAAAAACCTGCTCGATTTCGCCGGATGTTAATGATCCGGGCTATCGCAACATCACCTTCGATAAGCTGGTGGCCGCGTATATCGAATCGACCCTGGCGCTGATAGAAGGTGGAGCCGAACTGATTTTAATTGAAACCATTTTCGATACCCTCAATGCCAAAGCCGCTTCCTTTGCGGTAGAAGAAGCGTTCGAACAGGCTGGAGTGACTCTGCCGGTGATGATCTCCGGCACCATCACCGATGCTTCGGGTCGAACCTTGTCAGGGCAAACCACCGAGGCGTTTTATAATTCCATTCGTCATATTAAACCGCTCTCCATTGGCTTGAACTGTGCGTTAGGGCCAGACTTGCTGCGTCAGTATGTGGAAGAGTTGGCCAGTATTTGTGAAACCTACACCTCGGTGCATCCCAATGCTGGGCTGCCGAATGAATTTGGCGAATATGATTTAGAAGCCGAGGAAATGGCACAAGAAATCATCGACTGGGGGGAGCAAGGGTTTATCAATATTGTTGGTGGCTGTTGTGGAACCACGCCCGAGCACATTAAAGCCTTTAGTGATGGGCTAAAAAACACCGCTCCACGTGCTTTGCCTGAGCTGCCGGTGCGCATGCGTTTAAGTGGCCTTGAAGCCTGTAATCTCAATTAAGGGGCCAATAACATGAATAATACTGCAACTTTTACCAATGTCGGCGAGCGCACCAATGTGACCGGCTCGGCGCGCTTTAAACGGCTGATCCTCGAGGAAGATTACGAAACCGCGTTAGAGGTGGCACGTGAGCAAGTTGAAAATGGCGCGCAGATTATCGATATCAACATGGATGAAGCCATGTTGGACTCCAAAGCGGCCATGGTCACCTTCTTGAACCTTATCGCCTCAGAGCCCGATATTTCGAAAGTGCCCATTATGGTGGACTCGTCGAAATGGGAAGTGATCGAGGCGGGACTAAAATGCATCCAAGGCAAGGCGATAGTGAACTCTATTTCCCTCAAGGAGGGGGAGCAGCCGTTTCGTCACCAGGCCAAGGTACTAAAGCGCTTCGGCGCCGCCGTGGTGGTGATGGCCTTTGATGAAAGTGGCCAAGCAGAAACCGCCGAGCGGAAGTTTGCTATTTGCGCGCGCTCTTATCGCATCTTGGTCGATGAATTGGGCTTCCCGCCAGAAGATATTATTTTTGACCCCAATATCTTTGCCGTGGCCACCGGCATAGAAGAGCATGACAACTATGCCGTGGAGTTTATCGAAGGAACTCGCCGCATCAAGGAGAACCTTCCGCACTGCAAGGTATCCGGTGGTGTGTCTAATGTCTCTTTTTCGTTTCGAGGCAACAATCCGGTGCGCGAGGCTATTCACTCTGTGTTCTTGTATCACGCCATTCAAGCCGGAATGGATATGGGCATCGTCAATGCCGGTCAATTAGCGGTGTATGACGATATTCCCTCTGAGCTGAGAGACGCCGTTGAGGACGTGATTTTAAATAAAGATGCCGGCGCCGGAGAGCGGTTGGTGGAATTAGCGCCTAAGTATTCGGGCATGGCGCAAGCGGAGAAAGTTGAGGATTTACAGTGGCGCAGTTGGCCGGTGGCAAAGCGCTTGGAACATGCCCTGGTTAAAGGCATTACAGATTACATTGATGAGGACACCGAGCAGTGCCGACAGCAGTTTGCTAAACCCATCGAGGTCATTGAAGGGCCGTTGATGGATGGCATGAATGTGGTGGGTGATCTGTTTGGGGCCGGGAAAATGTTTTTGCCGCAGGTGGTGAAATCCGCGCGGGTGATGAAGCGCGCGGTGGCCTATTTAGACCCTTATATCGAAGCCGAGAAACAAGAGGGTGAAACCAACGGTAAAATTGTCATGGCCACAGTAAAAGGCGATGTTCATGATATTGGTAAGAATATTGTTGGCGTGGTGTTACAGTGTAATAATTACGAGGTGATTGATTTAGGGGTGATGGTGCCCGCTGAAAAAATCTTACAAACCGCGATAGACGAAAACGCCGATATTATAGGCTTGTCGGGGCTTATCACTCCCTCGTTAGATGAAATGGTGCATGTCGCCAAAGAAATGAAACGCCGCGATTTTACCATTCCATTGCTGATCGGTGGTGCGACGACGTCAAAGGCGCATACCGCCGTAAAAATTGAGCCCCAATATGACAACGGTGTGGTTTATGTTAATAACGCCAGCCGTGCGGTGGGCGTGGCGTCTAGTTTGCTAAGTAAAACCGCGAAAAGTGAGTTTTTGAGTAAAACTAAAGCAGAGTACGAGCGTGTGCGAGAGCAACAAGCACGCAAGAAACCCCGCTCTAAGCCCATAGGTTTGCAACAAGCTCGCGCCAATCATGCCCAGCTTGATTGGCAAAACTACACTCCGCCTGTACCTAAACAGCTAGGAGTCCAAGAGTTTCACTCGGTGCCAGTGAGCACCTTACGGCAATATATCGACTGGACGCCATTTTTTATGACCTGGTCTTTGGCCGGCAAATACCCGCGTATCATGAATGACGAGGTGGTGGGTGAGCAAGCGCGCTCATTGTTTGCCGATGCAAATGCAATGTTGGATGAGTTTGCGCGCCAAGGCAGCATTCAACCAAAAGGGGTGATTGGCTTATTCCCAGCAAACCGCGTGGGCGATGACATAGAAATATACCGCGACGAGCAGCGTGACGAAGTGATTTTACGTTCGTGTCAGTTACGCCAGCAAACGCACAAAAAAGGCTTTGCCAACTATTGTTTAGCCGACTATATCGCGCCTAAAGGAGTAGCTGACTACTTTGGCGCCTTTGCCGTGACCGGCGGGTTAGAAGAAGATGACTTAGCCCAGGCCTTTGATGATCAAGGTGATGATTATAATAAAATCATGGTCAAAGCGGTGGCTGACCGCCTTGCAGAGGCCTTCGCTGAATACCTGCATGAGCAAGTGCGTAAAGTGTACTGGGGCTATGCCGCAGACGAAGCGTTAAACAATGATCAGCTCATTCGTGAGAACTATCAGGGTATTCGCCCTGCGCCGGGCTATCCAGCGTGCCCCGAGCACACTGAAAAGGCTAAGATTTGGCAGTTACTGAGCGTTGAAGAGCGCATCGGCATGAAACTGACGAGCTCCTATGCGATGTGGCCAGGTGCCGCCGTCTCGGGTTGGTACTTCTCACACCCTGATTCAAAATACTTTGCCGTGGCTGGGATTCAACAAGACCAAGTTGAGGACTACGCTAACCGCCAAGGAATGACGCTAGAGCAAGCTGAAAAGTGGCTGGGCCCGAATTTGGGGTATGAAAGTGGAACATAAATAGAATGCATTGACTTATTCAGCCTGTATAACTTTGTATTACTATTTAGTTTTGTATGCAGGGTTCTATAAACCGGGTCCTTTTTTAGGTATTTAATGGTTTTATTTTTTTTTTTTGTAAGTTAGGCTTGAGCAAAGGATTTTAAAGTGAGGTCAAGGAATGAGCTATCAACCTTCAAGAGAAGTACTTAGTAAACCTAAATCTGTCAACGCCCAACTAGCAGAGTTTGTGCGAAAATCGCCTACCTGTGAGTATCCAGCAATATCGTATTTGTCAACCGAAAAATATGCGGGTTTGATTTCAGAAAGGGTCAGAAACCCTTGGAAAATAAACCAAAAAGAAACATATTTATGTGGCCCCAACGCTTATCTTTTTTGCTTGGCGACAAGCCACAAAGAATATTATGTGAAATATATGCTGGATTTGTGGACTTTTGGCGAAGCAAGTATTGCGGGCCTATATGTCAAGCCTTCTAATAGCTGCCTGAACTTTAATGTCCAACTAGCTAGTGAATCAGGAGATATCTCTGCTGAAGACTGGGTTGCACTTGCCAGCTTACGAGATTCTAGCAATGCATTTTTTAGTTATGATGCTATCAAAGATGGTATAGCAGGAATTTCTTACCCTAGTGATATGCTTGAGTGGTTTAGAGGATCAGTATATAAGAGCTCTTCCAATCATGCGAGTATAAGTCGTAGAGGGGATGTACAAGATTTGATAAGAGCTCAGCGAGCTCAGCGCAGTAATGCATTCGTGTGCATGTTAATCAGTGCGAAAGTAGTGCAACCTAAAGCCGCGAAAGTGAATGCACTAGCAAACCATTGGGCGATTTTGAGCTCGGACATAACGGTCGCGGGAAAATCTATCGACCTAGTTGACATGGCTTATGATGAATTATTGGAAGAAGAGCTGCAATTCACTCTAGCTACGTGGGGATATAGGGAAGGGAAGCTACCTGTGCATCAGCTCTATCCTCGAGGAATGGGGGCAGGTAATAAACTTACAGTAAAAGACTTTCTGAATTATTTTTATGGTTACATCTCTGCAAAATAATGCGTATTGTATATTTATTAATAGCTTTTTTAATTCAAAGCGAAGTTAATGCCAGCGTAAGCTTGCTTTCTCAATATGAGCTCGATGGAAATCATTATGAGTCTGTTGAGTATCATCCTTCAGGGGAGCAACTGGTATTTACTTTGTCAGCGGATATTACCTTTCTTCTAAACACAAAAACAGGCGATATAGATAGCTTAAGTTTTTCCCATCAGGTTAGTCAACTAGCCGAAGATGGAGAGAACCTGTATGCGATAGTCGACGAAAAAGTTGTAAAAATCGATGCAAAAAATGAAGTGTCTGAAGTTGCATCGGGCTATGAGCTTAGCTTCCTAGGGGATAAGTTATTGGTTAATGATCATTATCTGATGGCTGGCACTTATTATAAAGAGAAACGGAAGCCCTCACTTAAGATGAAAGAGTTGCCTGCGCCTTTTAGTATCAGAAAAGATAATAGCTTAGGCGAAAAAACAGCAGCAACAGTTGCTTATAAGCAAGGGATGTTTTTTGACAGTTCAGAGCTGCAATTATGGGATTTACCTAGTGGCAAATCAATTGCTAAAAAGGAGTTCAGTGGACGTATTTTTGCCCCTCACTTTGTTGATGAGAAAAACGCTTTGTTATTAGTGAATAATATAGACTCGCTCTTTTTATGGGACTTTAAAGAAGATGAAATTTTAGATAAGCAGAGCGATTATAAAGGTCATCGACTTTACCAGATGAAAAATACTTTACTTGAGGTGAGTTCAGATAAAGTTAGTGAAATTCGCGTCAGCGATAAAAAAATAACTCGTGGTTTTGAGTGCCCACTAGCTGATGAAAATATTTATGTGAATTCAGTATACGCAAATGCAGATTTATTGGTGCTAGAGGTTTTTCAATCGAATACTTCATACGCAAGAATATTCAAAATTATTGAAGGCCAGTGTGAGCAGGTTGCGATATTAGATGAGCCTACTGAAATTAGGGTAAACCCTATTCGCAACGAAATTGTTGCATTGTTTACTCATCCCGATAGTTATGAAAAATCGGTATTAAAAGTGTTTGCGGTGCATTAACGCTTGGAGTCTGCTTCAAGTAACTCTGCCAACTTCTGCTTTACTTGTTGCGCGCTGGTATCAGATGGTTGCTGAGATAGCCAATCAACGAGTTCGTTGCGTACGGGGAAACCTTCTTTTATACAATGACTTTCATTTGCCACCCAGATATCGGCTGAGCCAATTGTGCCCCGGCCGTAAGCACTGCATAGGGTGTAACCCTGCTCACTAATATGTTGTTCAATGAGATAGGTATAGGTTGGCGTGGCAATTAACATCAATACCAAGGTCACGCCGCACAGCTTAAACCAACCGCTGAGTAGCCTATCACTTACTTGGGTATGAGTTGCTCGTAACCACAGTAAGTAAGTTAATACGGCAAAAACAGGGGTGGCCAATACCAAAGAAGGAGAAAAACTGCGCTCTCGAAAAGCCAGAACATGCTCCACTAGGGCTGTACTTACTTGGCTCACTTCACTGAACATTGCATAAGGGAGCAACAAAGTAAGTACACAGAATAAAGCAAAAAAGCAGAATAGCTTTACTCTGTCCATCGTTGTACTTTGCACGTCTTCCATTGTGCTATCTATATCCGCCAGAGTAAGGAAGCCCAAATAAACGGTGCATAAACCCGATGGGGTCTTGTTCGTACCAACGCTGCGCCCGGTCTATCTCTCTACGTGCTTGCTGAAAGCTTTGTTTTAAATCGTTTTCAACCGCTCTTAGACTAGCCGCTATTTTTTCTGCTATCGCATCAGTATCAATGAATGTATAGGCCAAACCAGCCAGAGCTGCGCCAACCACAACAACGGCAATCATGGGGCCAACGGCGACGGTTGCAGCCGTTCCCACAACGGCAGTCACCGCTCCCCAGGCAATGCCTGATGATGCTGCTGCGATGGCAACATCAATAGATAAACCACCAATAAAGTCGTGCCATGTTTTGCTATCATCAATCAGTTGCTCCAAGGCATGAAACCCTGCAGAGATAAGAATCGTTAACACAAACCCTTGCTTAATAGAGCTTTGCGCTCCCAGCTTACCGATACCGAAAGACACTAGCTTAGGATTGTTGGCTAAGTATCGGGTTCCCGTCAGGTGTCTTCTCAGGCCTGAGTAGCCTTTGAAAATAATGTAGTTTTTCCCAGAATATGACTTCACTTTGAATTTATCAAAGACTGAACCGCTACGCTGCATCTCTAGTGCAATCGCTGTTAAGGCGGCCACATCCAGCCCTAACGGGACGAGCCCTGAACCATTTTTAACCCAATTGCGATGCGCTTGCCAAAGCTCAGGTACAATATTGGCGCGTTCCATAATTGATTCGAACCAGGCGGCTATTTGCTCATTAGAATGACCTTGGGTGCGTTTTACGTTCACAGCGTAATCAAAAAATTCCCTGTCATTAAGATGGATAAAGTTATGCTGGTTGGACTTTAATAGATGAGCGAGTTGCTGATCTCGCTGCTTATTTCTTAATTCTTCTCTTGCATTGATGAGCATTGAGGCCTCCATGCTATGTTCCTTTTATCGCTATTCTCATACAAGGCTGCAGAACAGTCAATCGCCAAGCTCATGTCTTATATGAAATTTTATTGAATTGTCAGCTTGTTGCAAAACCTTTATTAGCAGAGCACAGTGTAATGCGCTGTAATGACACACCAAGAGGGGATTTGCTAACAATAGTGCATGTTTCCCTTTAAGTCTGACTTATGACCCTGATGCAGTTACAACAGCTAGTCGCAACTATTGTTGCAGCGCCAGTGGACGCTGGTGTTGTTAAGCAACCTATTCATGCTTTGGTTAATGCGTTAGAGCAAGAAAGTGGTGTTTCGTCGCGAGCGGATATGAATACATCGCACGGAACATATACCGAGCATGGCGTTGCGATTTCTCCGGTACAAGCTGCACGCTGTTCCTTGGAGCCCCTGCGCACCCAAGTATTTATGCAAGGGGTTGCGGCGGCTATTAACGATAAAGTCCACGGTGATAAAGTCGTCCACATCCTCTATGCGGGCACCGGCCCTTTTGCCACCTTATTATTGCCCTACCTCGCATGCTACCCCGAATTACCGGTGCGGGTAACATTGTTGGATATTCACCAGGAGAATATTGAGGCGGTCAAAAAATTGGTTGCACGCTGGCATATTGGGCACTTAATCAGCGAATATGTGGTTGCTGATGCGACCTGCTGGCAACCTGACGCGCAACGTCGATTCGATATCATTATTTCTGAAACGATGACAGCACTGCTTCGTCGTGAGCCCCAGGTATGGATATTTAAAAACCTCGTGCGTTATCTGCAAGCACAGGGAGTGTTAATTCCTCAAGTGGTTTCTTTGCGAGCTTGGCTAGAGCGCGCTAAAGAGCGAGTGTTGATTGATGAGTACTTTCGCCTCGATAAAATCACGGCACTGCGCTTAGCACGCGATGATATTACCGATATACGTGGTGAGCTTGTTATCCCAGCGCAGCATCAAAGTGACGACCACTTTACGCTAACCACGGATATCCAAGTTTATAATCACTGCGTTTTAAGCGAAGGGCAATCAAGCTTAACCGTGCCATTTTCAGTACCGCCGCAGGCAACTTGCCTTTTTGCGGGCGCACATGTTCCTTTTCACTATGCTAACCCCAGACAGGCCGATTTCATATTCGAGTTTCCGCATGATAAACGCCTATCAGCACTCACCTTACCCAGCATTAATGACTGTGCCGACCTCGGGCTCATTTATATAAAGCGGGCGTTTGCGCAGTGTTTATGGGCAAAGCAAAACCAGCAACCTAGATCACTTTCACCGCGCGATTGGCAGGGTGAGCTGTTTTTAACGCAGGCATTAGGTATCCCCTTAGAAATATGGTTCGCACATTTATTTAATGCCCCTGATCTGGCTAGCTTTGAATCTCGGCTACTACAGTGCTGCCCCGCATTACTATGCCCACAGCAAGTTATGGAAATGAACCGACAGTTGCTTGCTAAGCTGCACAGGCAAAATGAATAACGTACAATAGCGGCAAAGAGTATGAATACCTTGGGATTATGGCCTTACCAATAGAGCAAAGTTACCCGCAACTTGTTGAGCAATTACATCGTGTGCCTATGTGCCTACTGCAAGCACCACCTGGCGCAGGGAAGTCAACGTGGTTGCCCTTGCAGTTGCTTCGTGAAGGCCATTTTCGCCGTATTATCATGCTTGAGCCCCGGCGCTTAGCTGCGCGCAACATAGCGCGCTTTTTGGCTGCTCAGCAACAAGAAGTGGTAGGACAAAGCGTGGGCTTAAGATTGCGCCAAGAGACTAAGGTAAGCGCTGAGACGCGCCTAGAAATTGTCACCGAAGGGGTATTAACGCGCATGTTGCAGCAAGACCCCGAGCTCAGTGGTGTCGACTTAGTTATTTTTGATGAATTTCATGAACGCTCGATGGCGGCTGATACGGCATTAGCTTTTGCGTTAGAAAGCCAGATGTTGCGTGATGATTTAAAGATCTTATTGATGTCCGCCACCCTCGATGGCGAGCGCTATCAACGCTTTTTTGATTGCCCACTGATTAGTTCAGCAGGTCGCAGCTACCCAATAGAGGAAATCTACCGCCCGTTAGCGCAGCCAACGCAGTGGCTTGAGGCGATTGCGCCCACCGTAATCACTGCACTGCAAGAGCAAAGTGGCAGCGCCTTGGTGTTTTTGCCAGGACAAAAAGAAATAAACTATGTCGCCGCGCAGCTCAGCGGGCTGCCCAGCGATATTGAAGTCCACACCTTATATGGCGAGCAAGACAAAGCCGCCCAGCAACGAGCGATAGCACCCGCAGCGCAAGGTCAGCGCAAGGTGGTATTAACCACCAATGTGGCCGAGACCAGCCTGACTATTGAGGGCATTCGCATTGTTATCGACAGCGGTAAACGCCGCGCCGCGCAGTTCAATCTAAAAACCGGTGTGAGTGAGCTGAAAACCGTGAATATCTCACGCTCCTCGGCGCTGCAACGGGCTGGGCGAGCGGGGCGTGTAGAGCCTGGATTGGTCTATCGTTTAGGCAGTAAAGAGCAATTAGAGCGACGGGCGCACCATGATGCACCGGAAATATTAACCAGTGATATTAGTCCTTTAATGCTAGAGGCGAAGCTGTGGGGGGCCGATATCGAGCAATTACAGCTGCTTGACCCGCCTTCAGCGGCGCAGCAGCACCAAGCCTGCGAACTGTTACAGATGTTAGAGCTGATTGCCGATGGCAAGCTCACCGCAAAGGCAAAAGAAATACATGCTATGGGCAGCGATTTACGTTTTGCCCATTTGCTGTATCAAGCTCAGCAACGTGAATCTCAGCATCCTGGTTTTGTGCACTTGGCGGTGCATTTTGTCGCCTTGATGGAGGCACGGGTGCGCATTGATGCCGAGCTTGCTACCGCTATCAGTGTGCAACAGCATCGTCCTCACCCAGCATTTACGCAACAACTGAAGTACTGGCGCCAGCGTTTATCCTTGCCGGCGAACAAAGACTTACCAATGCACTTGCTGCCTGTGGTTGTGGCGTTGGCCTACCCTGACCGCCTAGCCAAACGGCGTGGCTCGGGTATGTTGCTCAGTAATGGCGCGGGGGTGAGTGCGCATCCGCAGTTGTGGTTGGATGAGCAGTATGTGGCCATTGCCGATGTTGGTGGTAAAGATGGACAACATATTTTTAGCGCCACCGCATTTTCCCCGGCCATGCTGCAAACCCATTTGCCACATTTGTTTAGTGAGCGTCAGGTGTGCGAATTTGATATTAAATCAGGGCGTTTTATTAATGAGCAGCGCCAGCAACTGGGTGCAATTGTTATTGCCACCAAACCCAGTGGCAGAAAGATTGATACCCAAATGAAAGTGCAGGCGTGGTTGGAGTTAATAAAACAGCGGGGCTGGGAGCTGTTTCAGCATCCACAGTCGCAGCAACTACGAGTGCGTATGTTGCTGGCTAGTCAATTGCTTGGTGGCGAGTTCACCCTTGCCGATGAGGCGCAGCTATTGCGCCAAGCAGAGCAATGGTTGGCGCCGTTTTTAGACCATGTGGGGTCATTATCGCAATTACAGCAGTTTGACTACCGTAGCGCTTTGCTCAGCCTATTAGATTATGCGAGCCAACAGCGCCTGGAGCAGCTCTTACCAAAGACAATGACTCTGCCCTCGGGTGCTAGTCATCGCATTCATTATCAACTCGATGGTCCGGCCAAACTCAGCGTCCGTATGCAAGAAGTCTATGGTTGGCAGTCGAGCCCGGAGTTGGCGCAAGGCAAGCTGCCGCTGCAACTCGAATTACTCTCGCCGGCGCGGCGGCCGTTGCAAATAACCCAAGATCTTGCGCATTTCTGGCAAAGTAGTTACCGCGAAGTGCAAAAAGAGATGAAGGGTCGCTATCCAAAACATTTTTGGCCCGATGATCCGAGTACCGCGCAGGCCACCAATAAAGTGAAAAGTAGAATGTAACGCGGTTTGTTGTCTATGTGCGTTTAGTTGCCCTAGTAGGTTGTGCGTACTATCACGCCATGTTGCCATGGCTTCACAGACGTCTGGATAGACAAAATTTACTTTGCGCGATAATGCTTTCATAATAGCTCTTTTCTGACCTAGCTAAGTGAGTACCGTGTTGCACCGCCCGTTATTACAGGTTCAAAATTTATCGCACCAGCTTGGCGAACATCGGGTACTTGAACGCCTTCGTTTCTCGCTTGAGCAAGGTGAGTTTGTGGGCCTGTTGGGACCTAACGGGGCTGGGAAATCCTCACTGCTGCGCTGCATTTATCGTTATTACCGCACTTCGGCTGAGACTATTGCCCTTAATGGCCAGTGTTTACAGACACTGTCACAACGCACACTAGCACAAAATGTAGCTGTGGTGCTGCAACAGCCAGAAAGCGATATGTCACTCACTGTTTATGAGGTAGTGACTCTTGGCTTATTGCCCCAAGGGGGTATGTGGCGAGCATTAACGCAGGAGCAAAAGCAGCGAGTCTATCAGGCTTTGATGGATGTGGGATTGTGTAACTTGCAGAACAAGCCCCTAGCACAGTTATCGGGAGGAGAGCAGCAGCGCGCCCATATTGCTCGGGCCTTAGTGCAACAACCGCAGTTACTGATCATGGATGAGCCCACCAGTCATTTAGATATTAAATATCAAATAGAATTGATGGAGTTGGTGCGGTCGTTAAAGTTGACGGTGTTGGCGTCATTTCATGACCTTAACTTGGCTTGTGCGTTGTGTGACCGATTGTTGATTCTTAAACACGGCCAACTGGTTGCAGATGGTGCCCCGAAAAAGGTAGTAACGGAGCAACTGCTCAGTGATGTTTTTGGCGTTTGTGCAAAAGTCAGTGATCATCCGCAGCAGCCTGATAAATGGCCGCTGGTGCAGTACTTTTACGGCTATCAAAGGCATCAGCATGACAGTTAAATATACTTTATCCCTGATTGCAGTACTTTTGGTTTTTGTGCTTAGTGGATTATTTGCACTTAAGCAAGGCGCCGTGAGCCTAAGTTGGCCGCAACTGTTGGCTGTACTCAGTGGCGAGGACAGTGATTCGCTGTGGCAGCAAATTATTTGGCAATTGCGCAGCCCTCGTGTAGGCATTGCCTTTCTAGCGGGTGGTGGATTGGCGTTAGCGGGGGGGATTTTACAAACGGTCACACGTAACCCGTTAGCGGATCCTTACTTGTTTGGTATTTCCTCGGGGGCAGCTCTGGGCGTGGTCGTGACCATGGTGCTTTTTGGGGTTAGCGCCCCGGTGCTGCTGAGCCTCAGTGCCTTTGCAGGTGCCATGCTGGCCGTGGTGTTGTTGCTGATTGTGGCCTACAGTGTTCGCTATATGCAGAACTCCATTTTGGTGTTGGCAGGGGTGGCCTTATCTTTTGGTTTCAGTGCGATGACTAGCTTGTTACTGTATTTTGGCGAGCCCCAGGCTGTGAGCGCGGTAGTTTTTTGGACTTTGGGCAGCTTTTCTGGTGCTTCCATGGCTATGCTGCTACCAGTGAGTGTGCTTATGGGCGTCAGCCTCGCAATCGTGTGGCTGTTACGGGCGCCATTAAATGCCTTGCTGCTTGGGGATGAGAGTGCCCATACTCTGGGTATTCATGTGCCGCGACTGCGCTTAGCTATGCTGCTATTAAGTGCACTGATCACTGCCGTTCTTGTGAGTGTGTGCGGTGGTATAGGTTTTGTCGGGCTGATGATCCCCCATTTGGTGCGAATAATCGCTCCCCGTGTAGGTAGTTATTTATATCCCGCGAGCTTTTTTAGCGGCGGCCTATTTATGGTGTGGGTAGATTTGGCCGCACGCACAGTGTTAGATAATCAAGAACTGCCAGTTGGGGTGATCACGTCGGCTATCGGAAGCATATTCTTTTTACTGTTATTATTTTCCCGTTATCGCACACAATAAAAAAGCCCCGCTCTGCGAGGCTTTTATTCATTAACTTAATGACGTTGCGGTTATTTCAGTCGCTTGGCTTGTCGGCGAATAGCCACTAACGCAAGTAACATAACTAGCCATGCTAGAGTTCCGCTACTTTGCTTACGCTTTGGCGGCTGTGAGTTGTCTACTTCAGCAGCAACCTCGATATTAAGCTCGCCTTGTGCGGTGGCTCCGAGTTCATCGCTTAAGGTATAGCGTACTAACGCATTACCGCTAAAGCCATCGGCGGCGCTAAAGCGTAATGAGAAGTCACTGTTAATTACTACCTCCCCATGTTCACTGCTCGCTTGGGTCACTGTTAACACTTGTCCCTCTGGGTCGCTATCATTGGCGAGTACATCCACTGTAACCGTACCTTGGTAGGCCACTGATGCGCTATCAGCAACTGCAACCGGCGCTTGGTTAGCGACAATGTTAATACTTACCTCGGCACTGTGGCTATTGCCTGCAGCGTCGCGAATGCTGTAGATCAAACGGTCGTTACCAATGAACTGGCTAGGTGTTTGGTATAGGATTTTATTATCAACAATACTGGCATCACCCAGCTCCGCCTCCACGCCAGTAAGCATGATTTCATCACTCTCGGCATCAGTATCATTACTTAGCACATCGAGCATCGGCATAGCGTTCTCTGCTACCGTGTACACATCATCGTTTGCAACCGGTGGCTGGTTGGCATCAAGAGCTATAGCCACCACACCAGGGTCAACAATGCTGCCATTGATGATGCCATCAGCATCGTTGGCGCCGCCATCTGTCAAAGTTAATTGTACACACCAGTGACCGGCTGTCAGCCCGGGTTGCCAAAGCTCACTGCCTGGTGCTGGGCAGTAACCTTTACTACCTAACGCTGAAGCAACAGCGTCATCGCCTTGGGTATCCAAATCTTGCCATTGGTCATTGATATACTTGCGATAGAGTGCATTTTGCGGCAACGGCTGACGCTGCGGAAGTACAAAATCAACGGCAGCACCAGGCACCGGTAGGGCACTGACTACCACACCGTAAAGTGTGCCAACATGACGTGTGTCTTCATCACTTGCGACCTGCTCTGGCATCAGCTCAGCCCCTGCATTCGCAGCATCAGCAAATATGCTGGTTTGCAGACAGTTGCCATATTCAGTCTCGACGATAAAGTTGTCTTCTTGCGCTGGTGTCGCTGCAAGTAAGTGACATACGCCGATGGCGTCCAAATAATCAGCAACGCCGTCACCGTCACTATCACGGTAACCTTCACTATCATCAGGGATCAGATCGCCGTCACTATCATTATCACTCAAAGGGGGTAGCGTACTGCGTACATCTAACTGCAGTTTGACACTTTGACTGGCCGCTGGAGTGCCGCTATCAGTGACTTCGAGACTGACATTATAGATACCCGGAGTTAGATCATTGGCCTCAATAATAGCGCGTTCACTACTCGATTGGTTCAAAGGTAGTGTCGGGTTTATTTGCCACTGATAAGTATGAGAGTCATTGATATTCGCATCGCTTACTTGGGCTATAAGCTCAATATCCTGGTCGGCAACAAATAACGTCATCGCTTGCGCGTTTTGCTGTGCTGTTACCTTCACTTGTGGGGCAAGGTTACGCTGTGTAATCGTTACCTGGTGCTGCCACGTTGGGCCTCTATTGATACTTTCGTCCAGTGTTATGGTGATGGTTTCATCCTCTTCATCAAGGGCATCAGCGAATACATCAAAGTCGATGGTTGCTTGCTCAGAGGTGAAGCGTAGTTCTGCATTGGTAAGTGAATGGTCATCACTGCTGCTACTGCCACTGACGGTAAAAGGCACTATAAGTGGGTAGCTTGGCGCAGGACCGTTTAAGTAAGCGGTAATGCTATGACTACGCCCCTCAGTGATAATACTTTGTGCACTCAAGCTTACCTGTGGGTTGACCTCCACACGCTGTGATTGCAAGGCACTGCGACCTTGATCATCTGTAGCTTGCCAGTAAATTTTATGCACGCCTGGTTTGAAATACACCGGATTGTCTAGGATTCTAACCGCAATGGCTTTACCCGTTGCATCGACAGCAGTGGCAACACCAAGATTTACTTTAGTGTACAAGCCTGTGGCATCAACACTGACATCCGCAGGCAGTGAGAGTACCGGGGTATCGTCGGCCATAGGGCCATCAAGGGAGAACCTGACCGTTGCTATATCCGCTAAACCTTGCTCGTCGGCGATGCGATAGCGCAATGTCGTGGTTTCATTAAGACCACCCGGAGGCGTATATAGCAGCGCGCCATTGTCGATAGTGACATTACCTAATTCTGCGCTAGCTGTTGTTATGCGTAAGGTATCACCTTGATCTGGATCGCTGTCATTGCTAAGTACCTCAAGAATATATGTGCCGCTATCATTGCGTGTAAGGCTCAAAGTATCATCATTGGCTATTGGTTTGTCATTGGCTCCGGTGACAGTAATTTCAATAGCGACAGGTTCACTTTGTAAGTCACCGTCACTTGCTATCAAAGTTGCACTATCAGTGCCTTGGAAGTCAGTATTGGGCGTGTAAGTAAGGCTCAAGCCATTGACGAGTAGCTCACCCTGCACAGGCGCTGAAACGACAGTAATAGTGACTTGCTCGGCTTGTTCATCGTCTACTTCTAGGGTCACCGTTTTTGACGTATCTTCTTCAACACTCATGGTGCGAGTGATAATACGTGGAGCCTGATTAGCCGCAGTGACTTCGATAGCAAACGCCGGGAGTTGTGCACTCAAGTCACCATCACTGACGGTGATTTGAATATTGCTAACGGTGCCAACATCGCTCTCAGTGGGTGTACCTTGCAGTTGCCCAGTTGCGGTATCGAAGGCTGCCCAGGTGGGCTGGTTAGTGATGCTGAACGTTAACTCATCACCTTCTGGGTCTGATGCTGTGGGAGCAAAGGTATACACTTGCTGCACGGTAGCAGCTGTAGGAGGTGTACCAGAAATAACGGGCGCTTGATTAGCAGCACTGACTTCGATAGCAAACGCAGGAAGTTGTGCACTCAAATCACCATCACTGACGGTGATTTGAATATTGCTAACGGTGCCAACATCGCTCTCACTGGGTGTACCCTGTAGTTGCCCAGTTGCGGTATCGAAGGTTGCCCAGGTAGGTTTATTAGTGATGCTGAATGTTAACGGATCATTGTCGTCATCACTAGCTGTAGGTGTAAATGAGTAACTATCCCCCACCGTCGCCACCGTATTTGGGGATCCAGATATGAGAGGGGCTGTATTGGGCTCGTTTCTTGTAATAGTGGCCACATCAATGTATGCGGAGATATTGCCCGCAGCATCAAGTGCAGCGACCACAAAGTTATTATCGCCCAGTGTCAGCGGTGCCGACAGCGACCACGCATTCCCAGATACTGCAGATGAAGCCAGTACACTGGTTGAATCAGCAGTACCATCATCATTAGCATCAGCGTAAAGCGCGATATTGACACCGTTCTCGCTATGCGTACCAGCTACTGCTAATTGAGTGCTGGTGGTGCTCTCAGGTGCGCTTGGGGTGGTTACAGTTGGGCTTACTGGAGCTGTGGTATCTATCACCAACGCTTTATTAGCGCCCAAGCTGCCCGCTGCGCCTGGAGTTGCTAAGGTTAAGCTCGCATTATTTCCAGCGCTATCACTCACCTGAGCCCCGTTAAGTGCCAACGCTGAAGTCGTTGTGTAATCAAGGTCGGCACTGGTATCGCTAGCTTGCACTGTATAGGTGAACATTAAGGTAGTTGTGCCAGAGCCAGAACTATAAGCAACTGTTCTATCTGTGGCACCGGTTTCCAATGTTAGGCTAGGTACTCCGCCAGTGACATTAATGGCTTCGCTAAAGGTGACTCCGACATTAATTACGTCGCCAGCACCGTAAGCGCCATCACTTGTTGTTGCACTGACTGAGGTAACGCTCGGGGCTATGCTATCTACCAATACCCCAGATAAAGCGCCAACGTTATTCAAGGTCACATCTAAGGCATTACCTGCATTATCATTGATGGTTCCCCCTGCGAGGGTAAGTGCACTTAAACCAATACCATTAGTATCTTCAAGGCCGGCTGCTAGAGCGGCA
The DNA here is from genome assembly GCF_001293805.1 of Pseudoalteromonas sp. SW0106-04. NCBI lineage: Bacteria > Pseudomonadati > Pseudomonadota > Gammaproteobacteria > Alteromonadales > Pseudoalteromonadaceae > Pseudoalteromonas > Pseudoalteromonas sp. SW0106-04. The sequence goes on along the minus strand of NZ_BCAI01000006.1, from coordinate 35,468 downwards.
GTTCTAAAGTTCAACGCAGCTGTTCCTGAGCCGGACAGGTAATTTGCAGTGACAGCAGAACCACCAATATCGATAGTTAAACCTGGCGTTCCGCCAGCTGTATTGACGGTTAAGTTTTCATTACTATTTAGAGTGAAGTCTAAAGTATCACCTGTTTTATATGTGCCATCAGCAGGAACAGATATGCTAGAGATTTGTGGTGCAACTACATCTACATTATGTGTTTCGCCGGAGTTAAACGCAGGCACATAGCCATTGTTATTATTGCCGTTGCCAGAGTCATCAACGATGTCGGTATTAGCATTTAAATCTAGGCGGATGCTGCCGGTACCAGCGATGTTGTTGACGGTGATATTGACGCTTGAGCCACTGGATGCAGACACTGAAGCTATGTCACCACTTGCGGTCCCAGACACCGTAGTGAGTGTGAAATCATCGGTGCTGATATTATTGGCATTTTTACTGAAAGTGATGGTATAGGTGATACTGCTATCATTTGCAGCGGGGGTTCCCGCAAGGGCAATACTTGTCACACTTGGAGGAACATTATCTGCAGCGGTCAACTGAGCACTGTCGGCTGCGGTCAATGCGCCAGATGACGCTCGCAAGTTGAACGATTCAGCAGAGGCACCGGAAAGGGTATAATTTAGGGCTAAATTGGTAAAGGTTGCCATGCCTGAAGAGGGGGTAACTGTCACGGTCGCACCATTGCCATCGTTGTCACCTGTGGCCGTCATGGTGACGCTACCAGCGCCATTAACCTCAGCTAATAGTATATCTGTGCTGTAGCCAGTATCGACAACGCCTGCAGCATCCACTGCTGATACTTGTGGCACGGTCGTGAAGCTAGTGTTTTGTCCTGCTGGAATGGCGGTTGGCGCTGGCTCTGTATCAAAGCGTAAGCGTGTAGCAACCACATCAGAAGTAATGCTATTAGCATCGACACTAGCAAAGTCAGCACCTGTCGCCTCGTCATCAGCGGTTAACGTGAAGCTTTGTTGGTCGGCAGTGGCGGTGTAAATCAGGCTGCTAAAGCTTGCAACACCTTGGGTTGCGCTCACACTGGCATTACTGAGTGAGCCTGCTGATGCCTCAGTTAAGGTCACTACTTCAGTAAAATCTTTATCGGTGTTACCGAAGTCATCTACGGCTCTTACTTCTGGGGGAGTGGTGAGTACATTGCCAGAGATACTGCCTGCAGGCTGAGTCGTAAAGCTAAGCCCTGTAGCGGTAATGCCTAGCACTGAACCAGTGCCATTATTTACCTGAGTAGTAGTGCCCATGGTTGTTCCTGAAGACTCTGTAACCTGGGTTTCACCGTTAACGCTTAATCTAAAGGTACGGTTATCTACCATAAAGGTATTTACATGGTAGTAGGCATTGATTATATAGTCCTCTTGGGTGCCATCGGCAATACTGATGTTTAATCCAGAAAAGGTCAACGTACCTGCAAGGTAATTACCGACGATATTATTGGCATCAGGGCCATTGAGACGCCAAGTGGTACTGTCACGCTCATACTCTGTGGCCGTGCCATTAACCTGCACTTGAATGCTTGAGATATTCATCGGCAGGCCATCGCCACCGCCATCAACAAGCGTAAAATCCAGCACATCCACGGCTGTTGCCGGGCTATTCGAGGTTGTTGGCCTCAACACGGGCTCACTGACACCCGCAGCAGGAATGAGATCGCCGTTATTCAGCGGCGCTTGCACAGTAACGCTGATATCTTGATTCGTTGAGGTGCCACCATCGCCGTCATTGACAGTGACACGCACGTTGCGCGTGCCAGTGGTTGGGTTGGCGGTATCGGTATTTTCAAAGCTGAGCTGTTGTAACAGGGTTTGCACACGCGCCGCAGTGGCGTTGGCGTTGAGGTTGACGACAAAGTCATTCCCCGTGGCAATATTATTCACTAAGGTGCCAATTGCTGTGCCGGATACCGAGATATTACTCCCCGCTGTAATGCCAGCCAAGGATACGGCTCCAGAAGTATTCACAGAAAGTAAATCTTCAGCGACATCTTCTCCTGAGGTGACTGTTACTGTTAGTGCACCGCCATTAAAGTCAGCGCTGTCGCCATCGGTTATGGTCGCTGCTGTGCCTTGGTCAAGGAGTGTTGGCGCACCAGGGAACAGACTGACACTATCGCCATTGAGGTTGCCAATTGACGGGGGCGTGTTGGTGACAGCAACAGAAGTGTCAAAACTGACTACGCCAAAGTAAGTGGCGTTTGGAGAACAATTAGTGCCCGTTACTTTGAAAGAGGAGATATTGGTATTATTGCCTGACAGTGAAAGGGTCTGGGTACCACCGCTCATGCCAGATTGAGAGTAAATTGTGGCTCCTGAGTTATTTGTAACAGTAATATCGCAGGTGCCGTCAACGTCAATGACTAGGCTATCTAAGTCGAAGTTTCCGTATGCACCATTTTTTGCAAAGTTTAAATATGCGTTGTCGGGGAAGGAGTTATTAAACGCATAGAGCGCATTGGTTGTACTATAATGCTGTACGTAGGAACTAGGTGGTGCAGTCGCACTCAGGTTGCCATTGCTAGAGATGACCGAATTAGCACATTCGCCATTATCTGGAGCGCTAAGAGGGCAAAATGACCCCGCATTATAAGTTGCTAAAACGCCAGAGAAGTCCTGAAGGGCGGCTGCCGAAAAAGGCGATGCGCTTTCAACAGAGCCTTGGACTATCTCTAGCTGCCAATCACCTTGCTTGCTAGCTGCACCTGTTAAATCATCTGAGGCGGCAACATCCGCTCCAGTATAAGCGGAAAATAGCTTAATAAATTCTTCACCTTTCTTGCCCTTAGCTAAATTACAGTTGTAAAAGTGAATATCTGCATCGGCGTGTAGTTTGTTGCCCAGGCTTTTAAGCCCTACAAGGGACTGTTGCAACTGTTGAGAATCTATTCGCTGTTGACCAACATGTATTTGGCCACTGGAGCCGTGGCTTACCCAATGAATCGCAGAGATATCGCGGTAGCTTTGTAGTTTTTTATTCAGTTGCGCCATTATCGGGCTGTTATCATCAATTTCAATGATATCGACACCTGGTTTTAGTGCCTTATAAAAGGTTGATTTATCTTTAAGCGTTGCGTCAATGACCATGATTTCATGGATGTTCTGTCCGCTTACAAGGTTAGGCTCTGCCAAGGTTGAATTGTTAGCCTGTGCAGAGGGGGCACCCTGGGTAATCGCTAACTCTGAGCTTTTAAATTGCTTTGCTTTTAGTGGCAAATGGGCTGCTGTTGCGCTACTTGTCTGCAAAGTAACTGTCTGTGATGTGCTGCGCGTCGTCTCATTGCGTATATAACCACTATAGGCACCCGCCAAAGTAGGAAGTGCACTTAAACCCAAGGGCACAAGCATTCCAGCTAGTTTATTGGCTTTAAATTGAATCATGGTTGTCTCCTTGGCTCGGTGTGGCGCAGATCAAGCTGGCTTGTGTGCCAGTTGTGTCTTGCCAAAAGGCCATCTCGCTGTACTTCTTAAATAATTCTGGTGGTAAAATGCTGCGTCTTGGGGTGAACTGCACTTGCTTTTTCACGGTATGGAGGCCTTTCACGCCGATGTTGGCATCGAACTCTCCCTCGTCATATTCCACCTGATTAAAGTCATGGTCGAATGTGGGCAGAGCAAGAAATTGATAAACAAGTTCCATAGAGCGAGCTGGGTGCTGAGTGAGTAAATCGTAATCCAGCAGTAATAAACGCTCTGAAAACTCGCCGTAGTAAGCTTCTTTAAGAGCGGTCCACGCGCTGCCTAATGCACCTTGGTGATGGGCCAAAGATTCACAGCGGGTATAGACTGTTTGTCGGCTCTGAGGTGAGTACATAAGGCTATAGTCGAAGGGGTTTTTACGGTAAATACACTCGAAACTATCCATCACCCAAGCCGGGTTGCGAACACAACAAATTACTTTGAAATCACCAAATAGTTCTACCAGTTGGTGCATACGCGCAGTCCAAATACGGTTAGTATCAAAGATAACATCTTTATCTCTGTGCTCACTGTAATAACTGTTGGCTAAGCTTAGGCAAAGGTCACGGCGCTTAGACTCATTAAAAAACGGGGAAAATTCACTCCCAGCGCCTATTTGCTCTAAGCAGCTGCCCATAAGGGGAGCAATAGGGCTACTCATGGCGGCATGAAATTGCGGGTTTTGCCTGAGTAAACCAGCTAATAAAGTAGAACCTGAGCGGGGCAGCCCTGAGATAAAGTGATACTGCGACATGACCTTCCTTAATTTGCAATGTGGTGCTGAAGCACCACCGAGCTTGTTCCTAATATAGGGTTGGCTTAGTTCCTAGATGGGAAAATACCTACTTCAGCGATAGAGTAATTCACTCCCAAAGTAGGTTGCAGAATACTAAAGCTCTGATTGCCACCTGGACTTGTGATACTTGCTGTTCCGTTTACAGATACGCCTGCTAAGTTAACATGACTGCCGCTGTTAGCTGGAGCGTAGATCTTTTCAGGGTCGTCACCACGAGATTCACCGGGAATTGTTTTCGCGAGGATATACCCATCTTGTGGCGTTTCAGTTGTACCGTCAGCTGCGGTAGCCATCAGCGTTCCGGTGACATTGGTAAGCGCTGCAGTGAAGCTGTGTTGAGGAAGTTCAGTGACATTCAGTGTATGACGTTCGGCTCCATGAGTTTCGCCCATTTTCCAGTTAAACTGGCTTCCAGGGTGATTGCCTTCGCCCACAGCCGTACGCCCACGTAAATCTGGCAAACCATAGGTGGTGCGGCCGTCACCACCGTAGTTAGTGCCGAGTAAAGAAAATAACGCGGTGTTTGAACTGATAGACAGGAGCTGCCCAGCACACAGTGCCCAGCCGCGAGGGGCAAAATTAAAGCCAAAAGGTTGAATTTGTCCTAAAAATGCTTCCATTGTGGTATTCCTTATGCTTGCTGTTGTAAGAATTCTGAGTTGTTTAGGCGCTCGCCGGCATCTAAATGGATAAGGTGCGCGAGACGTTCGCCGCTGAGGACGCCAAGCTCGCAGGCGAGAATATCCAAACGCACACAGCCATTTTGACTGCTTACCACGAGTCCATGCTCTTGAGATATCATCACCACAGTGCCAGGAGCGACACCGTAATTTGGGTAATCGACAGCCGTGGCTTGAATAACTTCAATATGCATTCCTTTAGCTTTGCATAGCACACGACCAAAATGACCATTGCTTGCTCGCGTAAGCGCATCAATTTGACCCGCACCAAACTGGCTAAAATCAAGGTCAATATGAGGCGGGGGCAGCGCTAATGCCGACACTGAGGTGACATGCTGCTGCTGGCTACTTCCGAGCTCATTAAGAAGAGCGTCCAATGAATGTAAAGCTAAATATGCGAATCGTTGGGTTAGGCTGGCATAGGTGTCTTCAGCGGAAATCATCACGGGCTCTTGCAGTACTACTTGACCACTATCAAGCTGTTCACTCATATGGTGCCAAGTCAGTGCGCTGTGTGTTTCTTGATTACGTATTTGCCAATAGATAGGGTCGCGTCCAGCGTACTCTGGAAGTTTGGAGGCGTGGCAGTTGATGATGCCACGGGGATAATGGCTCAACACGGAAGAAGGTAAGCGATAGCGAAAGCCCATGACCAGCGCTAAGTCTGCCGTAAAATGCGAAAGATGGCTGGGGATCAGGTGGAGCTTTTCTTTACACACAGCTTCAAAAGCAATGTTGTTAGTTGCTAGGGTATTTAACAATAACAAAAGTGCTTCTTTGCCTTGCTGATATTGACTCGGATCTGGGGTTATCACGCCCACCAGTTGCCCCGTTTGCTGTAGTTTCTCAATACAAGGCCAAGCGAACAAGGAGCTGGCGTAGATGACAATGCGCGGCTTAGTCATGGTGATGTACCTTAGTCACTAGGAATCCAGGTAAGCCATTGAGGCAATAATAAAATTTGAGCTCATTGCCTGATTGCGCCACGGTATCATCGGGATGACGGTCTTGAGGCTCAAAGTTAATACAAACAGATAAGTCAGGCAGTGGGTGAGTGATCCCAGATTCATACAAATTCAGTGTTTCTCCAGCGAATAGGGAGATATCGGTGTATAAACTAAGGGTTTGTTTATCGGCCTTTTCAGGCAGATGAGGGATGCGCAGCGTTGCTCCTTCAATGAGTTGTTGCTGCTCATTAATCTGTTGGGGGTCCATCGCTTTTAAACTGTCAGCGGTTAGGCTCATGATTTGTCCCAACTCGGTGCGCTCACTGGCAACCTCGGCTTGCAATTGATGCTGTTCCTGTGGCGTCAAACCGTGCAGCTGCCACTGCTCTACATATTCCCGTTGAGCTACATTGAGCATGGCATGAATATCTATTCGTTCAGGGATAAGGTAGCCAGTGTGGCTCAGCTGCTTGGCAAAATGGCGAGCAATCGCTAGATGACCCTCGCGACTAAAGCCATGCTGCATCGCCTCAACCACCACAAGATCAAATAACATAGGCGCGTTGTATTGACAGGCATCGCCGCAATATAGCTGGTGCACGTATTCTTGTAGCCCTAACTGGGCAAGTAGGTGATGCAGAGCCTTGATAGCACCGGGTTGTATATCGATAAAAGTAACGCGCAATCGGCGACCATCAATCCCCTGGCTTTGGTAATAACTCAATAAGGGCACTAATAAAGGAGCAAAAGGACCGCAAGCAGGGTAAGCGATATGCAATTGTCCTTGCTCGTCATCTAAAAGCGCGGTTACCGCTTTATCTATGGCACGCAAATAGCGACTAACACGCAGCGTATCTTTGATAGTATGAATACAATAGTTAGGTGCCATCACCAGTCCATGCTGGTGGATAAACTGCTGCCGGCGTTCATTGGCGGTAAGTTCCGCTTGCTCATATAAAGCACTAAAGTGTGTAAATAACGAGTTTAACTGCTTACTAACAGCATCTCGGTCAAAACTATGTGGAGTGATAATTTGGCGTGCTGTATCGACGACTAAGGCGTTAAGTGCATCACTCTCTAGGTGGATGGGTGACGTTGTAAGTTGTTGCTTGAGTAAACTTTTTTGTTGTTGGTGTGCAAATAGCCCAGCTACACTGCCATCCATAGCGGAGTCATCGCTACAGCTGGGTGTATGTGGTTGATGTGCAAAAGCGTGCATGACCGAAGTCCCTGTTTTATTACCCTACCACTAGCGTATACTGAGCATGAGTGATTACTCGTTTTTGTAATACAGTGATATATTTCACCTGCTTTTGGCTCAAAAGGGTGTAAACAAGAAGCTGTGTTATAGGTCATAAGCGCCGACGAATAGAGTAACAGACTGAGTATATCGCTCTCTTAGAGGCTGTGTTCAGTAACCCGTACTTGACCATAAAGGTTAATGCAATCATGGAGTTGTAAATGGCGGATAAAAACGAACAACATAAAAAACGTCAGCAAAAAGTGAAAAGTGAAGTGGATGCACGTATTGCCGAAGCGCAAACCGAACAGGGAGTGTTACAAGTGATCACTGGCAACGGGAAGGGAAAGTCAACGTCTGGCTTTGGTACCGTTGCCCGTTGTGTTGGTCACGGCCAAAAAGCGGCGGTGGTACAATTTATTAAAGGCTTGTGGGAGTGCGGTGAGCGCAACTTATTAGCTCAGGTAGGCGTGCCCTTTGCGGTGATGGAAACAGGCTTTACGTGGGAGACGCAAAACCGTGAAGCGGATACCCAGGCAGCACAACAAACTTGGCAGCAAGCTAAGGTTTATTTACAAGATAGCAGCATCGATTTGGTGTTGCTCGACGAGCTTACCTATATGATCACCTATGATTATTTAGATCTTGATGAGGTGCTCGCTGCATTACAAAACCGCCCACCCATGCAATCAGTGATTATTACTGGGCGAGGTGCTCATCGACGTTTAACTGAACTGGCCGATACCGTCAGTGAGGTTCGTAATGTAAAACATGCGTTTGAGGCCGGCATTAAAGCCCGTGCGGGGTTTGATTACTAATGCGTATCTTGATGTTGCTATTGATGCTGTGTGCCAGCCTTAATAGCTATGGTCACAGTGAGCAGCGCATTATTGCTCTTGCTCCTCATATTGTGGAAAACCTTTATGCTATTGGCGCCGGCGAACACATCGTCGCGACCGTTGAGCACGCAGACTACCCGCAGGCGGCTCAGGATATCCCCCGTATTGGTGGTTATTATGGCATTCAAATTGAAAAGGTATTGGCACTACAACCAACCTTAGTGGTGGTGTGGCAAAGTGGTAACAAAGCCAAAGACATCGAAGCATTAAAGCGCCTAGGTGTGCCGCTGCTAGTCAGTCAAGTGGAAGGGCCATTAGATATCGCCAAAGAGATCCGTGCGATTGGCGAACTTACCGGCCACGCAATAGAAGCAGAGCAAGTTGCTGCTCAATTTGAGCAGCGCTATCAACGCCTAAAAGAGCAATACCAAAGTGCTTCACAACAGCGTAAAAAGGTGTTTTATCAGTTGTGGCCAAAACCCATGATGACGGTGAATAATAATACGCTGATCGGTAAAGCAATCGAGCTGTGTGGTGGTGACAATGTATTCGCCGATAGCCGCGCTGATTATCCACAAATCAGTGTTGAAAATGTGCTGCTAAGTGCGCCGGATGTCATTGTTATGGCCGACGAAAAAGGGGCTGATAACAGTGCCATTAATTGGCAGCAATGGACCACGATCCCCGCCGTGAAACATAATCATATCAATAGCATTAATGCTGATTTACTGCACCGTTATAGCTTGCGTCTGCTCGATGGTATCGAGCAGCTCTGTACTGTGGTGAATAACAGTGAACAGCAAGCACATAGTCGCCAAGGCGACGCAGTACATTAGGTGCGGGCCTTTAGCGCGAGCTGATAAATGCACATATACTGGGTGTCCTTAGCGACACCCAGTTGATTGGCTATTTTCGTCTTTAATACCGCCCCTGCGCGCTGCGCAATGTTGATGCTGGCGAGATTGTCTTCCAAGCAGTGAAAGTGTACGAAGTGCACATCTTCTCGCGCCCTCAAGTAGGGAATGATGTAAGCCAAGATACTGTCTATGGCTCTGTGTCCCCGCGCTATATTCGCTAACCAGTAACCTAATTCACAGACTTGGGTATGAGGGTCTATATGCTTGATAGCGAATACCCCAGCAAATTCACTATGAAAGTAAATAGCGAACCATTTGGCGCCTGGCAACGGGCTGTTAAGGCGCTGCGTAATGTAGTGCTTGGCACTGGCATTATCAACGATATTGCGCTCCCACGGCATTGAGCGCGATAGATGTTCGCGGCTCTGCTCTACCGCATGGTAGAGCGCTGCTGCATCACTGCCACGCAGTAAGTCTAGGGTGATAGCAGAACTCACTACTATTGCTGTCGAGCTGTTGCCAATCATGGAGAGCATGACCCTTCGTGTAAATAGCTACTATGCCATTTCCCGCTTAGAAACTGAACTAAAAACTCCGTTATTACAAGCTGTTATAAATACTTCTTGAAAACAACTTGGGGAGCAGTTTTTAAATCGTATATACTGTATAAATAAACAGTATTTTGGGTGGTGGTTATGAATTCAACATTAGCCTCAATGCAGCATCAAGGGTTAATTTTCAATGCAAAAGCACAGAGCGAACAGGCAGAGTCGTGCCCGTTAACATACACACCAACAGGGTTTTCTGAGCTTGATGCTTTATTGCAAGGCGGTTGGCCTGATGCTGGGGTGATCAGTGTTTTTAGCCAGCCGGCAATCGGTGAATTTAGGTTACTGCAAGCGCTACTAAGCGCGCAGCAATCGGGTTTAATTATCCTTATTAACCCCCCGGCAGAACCTTGTGCCCATTGGCTTGCCCAGTTGCAGATAGCCAGCGAGCGCGTCGTTATTTTACGACCAAAAAGTGACAGTGAGGCGCTGTGGGCGGCAGAGCAATGTGCTCGTAGCAGCAGTTGTGCCTTAATATGGTTATGGCAGGAAGGCCTATCCTTTACCCAAGTTCGGCGTTTTAACTTAGCCTGTCAGCAATCGCAAGCGGTGCTGGTCTTGCTCAGTTATAGCACCCAGCCTTGCTCACTGCCGGTACAGCTGAGTGTGCATATCTTGCCCTCTGACTGCGGTTTAACCGTGCGCTTATTGCGCCAACAAGGGCGTTTTGCCAGTGGCGAAGTACACCTAAGGCGCACTCAGCTATGGCCTTTTTTACATTACAGCGACCTTCATCAGGTTTTCAAGGGAGGCGATAATGAGCCGTTACAGCATGTTGAGGTAGGCTGATGTTCTTAGCTGTGCACTTTTGTGATTTGCAATTGCAATGTCGGGCACTGATTGAGCCGGCTATTCTCGTGTGCAAAGATAAGGTGGTGCAAAGTAACCCGCCAGCACAACAGACTGGCATTAAGCCGGGGATGGGGCTCGCTAGTGCGGCGGCCCTGTGCAATACATTGGCTGTGTTTGCCTATGACGAACAGCTTGAGCGCCAGCTATTACAACAAATAGCGCAGCATTGTTATCAGCGTACTGGCGATATTATTCTATGTGGGAGTGACTGCTTAATTTTTGCGACCCACAGTATGCGGATGCTCTATCCTGATATTGAGCAGCTATTTGAGGCGCTGCAAGGGGTATTTAGGCAGTGGTTGCAACACTATCGCTATGGTTGTGCACCGAGTATTGAAGCGGCGGAAGTGTTAGCGCGTGCGGGCACTGAGATGATCACTGACAGCCCCGCTACGGCACAGCACCGCTTGGAACAGTTGCCAGTAAGTGCGTTGCGTATAAGTAGCCAATACCACCATCAATTGGCGCGCTTAGGCTTGAATACGATTGGGCAGCTATTAGCGCTGCCTAAGGCCGAGCTACGCCAACGCTTTCCCTATGAATTATTGGACTACATCACCCGTTTGCAGGGGCAGCTAGGGCATGTGCGTTTACCAAAAAAAGGGCGCTACTATCACTTTTACCAACCTAGTCAGTACTTTCAGCGCTTGCAAGAGCTGAACTTTGAAATAGACGAGAGCGCGCGTTTACTTCCGGTGATGACCACCCTATGTGAGCATTTATGTGCTTATTTACGGCAAATGCAATTGCACACCCAGAAGCTGCAGTTTAGCTTTTATTTTCGCGAATTACCCACACAGCTGTTTGCGGTTCATAGTGTGGCACCACAAGGGCAGTTAGTACCTTGGTTAACTTTAGTTCAAGTTAAGCTTGAGACCCTTAGCTTGGATGCTCCCGTTATTGCCGTGCAATTAACATGTGAGCAATTCAGTGATGCCTTAGGTGAAAGCCAAAACTTATTTGATAAGCGCCAGCAAGGGCTGGCAAAACAGCAGTTGCTAGGGGTATTACACGCGCGCTTAGGGGCGCAACATTGTTATCACTTGCATTGCACTAATGCGCATATCCCTGAGTATACGCAAGTGAAGGAAAGCCCTTTACACAGCTATAGCATCTCCAGCTCCAGTAAAAAAACAGCCCCTCTGCGGCCTAATTTTTTACTGGAACCACAAGTGCTTAGCGAGCAGGTTTGTTTATTACGCGGCCCAGAGCGGATACAAAGCCATTGGTGGCAACAGCAATTAATTGAACGTGACTATTACATTGGTGAAAATGCCCAAGGGCAATTATGTTGGTTGTTCAAAGACAAGCATCAGGGTTGGTTTGTACAGGGGTACTTCGCCTAATGAATGCTGTGCAATACAGTGAGCTCTTTTGTCAGAGTAACTTTAGTTTTCTCAGTGGTGCTTCGCACCCCGAAGAGCTGGTGGCGCAAGCATGTGAGCTGGGGTATCAGGCTTTGGCTTTGTGTGATGAATGCTCGGTTGCCGCAGTGGTGCGGGCGCATAGTCATATTAAAGAGCAGCAACTGCCGCTGCGTTTAATCGTGGGCAGCTCTTTTCATTATCAACACTTACATTTTATTGCCCTGTGCCCAACCAAAAAAGCCTACAGTCAACTATGTCGCGTGATCACTAACGCCCGCCGGCGCACAGCCAAAGGTCATTATCAGCTTAGTGAGTGGGATTTGAAAACTCTGCAAGGCTGTATACTTATTTGGCTGCCCCAAGGCCAGGGGCAGGTGTTGAGTGAGCATGACCTGCACTGGGGAAAGTGGCTTAAGCGCCACTATAACAACCACCTTTACATTGGCGTACAGCGTCATCTAAGCAGCTTTGAACCCGAGTATTTGACTTATATCGAGGCCTTAGCGCAACACCATCAGCTAACGACTGTGGCCGTTGGTGGGGCACTGATGCATAGCGCCGAACGTTTGCCGTTGCAGCATGTGCTCAGCGCCATTGCCGCCGGGAAATCGGTCCCCGAGCTAGGCGCTGCCTTACTCACCAACGCGGAGCGCGCATTGCGACCAAAAGCTAAGTTAGCCAAGCTGTTTTCGCCAGCGCAACTCGCAGCAACAGTGCATATTAGCCAAGCCTGTACTTTCAATCTCGATGAGCTCAGCTATCAATACCCACATGAGCTAGTACCTAAGGGGTTAAGTGCCAGTGAGCACTTGCGTGCCTTGGTATCCGAAGGCGCGAACAAACGCTTTGGCGGGCCCCCACCGGCACACCTGCAAGCGCAAATAGATAAAGAACTCAAGCTGATTAGCGAGCAGCAATATGAGCCTTTTTTTTTAACTATCTACGATATTGTTTGCTTTGCCAAAAGTCGCGATATTCTTTATCAAGGGCGAGGCTCGGCGGCCAACTCCGTGGTGTGCTATTGCTTGGAAATCACGGCGGTAGATCCTCGACAAATTGATGTCTTGTTTGAACGCTTTATTTCCAAGGAGCGCAATGAGCCCCCGGATATTGACGTCGACTTCGAACATCAGCGCCGAGAAGAAGTGTTTCAATATATTTACCGCAAATATGGGCGGCAGCGAGCTGCTTTAGCTGCAACGGTGATCACCTATCGTTTGAAAAGTGCCATTCGTGATGTTGGCAAGGCGTTAGGGTTCAGTGAAACACAACTGGATTACTATATTAAGCAGCTTAATCACCGCCATGGCAGCGAGCAATGGCAGGCGCAACTGATAAAGCTTGGCCTTGACCCGGATGTGGCCATTAACCAACATTTTTTCCGCTTAGTGGATGAAATTCGCGGTTTTCCTCGGCATTTATCCCAGCATGTGGGTGGCTTTGTGATCTCGCAAGGTCCGCTGCATGAGCTAGTGCCAGTGGAAAATGCGGCAATGGCCGAGCGCACCGTGATTCAGTGGGATAAAGATGACCTTGAAAGCCTCGCCTTATTAAAAGTCGATGTACTTGCCTTGGGAATGCTCAGTGCTATTCACCGCTGCTTCAAGTTACTGGCGCAACATTACCAACACCGTATCAGCATTGCCGATATTACCCGCCTCGGCGATGATCCTCAGGTGTTTGCGATGTTACAACGCGCCGATACCGTCGGGGTATTCCAAATTGAATCGCGCGCACAAATGAGTATGTTGCCAAGGCTCAAGCCACGGTGTTACTACGACTTAGTGATTCAAATTGCCATTGTGCGCCCTGGGCCCATTCAGGGGGATATGGTACACCCGTTTCTAAAACGCCGTGATGGCACAGAGACCATTACTTACCCCTCTAAAGAAGTTGAGCAAGTCCTTAAGCGCACCTTAGGGGTGCCGATATTTCAAGAGCAGGTGATTAAAATTGCCATGGTCGCCGCAGGCTTCAGTGGCGGTGAAGCCGACCAGCTACGTCGGGCCATGGCTAAATGGAAACGTGATGGCGAGCTGACTCAGTTTAAACGTAAACTCATCACTGGCATGTTAGCGCGCGGGTACGAGCAGCAATTTGCTGAGCGTATCTATCAACAAATTTGTGGTTTTGGCGAATATGGCTTTCCCGAGTCGCATTCGGCGAGCTTTGCGGTGCTGGCCTATGTCTCTGCTTACTTAAAATATTATTACCCGAGTGCGTTTTTCTGCGCCTTAGCAAACAGCTTACCCATGGGCTTTTATTCATTAGACCAGCTCATGCAGGACGCGCGACGTCACCGGGTTACGGTGTTGCCCGTTGATATCAACACCTCAGTGTGGGAGCACCAGCTGGTACGCCAAGGGCAAAGTTTCGCGATACGCTTAGGGCTGCGATGCGTTAAAGGGTTTCGTCAGCAAAGTGCGCAACAGCTCGTTAAACAACGGCCAATAGCCGGATATCGCAGCGTCAGTGAGCTGTATCAAAGCGGCTTGCGCGAGGTGGAGTTAGAAGCATTGGCGAGCAGCAATGCACTCGCGAGCATAGCGCAAGACCGCTTTAATAGCCGCTGGCAGATTATCGACAAACAACAGCGGTTACCGCTCTTTGGTGAACAGAGCGATGCATTGCCATTAGCACCGCCAAGTAAGTTACAGGATACCCTAGAAGATTATGCCAGTATGGGGGTCAATATGGGCGCGCACCCACTGTGTTATTTACGCGCCGAAGGGGGGTTACAGCACGCAAAAACCGCCCAGCAATTGCGTCTTTGTCGCAGTGGCGCCAGTGTCACTATTGCTGGCTTGGTCACTGGACGGCAATCACCAGGCAGTGCCGCCGGGGTAACATTTCTAACCTTGGAAGATGAAACCGGCAACACCAATGTCGTGGTGTGGCAGGCAACGGCGAAGGCCCAGCAACAAGCCTTTCTAACCGCACGTTTATTGGAAGTGAAAGGGGTAATAGAAAACCACCAAGGGGTGATCCATGTGATTGCTGGGCGGCTTATTGATCATAGTGACAAGTTACCGGCACTGATACTGAAAAGCCGATTTTTTCATTAGCAATAAAAATAAAATAGTGATTTTTTATTTATTTTTATTATGTGTTGGATTTAAAAATATCATTCTTTTAGGGCTGTGAAAAAAATTCAATCCTTGTTTAAATAAGCTCACACATCCTTGATAGGCAAATGCGCGGTTTGCGCGTACAATAACACCTTTCAAATCGACAATTACGTTGCACCTAGGAGACAGCATGTTAGAACGTAGCATGAACATTGCAGACTTTGATCCAGAACTTGCCAAAGCGATGGGCGATGAGGTTTCTCGTCAAGAAGAGCATATTGAGCTTATTGCCTCGGAAAACTACTGTAGTCCACGCGTACTTGAAGCGCAGGGCTCACAGCTTACCAATAAATATGCCGAAGGCTATCCGGGCAAACGCTACTACGGTGGTTGTGAGCACGTCGACGTTGTTGAGCAACTGGCGATTGACCGTGCTAACGAGCTGTTTGGCACTGAGTATGCAAACGTGCAACCGCATGCCGGCTCGCAAGCTAACGCCGCAGTGTTTCAAGCGCTACTTCAGCCACACGACACTGTACTAGGCATGAGCTTAGCTCATGGCGGTCACTTAACTCATGGTGCACATGTAAACTTCTCAGGCAAAACCTACAATGCCATTCAATATGGTTTGAATGAGCAAACCGGCGAGATCGATTACGATCAAGTTGAAGCCCTTGCCCTTGAGCACAAGCCAAAGATGATCATTGGTGGTTTCTCAGCTTATTCTGGTATCGTTGATTGGCAGCGTTTCCGCGAGATTGCCGATAAAGTCGGTGCTTACTTATTTGTAGATATGGCACACGTAGCTGGCCTTATCGCTGCCGGTGTGTACCCAAGCCCAGTGCCTTACGCACATGTGATCACCACCACCACGCACAAAACGCTAGCGGGCCCACGCGGCGGTTTAATCATCTCTAATTGTGGTGATGAAGATATTTATAAGAAGCTTAACAGCGCGGTTTTCCCAGGCGGTCAAGGTGGCCCACTGTGTCACGTTATTGCAGCCAAAGCGGTGGCTTTCAAAGAAGCGCTACAGCCAGAGTTTAAAGCATACCAGCAACAGGTTGTGGCTAACGCACAAGCAATGGTATCAGTGTTACAAGAGCGCGGTTATAAAGTGGTATCAGGAAAAACGGACAACCACCTATTCCTGCTTGATTTAATCGATAAAGACATTACCGGTAAAGATGCTGATGCAGCACTCGGTAACGCCAATATCACGGTGAATAAGAACTCAGTACCGAATGACCCACGTTCACCCTTTGTCACTTCTGGTTTACGTCTTGGTTCACCAGCGATTACTCGCCGTGGCTTCAAAGAAGCAGAAGCGAAAGAACTTGCTGGCTGGATCTGCGATGTACTTGATAACATCGAAAGCACTGATGTTCAGGCAAAAGTGAAAGAGCAAGTGAAAGCAATCTGTGCTAAGTTTCCAGTGTATGCCTAAGCTGCACTAAATAGCCATTAGGCAAACATTTGTGTATGATAAAGGCCGCAAAAATAGCGGCCTTTTTGTTTTCTACAGGAACCCCAGTCACTATGCATTGTCCTTTTTGCAGCGCCAAAGATACCAAGGTTATCGACTCCCGATTAGTGGGCGGCGGCCATCAGGTTCGACGCCGTCGCGAATGCATTGATTGCCATGAACGTTTCACTACTTTTGAAGGCGCCGAGTTGGTGATGCCACGCGTGATTAAACGGGATGGCTCACGCGAACCATTCAACGAAGATAAGCTCCTTAACGGCTTACATCGTGCCTTAGAAAGGCGGCCGGTGAAAACCGAGCAGGTTGATGAGGTGGTGCATCAAATCAAGTCGCAAATTCGAGCGACCGGTGAGCGAGAGGTCAGCTCTTTGCTTATTGGCGAGTGTATTATGGAAGCGCTGAAAGGACTGGATAAAGTGGCCTATGTGCGCTTTGCATCGGTGTACCGCTCGTTTGAAGATATCCGCGAATTTGGCGAAGAAATCGCCCGTCTAGGGGATTAATATGAGCTTCAGTGCACAAGATGAGCACTTTATGCGCCGCGCTATTGCCTTAGCCTGGCAGGGGCGTTTTACCACCACCCCCAATCCGAATGTGGGCTGCGTGTTGGTTAAAGATGATAAGGTGATTGGCGAAGGCTTTCACATTCAGGCGGGGACGCCGCACGCAGAAATTCATGCCTTAAATGCCGCTGCAGAAAATGCCGAGGGAGCCACCGCATATGTGACCTTAGAGCCGTGCAGCCATACCGGCCGTACCGGCCCTTGTGCTGGCGCCTTGATAGCCGCCAAAGTTGCTAAAGTAGTGTGTGCTATGCAAGACCCTAATCCGCAAGTCAGTGGCCGGGGCATGGCGATGCTTGAGGCCGCTGGCATCGACGTTGAGTATGGTTTGCTTGGTGCCCAAGCCGAAGCGCTTAATACGGGCTTTTTAAAACGCATGCGTACGCAGCGCCCGTTTGTCACCTGCAAACTAGCAGCTAGCATTGATGGTAAAACAGCGCTCGCCAATGGCCAAAGTAAATGGATTACCTGCAGTGACGCCCGTGCTGATGTGCATAGTCTGCGAGCGCAACATTGCGCCATTGTCTCGGGTGCCGATACGGTAATAAGCGACAATGCGCAATTAAATGTGCGCCTAAGCGAACAGCAACTTGCCGATTACCCGCTGGCGCAAGTGCGCCAACCGGTGCGGGTGATTATCGACAGTCGCTACCGGCTCACACCCGATTTAGCGTTAATGCAGACACCCGGTAAGATTATTATCGTGCGCTCACGCACAGCACCTGCGCTTGATAAAGTGCAGCAATGGCCCAACAATGTAACCGAGTTGTATGTTGTCGGGGATAACGATGGCCATGTAGATTTAGACGCGTTACTCACGCAACTGGCTGCAGATGATATTAACTCGCTGTGGCTTGAAGGAGGCGCGACCCTAGCGGGGGCCTTTGCGAAGCAGCAGCTTATTGATCGTTATGTGGTTTATTTGGCCCCTAAACTTATGGGCCAAGATGCCAAAGGGCTGGTGAACATAGGTCCATTTGCCAATATGAACGACATTGAACAGATGCAATTCAGCGATATGCGCCCCATTGGCGAAGATGTGCGCCTTACCCTAGATAAAAGAGCAGTGGAATAGCCATGTTTACAGGCATTATAGAAGCAACCGGAACCTTAAGTTCACTCACTCTTGTTGATGGCGATTTAAAAGTGCGCATCAGCAGCGATAGTCTCAACATGGACGATGTGGCCTTGGGTGACAGCATTGCCACGAATGGCGTTTGCCTTACGGTGACACAAAAATTCAGTGATGGGTTCAGTGCCGACGTATCGCGCGAAACCTTATCACTCACACGCTTTGCGCATTACCAGCAAGGCCAACGTGTTAATCTTGAAAAGGCGCTGCAGCCATTATCAAGGTTAGGGGGTCATTTGGTTTCTGGGCACGTAGACGGCATTGCCGAAGTGGTTGATGTGCGTAGCAACGCCCGCGCTATTGAGTATTGGCTGCAAACCGACGCCGAACTGATGAAGTATATTCCTTATAAAGGTTCAGTGTGTATTGATGGTGCCAGTTTGACCGTCAACGAGGTTCACGGTAGTCGCTTTAAGCTGACCATTGTGCCACACACTTTAGAGCAAACCACGATTGCAGATTTTCAAGTGGGCACCCAGGTTAACCTTGAGGTTGACCAAATAGCTCGCTATTTAGAGCGCCTAATTAATGGCGCCAAGGCTGAGCAGCCTCAATCCTCAGTTTCCGAGAGCTTGCTGGCGCAAGCTGGATTTATAAAATAAACGATAATGGGCAAGATATGAGTTTAAACACCGCAGCGGAGATCATCGACGACATTAAAAATGGCAAGATGGTTATCCTCATGGATGATGAAGATCGTGAAAACGAAGGCGATCTCATTATCGCCGCCGAACACATCAGCGCCGATGCCATTAATTTCATGGCCACCTATGGCCGAGGCCTTATTTGCTTGACGCTTACCCAGGCGCGTTGTGAACAATTAGCACTGCCTTTAATGGTCAGTAATAATGGCGCGCAATTCTCAACCAACTTTACCTTGTCCATTGAAGCGGCCAAAGGGGTGACCACCGGTATTTCGGCCGCAGATCGTGCCCGCACGGTACAAGCCGCTGTTGCCAAAGGAGCAGTGCCAGAAGACATCGTCCAGCCGGGGCATATTTTCCCCATTATGGCGCAGCCAGGCGGCGTACTGACACGTGCAGGGCATACTGAGGCTGGCTGCGATTTAGCACGCCTTGCGGGCCTTGAGCCGTCCTCGGTTATCGTCGAAATCCTGAACCCCGATGGCACCATGGCGCGTCGCCCGCAACTCGAAGTCTTTGCTAAAGAGCATGACATAAAAATGGGCACTATTGCCGATTTAATCGAGTACCGTAATCTTAACGAAACCACCATCGAGCAAGTGGCGAAGTGTAAACTACCAACACAGTACGGTGAGTTTGATTTAGTTACCTACAAAGACACCATCGATGGTCAGCTGCACTATGCGATGATCAAAGGTGATATCAGCGACCCAACCTTAGTGCGGGTGCATTTACAAAGCACCTTTAACGATATTTTACTTTCCGATCGAGGCGCGGACCGCAGTTGGACATTGTCTAACGCCATGGCCTATATCGCCGAACATGATGGTGTGTTGGTTATCCTTGGTAAGCAAGAGCGCAGTGACGATATCGAAGCTATGGTTAAGGCCTTTGCTTTGGAAGATGCTGGCGAAAGTGCCAACCACCGTAAAATCCAGGGGACATCGCGCACCGTGGGCATCGGCTCGCAAATCTTAGCGGATTTAGGCATCACCAAAATGCGCTTAATGAGCATGCCGAAGAAGTATCATGCGCTGTCAGGTTTCCACCTTGAGGTGGTTGACTACGTACAGCCAGAATAAGCAGCTATTTTTTTTCAATTATGCTATGATGCGCGGCAATTTTGCGATACCCGCATTTCGCCGGCATCACGCCTTGGCAGAATCAATTAAGGTTTACAGATGAAAATTATTGAAGGTAACAAGTTTGCACCGGGCAAAAAATTTGCCATCGTGATTTCGCGTTTTAACGACTACATTGGTCGCAGTTTATTGGACGGTGCAGTCGATGAGCTAAAGCGTACAGGTAACGTCAGCGATGATGATATTACCGTGGTGTATGTGCCGGGTGCGGTTGAGTTACCTCTTGCTGCCAAGCGCATTGCCGCCAAAGGTGAGTTCGATGCTATCATCGCCTTGGGCGTGATTATTCGTGGCGGCACTCCGCACTTTGATTTAGTTGCCGGTGAGTCGAATAAAGGCTTGGCGCAGGTATCGCTTGAGTATGATGTACCGGTTGCTTTTGGCGTATTAACGACTGAAAGCATAGAGCAGGCCATTGAGCGTGCCGGTACAAAAATGGGCAACAAAGGCGGCGAAGCTGCATTAGGTGCCCTAGAAATGGTTAATGTTTTAGACAAAATTTAAGGGTTCACAGTGAAACCAGCAGCGAGACGCAAAGCGCGCATATTGGCCTTACAGGCCGTTTACTCTTGGCAAATGAGCGGTAACGCTATTGCTGATATCGAACAAAACATGTTAATCGAGAATGACGTGACTAAGGTCGATGTAGAGTATTTTAAAGACCTAGCGCGCGGTGTTGCCGTTAACTCAAAACAACTAGACGAAGTCTTAGCTCCGCATTTGACGCGTCCGTACGAAGAAATTGATATGGTAGAAAAAGCCATTTTACGACTTTGTGCGTATGAGCTTAAATTCCGAGATGACGTGCCATACAAAGTGGCCATCAATGAAGGCATTGAGCTGGCGAAAATGTTTGGTGCCGATGACAGTCATAAATTCGTTAATGGTGTGCTTGATAAAGCCATTAAGCAGCTACGTAATAGCTAAGCACCTTTAACAAGGAGAGCCGGCTGAGGCCGGCTTTTTTGTGTATGCAAGAATTTGAATTAATAAACCGATACTTTAAAGGCCGAGGGATCACGCGCCGGGATGTGAATCTTGGCATAGGTGATGACTGCGCCTTGGTGAGTATTCCGGAAAACAGCCAATTAGCCATTACCACTGACACCATGGTGGCTGGTGTGCACTTTTTTGAAGATATGTCACCGCGCGCTTTGGGGCACCGAGCTATCGCCGTTAACCTCAGTGACCTTGCTGCAATGGGCGCCGAGCCTGCGTGGGTTTCTGTGGCGCTTACCTTACCGAAAGCCGAAGTAGAATGGTTAGAAGAGTTCACCGCAGGCATGCATGAAATAGCAGAATATTTCAATGTGCAAATCATTGGTGGTGATACTACGCAAGGCCCACTTACTGTTACCGTATGTGCCAAAGGCACGGTGCCTACCGGCAAAGCGTTAACACGCGGCGGTGCTAAACCCGGCGATTGGATTTATGTTACCGGACCGTTGGGTGATGCGGGCCTGGCTATCGAAGCGCGCAAACAACACCTAGATATTGCCCCTGAATGGCTGAAGAAGCTGACCACTAAATTGGAGTATCCGACGCCCCGGGTGGCAGCGGGACAGGTCTTACGTGGCTACGCCAGCTCTGCCATTGATATCTCCGATGGGCTTTTGGCCGATTTACAACATATTTTAGATATGTCTTTGGTCAGTGCCACCATTCATGCCGATAAAATTCCAACGTCAGAAGCCTTTCGTCAGAGCATTGAAGGCGAGGCGAAATGGCCTTATGTGCTTGGCTATGGCGATGACTACGAGTTGCTTTACACGGTACCCGAGAACCACAAAGCGATGCTGGACAATCGTTTGAGTCAGTATGGTATCGAGGCTGTGTGCATTGGCCAAATTCGGGGTGGCGAGGGGAAGGTCGAGGTACTCAACGGTGAAGATAAACTCGATGTCGCCCAAGTGGGC
Source organism: Pseudoalteromonas sp. SW0106-04 (assembly GCF_001293805.1). NCBI lineage: Bacteria > Pseudomonadati > Pseudomonadota > Gammaproteobacteria > Alteromonadales > Pseudoalteromonadaceae > Pseudoalteromonas > Pseudoalteromonas sp. SW0106-04. Next base: position 13,840 of record NZ_BCAI01000006.1, on the reverse strand, counting down.
TTTGAACATTTTATACAGGGTGACGCGTGATCACTACAAGCTTATTTAATCTACGTCGCGGTCATCAGTTTTTAGGCCTAGGCTTTGGCTTAGGTTTAAGTCCCAAAGCCCCAGGTACAGTGGGCACCTTTGCGGCAATTCCTTTTATTTTTATGACCTGGGGTATGCCACTGTGGGTGCAGGCAGCAATGGCACTCATGCTATGCACTGTGGGTGTGTGGGCCTGTGGTAAAACCGCAGATGACTTGGGTGTGCATGACCATCCGGCTATTGTTTGGGACGAAGTGGCAGGGTTTTATATTACCATGATAGGAGCGGCGATTAACTGGCAGACCTTAGTGGTGGGCTTTGCCCTGTTTCGGTTTTTCGATATTGCCAAGCCTGGACCAATCCGTATGCTTGATAAGCGTCTGCATGGTGGGCTTGGGATTATGGCAGATGATATTCTCGCCGGTATATGCTCGCTAATTTGCCTCCAAGCGTTAATTAAAGTAGGTTATTTGCCAGGAATATAAGATTTGAGTCTGGGTGTGACATTGCAGCGGTTTTTTCAGTCACTAGTATTGGTGTGGGCAGTTTTTGCTTCGCACTTGGCGTCGGCATCAATCACGGATTATGTGGTTAAGCAATGGAATACCCGAAATGGTCTGCCTTCACAATCCCTCAAAAGTGTCACCCAAGATAACAAAGGCTATATTTGGGTAGGCACTCAATTTGGTTTAAGTCGTTTTGATGGCGACCACTTCACTAACTTTACCCAGCAAAATAGCAACTTCCTCAATAGTAATGCAATCAATAAGTTATTGATTGATAAAGAAGGTTTGTTGTGGATAGGCACCAAGCGCGGCATTTCCGTACTTGACCCTGACTCAATGAACTACTTTGAGTTTGGTATTGGCGGCCCGGTGCGCGATATATTGCAAGATGATAAAGGCAATATTTGGGTGGCAGCCAACGAACTGTTTTATATCGAGCGCAATCAGGTCGCTTTTCATTTGCCCGAGAGCGAGCGTCGACGCAGCGGCCGTATTCAGGGACGCCTGACTGCCATCAACCAAATTTCGGTCAGTAAAATGGCACTGGCACCGCAAGGCGTGTGGTTAGTCAGTGAAAACTACTTACTGCGCTTAACCAATATGTCGTCGTCGTCATCGCGTTTGCGTTTAAAAATAACTGCGCGGGTGACCCTGCCTGATCGTTTAGCACAAACCATTATCCACGACTTAGCCTGGCTAGAAGGCACTCTGTACCTGGCCTCTGAGTTAGGCGCTTACTTCTTAGACATCGATGATGAGCTACGGCCATTTACTTTACCCAACGCCAGTAATGCGGCGGTGTATAAGTTTATGAGTGACTCCGATGGCGCATTGTGGATCTCAACCTATGGGCGATTACTGTATCGCGACAATTCTAAAGAGTGGCAATGGGTTGAGCCGGCAGCACTGGATCAAAGCATCTGGTTTTCCGATATTTACCGCGATGAACAAAACAATATTTGGCTGGCGAGCTTCAGCGAGGGTCTTTGGCTTGCCCACGCGGGTCGGGTTGAGCGCCATAATGCACTCTCGAGTATGACCGAAGCGGTGATGGCCATTACCTTATCACCGAGTGGTCAGCTATGGGTGGCTAATCGCAGTGGCGTTGGTTATTTCGATCAAGATAATAATTTTATTAATCGCGTGCCTCGGGCTAAATTACGCCGCAGTGCGGTGCACGATTTGCATTTTGTTGGTGAGCGGTTGTATATCGCCACGGATCGCGGTGTGTTGTACTTCGAAGACGAGCAGCTATATAACATCGATGCGCGAGAATTACGGCAAAACCCGGTGTTTGCTATCAGTGAGTCAAGTGCTGGCGGACTGTGGTTTGGTACTGGCCGGGGTATGTATCGCATGGGATATCGAGGGTTAACGCCCTTTACCTACAATGCTGTACTCGATAGTAAGTTTATTACTTACGTGCTGGATAAAGGCAAATACGGCTTAATTGGTACCAGCCAAGGCGGTTACTTATTCTCAGATAAAGGCATTGAGCGCATCGGCGACTCTACAGCGCTGGAAAGCGCTTATGTCACCAGTATTTTAGAAATTGATGATGTTGGGACGTTAGTTGGTTCGTTAAATGACGGCTTATTCTATCGCAGTACCCAAGGGCGCTGGCACCAGCTTGATGTATCCAATGGCTTACCCTATGGCTCCATTTTTAGTCTGCATCATGATGAAGCCCTGCAGCGGGTGTGGGTCAGCACCATGAAAGGCGTCTACCGCATGCCGGTGGAGCAATTCTCGGATGAAATTGGAAACTTACAAGTAGAGCAGGTGATTTCCTCGTATGATCGCCAGCTCGATGGTAAAGCCAGTCAATGTTGTGCTGGTTTAGGCCATGACGCGGTGGCTGACAGTGGTGACTCTATTTGGTATCCGAGTTTACAAGGGGTGGTGGAAATCCCTAAAAATGTACAGCTCTTTGGCCAAGACCAATTAGCGCCCCAAGTGGAGAGTATTGCCACCCCCAGACGTACTTTGTATACCGGTGGCTTGGGTGTTAACCCTGAGCTTGATACCGATGAGCGCGATTTAACGATTAATTATACAGCGATTGATTTTTACGCCCCGGCTGAGGTGGAGTTTCGTTACCAATTAAGTGGCTTGGATACCGACTGGCGCTATGCTAAAAATCGTCGTGAAGCCATTTATACTAACTTACCTCCTGGCCCATTTACTTTTAAGCTTGAAGCCAAGCGCACCAGTGACAGTTGGGAAGAAGCCACAAGCACGCATTATGCGTTTCAGGTACCGAAACGATTCGATGAAACGGTGTATTTCCGGTTGCTGATTGTTTCCGGGTTATTTTTTATTATCTATTTATTGCTGTGGGTGTTTAGAGCCCAGGAACGCCGCAAACAAGCAGCCTTGGAGAGTTTGGTGGAAGAGCGCACTATGGAGCTGCGTGATGCCAATGATAAGCTTAACCAGGTGAACTCTCAGCTGAAGTTAGTGAGTCACTCTGACGAGCTGACAGGACTGCGTAGCCGGCGTTTCTTATTCGATCAGCTGCCTAAAGATATTGAACATTACCAGCGTAATTCGTCTTCATTACAAGAGCAGGGCAGGGCCCTGGTGCTGTTGATAGTGAATATCGACAAATTCTCGCGTATTAATGATGCCTACGGACCGCTGAGCGGCGATAGTTGCTTACAACAAATGGCGACCCTATTGAATTCCTGCACCCAGGGCTCTGACTATGTGGCCCGCTGGAGCGGCGATGAGTTTTTGTTGCTGCTGCGCGATTTCGAGCTTGATCAGGTCAATCAGTTTGCGCGCCAGTTATGCAAATCCATCGCAGAGAAAAGTTTTCAACTCCCCAATGGTAAAAAGATTAATCTTAGCGCGTCGCTGGGCTGGTCTTGTTATCCGATGCCCTTGCTCGGCGGCCAAGTGATCGGCTGGGAAACATCGGTGAATTTAGCGGATATCGCCCTTCATCAGGTTAAAAAGCGCGGCGGCGATGGCTGTGCGCATATTGAGTTTGATGATCAGTTGGATGCCTTTGAGTTTGAGCAAAGTGAAAACTTAGATGCGCAAATAGCCACCTTACAAAGCACCGGCTTAGCCGACATTAAAATTTGGATGCGTTAAGAAAGTGAATAAATAAAAAAGGAGCCTTTGGCTCCTTTTTTATTACCGAATATCAAACTCGCGAGCGTGTTAATCTAACCACGTACTTATCTGGCGTGTGATACCATCGCCGTCAAGGCCAAGCTCAGCATGCATTTCTTGCTGCGTGCCATGCTTAATAAATACATCGGGTAGGCCAAGGTGCAAAACTGGCTTAAGCTGCTTGCTTTGCGCTAAGTGCTCGCTTACTGCTGAGCCTGCACCACCGGCGATAACATTATCCTCCAAGGTGACAAGCGCATTATGCTCACTTGCCAACTTATCAATCAGCTGGTGATCGAGAGGTTTAACAAAACGCATATCAACTAGGGTGGCATTGAGCTGCTCTGCCGCTTGTTGGGCATTCTCCAGCAAGGTACCAAACGACAGTATTGCGACTTTTTCGCCGTTGCGAATAACACGTCCCTTGCCTATGGGTAATTGTTGCATTTCGCTATCAAGCTCACCGTCGCCAGCACTGCCACGAGGATAACGCACAGCGGCGGGTTTATTAAGCTGATGTCCGGTATAGAGCATATTACGGCATTCATTGGCGTTAGCCGGCGCCATAATGACCATATTAGGAATACAGCGTAAATAACTTAAGTCATACGTGCCCTGATGAGTTTCCCCGTCGGCGCCAACCACGCCAGCGCGATCAATGGCAAAGAGCACAGGCAATTCCTGTAGCGCTACATCATGAATAAGTTGATCGTAGGCTCGTTGTAAGAAGGTTGAATAAATTGCTACTACGGGATTTAGGCCTTCACACGCAAAACCTGCACCGAGTGTGACCGCATGCTGCTCTGCAATGGCAACATCAAAATACTGTTGTGGATACTCTTTAGAGAAGCGCACCATGCCCGAGCCTTCGCGCATTGCCGGAGTGATGGCCATCAGTTTGTCATCAACGCTGGCCATATCACACAACCAATCGCCGAACACTTTTGAAAAGGTCGGTGCGCCCGGCTTAGATTTGGGTAATTTAGTCACGGTCGGGTCAAACTTGGGCACAGCATGGTAACCAATAGGATCGGCTTCAGCAGGCTTATAACCTTTGCCCTTTTGGGTTTTTATATGCAGCAGCTGAGGACCCTTGAGGTTGCGCATATTGCGCAGGGTGTCGACCAGCATGTTGACATCATGGCCATCGATTGGGCCGATATAATTAAAGCCAAGCTCTTCGAAGAAGGTGCCCGGTATAACCATGCCTTTAAGGTGCTCTTCCATACGGCTAGCCAGTTCTTTCACTGGCGGTAACCCTGATAAGAGCTTTTTGCTGCCCTCACGAATATTGGCGTAAAAGCTACCGGAGAGAATACGCGCAAAATGATTATTTAACGCGCCGACATTTTCTGAAATAGACATCTCGTTGTCATTTAAAATGACTAACATGTCGGAATTAATATCGCCAGCGTGGTTCATCGCCTCAAAGGCCATGCCCGCAGTGATAGCACCATCGCCGATGACGGCAACGGTTTTACGGCCTTGGCCTTCTTTTTGCGCAGCAATAGCCATACCTAGTGCGGCGGAGATGGAGGTACTCGAATGACCGACACTAAAGGTGTCGTACTCACTCTCTCCGCGATAAGGGAACGGATGTAATCCATCTTTTTGGCGAATAGTGTGCATTTGCTCACGGCGGCCGGTGATCAGTTTGTGCGGATAGGCTTGGTGGCCTACATCCCAAATCAGGCGATCAAACGGGGTGTTATACACATAGTGCAGCGCAACAGTCAGTTCAACCGTGCCGAGCCCGGAGGCAAAGTGACCGCTACTTTGCGATACGGAGTTTAGTAAGTAGTCCCGCAGTTCGTGGCTAAACGCGCCTAACCGTTCTTGCGGTAGCTCGCGAAGTTGTTCAGGCTTGCTGACCTGTTGTAATAAGGGATACTTGCTACTATCCAAATTCATGCGTCGTTTTATCCTTTACTGCGATGGCTGAAGTATATCAAACCAGCCCTTCGCATCAGTAGTCATTTTTAATGATCTCTAGCGATGATATAGCCCGCGAGTTGCTCGAGAACACGGGTGTCATATGGGAGCGGGCACACCGCATCAATAGCTTGTTGATACAAATGCTGCATCTTATCTTTGGCACCATCAAGGCCCATAAGCGCAGGATAAGTAGATTTATTTGCAGCCACATCAGAGCCTTGCGGCTTTCCTAGCGTGGCGGTATCTCCTTCAACATCCAAAATATCATCTTGCACTTGAAAAGCCAGGCCGATGGCACGGCCGTAATCGTCTAATGCAGCACGTGTGCTGTTTTCTACGTTCGGGGAGCACAAATAGCCCAGCTCAATGGCGCAGCTTAGCAATGCCCCGGTTTTTAGACGATGAATATGCTCAAGTTCATTTAAGGAAATCGCTTTATCGGTGGCCGCGATATCTAGCGCTTGGCCGCCTACCATACCCAACAGCCCTGAAGCTTGGCTTAAACTTCGTATCAGTGCTAACTGTTGGTTAGCGCCGATATCAAAGTCAGTGCTACTGAGCAGCTCAAAGGCAATGGTTTGCAAGGTGTCGCCAGCTAAAATAGCGTGGGCCTCGTCAAATGCGATATGGCAGGTGGGTCGACCGCGCCGTAATTCATCATCGTCCATGGCCGGTAAATCATCATGCACCAGAGAGTAACTATGAATACACTCAATGGCTGCAGCGGCTTTGTGAAGATCGTCTTGATGTGCTGCAAGCATATTACCTACAGCATAGACTAAAAATGGTCGCAAGCGCTTGCCACCATTTTCAATACAGTACTGCGTTGCCGCCAATAATTGAGGCTGTGTTTGTTGCTGTGTTTGAAAATAACGCTGTAGGGTGTGTAGCACATCCTGTTGTGCCTGTGCTAAGGCATGTTTTAAATTCACAGGGGCGACTACTCTTGATCATCCATTGGGGTGAGCTCAGCGTTTAGGTCGTTGCTCATTAACATGCTTACTCTCTGCTGGGCGTTATCAAGCTTTTGAGCCGATGCATTTGCCAGACCAATACCGCGTTCGAATTGCTTTAAAGATTGCTCTAAAGACAATTCTCCTTGCTCCATATCAGTTACAATTTGCCCTAATTCATTAATGGCTTCTTCAAAGCTTAGGTTTTCTGGTTTTTTTTGGGCCATGGCCTTGTCACTCACTACACCTAATAAGAGCGCCAATTTTAGGGGGAATCGTGGACTAGGTCAAAGATGGATGCGATTTTCACGGCAAAGCTGTGTAGGCATGCTAGTTTTAATATTGTCGCTTCGCGATTTTAAAAAAATGATTCAAGTAATTCAGCAAGTTGCCGATATCTCAAGAGTAATTATAATAACGTCTGATATTCCCTGGCCATATATAGGGCTTTAGTGGGAAGGCGCTGAATAGAAAGTGGGTGGAGGACATGTGGATTTAGCAACCATAATAGGTATTCTCGGCGCGATTGGTTTCGTTGTCATGTCTATGGTGCTTGGTGGTGATGTGGGCATGTTCTATAACACTCCCTCGGTGCTAATTGTATTTGGTGGTTCTCTTTTTATCGTGCTTGCTAACTACACCATGGGGCAATTTTTCACCATAGGGAAAGTAGCCGGCAAGGCCTTCATGTTTAAGATTGAATCACCTGATGAGCTTATTGAGAAGGCTGTAGAGCTGGCAGACTCTGCTCGTAAAGGGGGCTTTTTAGCGCTAGAAGAGGCAGAGATTAAAAACAAGTTTATGCGCAAAGGCATTGATATGTTGGTTGATGGCCATGACGCCGATGTAGTTCGTGCTACTTTGCAAAAAGATATTTTGTTAACCACCGCTCGCCATGAGCAAGGCGCTGGCCTATTTAAGGCCTTGGGTGATATAGCCCCGGCAATGGGTATGATCGGGACCTTGATCGGGTTGGTGGCGATGCTCTCTAACATGGATGACCCTAAAGCGATTGGCCCCGCGATGGCGGTGGCGCTACTAACCACATTGTACGGTGCGTTTCTCGCCAATGTGATAGCTATTCCTATCCAATCCAAGTTAGAACTACGCAAAGACGAAGAAGAGCTCAATCAACGGCTGATCTTAGACGCTATCTTAGGTATTCAAGACGGACAAAACCCCAAAGTTATCGAAGGCATTCTGAAAAATTATCTGGCAGAGTCCAAGCGCCAAGTTGATACCGAGGAGTAAGTATGTCGGATGAAAAACCCTGCAAATGCCCCCCTCCCGGATTACCGGCTTGGATGGGCACGTTCGCAGACTTGATGTCGCTACTGATGTGTTTCTTCGTATTGCTATTGGCGTTCTCCGAGATGGATGTGCTCAAGTTTAAGCAAATTGCTGGTTCCATGAAGTTTGCTTTTGGTGTGCAAAATAAACTGGAAGTAAAAGATATACCTAAAGGAACCAGTGTCATTGCCATGGAATTTAAACCGGGGCGCCCAGACCCCACGCCCATCGAAACAATTCAACAGCAGACTGTTGAAATGACACAGCAAATGCTGGAGTTCCAAGCTGGGGAAGAAGACTCCGCAGGCGGTCGTAAAGAGCAGCGTGGGGATCAACGCGGCGGGGAGTCTGCCAGTACCGCCGATGAGCAGTCGCAACAGCAAGCCATCGCCGCAGCAGACCAAGAGCGCACTAATGAGTTGGTGAAGAAAATTGCACAACAGCTAGAACAGCAAATTATTGACGGCGCCATAGAACTGGAATCTCTAGGGCAGCAAATAATTATTCGCATCCGTGAAAACGGCTCTTTTCCCTCCGGCAGTGCTTTCTTACAGCCAAAATTTAAGCCTATTATTCAAGATATTGCTGAATTACTAAAAGATGTACCCGGAGAAATCACTGTCTCGGGGCACACCGATGACTTCCAAGTCTCTAATGAGCTCTATACCAACAACTGGGACCTGAGCGCGATGCGCGCAGTCGCGGTTGCCAGTGAAATGCAAAAGGTTGATGACTTTGATAAAAGTAGAATGGTCGTGGTGGGGCGCGCAGATACACGGCCATTAGTGCCCAATGAAACTGATGAAGATCGTAAGCGTAATCGCCGCGTCGAGATTTCAATCATGCAGGGTAAAGCCAAAGAATCTGACCCCATTGAAGTTGTGCAGTAACTATTGGCTTTGTGCCAAAAATACGGTAATTTAGCAACTGAATTAAAGCTGAATAGACAGGGAACGAATATGTTACATCTTTATAAATTCAATGATATGCCAGGCAATGGCAATGGCGATGACGACAAGACCGAGAAGCTCCAACAGATCAAGAAATAGGAAAAAATTTTGCCTTCTTGGTTGGGAGAGTTTTTAATTTTAATGAACAATGGTTCGGCAGCTTTTTTGGTGCCAGCCATTGTGTTTTTTTGGCTTAGTAAAGAAGGTAAGGCTCTACGGTTCGCGTTATTAACAGCAGGCTTTTTCCTTTTCGGCACTCTTATCCACGACATGCTGCTCGACCATGATACCGATAAAGTTTGGCGTTATGTCGTATGGGCAAGCAACGATATTATTTGGATGGCAATAATTGCTTATTGGGGCATTCGTGGCAAAGTGCACATGTGGCAAAGTATTGCTGGCCAGCTTATTGTTGTGGCCGCGCCTTTTTTACAGCTTTGGCGTGTCGCCGATCGCCATTTATGGGATTTAACATTTAATAGCGCATACCTTTACAAAACCCTATTACCGATCATAAACAGCGCTACTTTAATACTGTGCTATTTACCGATACTGTTTTGGTTGCAGGCAAGAAGAAACAAAACCGCTGCGCGCACTCTTTCCTAGCTCGTAATTATACTCTACACTGTAATAACTGTATAAATAGCCAGTTGTTGTCATGAAGCTTTATATTGCCGAAAAACCCTCTCTGGGCCGTGCCATAGCCGCAGCCTTGCCCAAACCTCAGCAAAAAAAAGAAGGCTATATAGAGGTTGGCAATGGCGATTGTGTCACCTGGTGTATCGGTCACTTGCTTGAGCAAGCTGAGCCTGATGACTACGACCCCGCTTTTAAAAAGTGGCAATTAGCACACTTGCCTATTATTCCGAAGCAGTGGCAGCTAAAAGCGAAAAGCAAAACTCGTAAACAACTCACTTTAGTTAAGAAGCTGATAAAGCAAGCTCACACCTTAGTGCATGCCGGCGACCCCGATAGAGAAGGGCAGTTGCTGGTTGATGAAGTGATTAATCAAGTGCCTTTGCCGCAACATAAAAAGCAAGCGGTTGAGCGGTTACTGATCAGTGATTTGAACTTGCCTGCAGTGAAAAAAGCCCTGAACCAGCTGCAGCCCAATACCCGGTTTGTGCCTTTGAGTGTTTCAGCACTCGCCCGCTCGCGCGCCGACTGGTTGTTTGGCATGAACCTAACACGAGCTTATACCTTGGCGGGACAAAAAAGCGGTTATCGAGGGGTACTCTCAGTGGGAAGGGTACAAACCCCGGTGCTGGGTCTGGTGGTCGCCAGAGATAAAGAAATAGCCGAGTTCGTTAGTAAGCCGTTTTATGAGGTGCACGCGCAAGTGACTACAGTACAAGGCGAGTCATTTTGGCTGAAGTGGCAACCAAGCGAAGCGTGTCGGGCCTATCAAGATGAACAGGGCCGAGTATTGCTGCGTAAGCTTGCAGAAAATGTAGTCGGCCGGATTGTCGGCCAACCGGCAAGTGTGACCGACTTAAGCAAAGAGCAAAAGCAAGAACAAGCTCCTCTGCCTTATAACCTATCGGCACTGCAAATAGATGCAGCGAAGCGCTTTTCTCTCTCCGCGAAGGCGGTATTAGATTGTTGTCAAAGCTTATATGAGAAGCATAAATTAATTACTTACCCGCGCTCAGATAACCGCTATTTGCCTAAGGAGCATTTTGCTGACGCCAGCAATATTATTAATACAGTGCTTAATAATGGCGTTTTCACCGCACAGCAGCTCGCAGCTGTAGATAGCAATAAAAAGAGCCGTTGCTTTAACGATAGCAAAGTGGCAGCGCACCATGCCATCGTACCTACAGCCAAGCACACCGCAGCGCAGTTGAATGATAACGAGCGCAAAGTGTATGAACTGATCTGTCGCCAATACCTCATTCAATTTATGCCTGCATATCGCTATTACCAAAGTGATGTCGAGGTGACCATAGCCGGAGGCAAGTTTACAACAAAAGCCCGAGAAGACATTGAGCTGGGTTTTAAAGAGCTCATGGGCAAAAAGGCGAAGCAAGATGAGCAATGTTTACCACCATTGACCTTAGGGCAATTGCTACAGTGTGATGATGCACGTATTGACGATAAGCAGACCACACCCCCGGCACACTTTAGTGATGCCACTCTATTAAGCGCAATGACATCCATTGGCCGTTACGTCAAGGACACACAATTACGTAAAGTGCTGCGCGATACCGATGGCTTAGGCACTGAGGCAACCAGAGCAAGCATCATCGAATTGCTTTTCTCACGTGGTTTTCTTACTCGTAAAGGAAAATCCATTTGTGCTAGCGAAGCGGGAAACGCTCTGATCAGTGCGTTGCCCGAGCAATTAGCAACGCCGGATATGACGGCGCACTGGGAAATGGCATTAGCAAAAATTGCCGAGCAAGAGCTCAAATATCAAGACTTCATGCAGCCATTAACCACACAGTTGAGCGACTTGGTCAATCAAGCAAAGAACTGTGATGCTGGTGTATTTAGCAATATTAAAGGGCCCGCCAAGCGAGCCTTGAGAGGTGGTAAACGAAAGCGCGCCCGCAGTTACAAAGCTAAGGGCGCGTCTAAAGCGCAAGCTTAAGGTGTATTGAATAGCTTAAGCGCCGCATGAGTCATCGCTTTGACACCCGTTGGAATGGCCTTTTTATAATCAGGCGCAAACTTACTAGAGTGCAGCGATGGCAGTTGCGCCCCAGATTGTTGAGCGGCGTTATATGTTTCTGGGTTTACTCCGCCGAGCCAAAACAGGGTAATAGGCAAGTTGTCGTCGGTGCGTCCGTACAAGCCAAAATCTTCCCCGGCCATGACTGGCTTGGTTAATTCTACATTATTCTCACCGATAGCGTTTTTAATGGCGTCTGTGACTAAGGTGGTTTGCGTGGGATCGTTATAAGTAGAAGGAATCGATTCTTTTTCGTGGACAATGACTTCAGGGTAAAGGGCTTGCTCTAAGCCCGCACTAGCAGCAATACCTGCGCTTATGCGTTTAATGGCGGCAATTTGTTGATTACGTACCTGCGGGTTATAGCTGCGTAGCGTGAGTTGCAGAGTCACTTCGTTAGAGATGACATTATGTTTGCTGCCGCCATGAATAGACCCGACAGTCACAACGGAAGGTTCTAAAGGTGAGAGCTCACGGCTGGTGATCGTTTGTAGCGCCAACACCAAACGTGAGGCAATGACCACAGGGTCGATGGTGGTGTGCGGGTAGGCACCATGTCCTCCTTTACCTTTCACAATGATGTCCACCGAGTCTACACTGGCCATGGTATATTCCGGCTTTAAGGCAACCTTGCCCGCAGGCACACTGGCACTGACATGCAAGGCTAAAACATGATCTGGTTTAGCGAAGCGACTAAACAAGCCCTCATTGAGCATTGCTTTGGCACCCGCGCCGATTTCCTCAGCAGGTTGAGCTACCATCATCAGCGTACCTTGCCATTGATCTTTATGGGCCATGAGGTGTTCAGCAGTGCCAATAAAACTGCTCATATGAATATCGTGACCACAGCCATGCATCACCCCAACTTTGGAGCCATCATCTTTTGTCACCGTCACTTTAGATGCGTAGTTCACATCGGTTTGTTCGACGATTGGCAAACCGTCGGTGTCGGTGCGGATCATAACGGTCGGCCCAGAGCCATTTTTATACAGGCCAACGACGCCGTAGCCACCCACTTCTTCGGTCACATCAAACCCTAAAGTTTGCAGTTTACTGGCCAGCTTTTCACCGGTTTGCTGTTCGTGTAAAGACAGCTCTGGTGATTGGTGTAAATCAAGATAGAAGGCTTCAAGCTCAGGGAGTCTATCTTTAACATCTATACTGTGTGCTGCTGTTGATGTGCATGCAAGTAGTAAAGCAGCACTGAGAGCGGTGAAAGAAGTAGGCAATCGCATGGGTGATCCTTGCTCTTGTAATTGTTATGTTAGTCACCATATCAAAGCGTAATTATAGTGAGATGGCAACATAAGCATGACGAATCAAATTCAATTGACGGCAGAGAATATCCAGCAAGTATTAGGCGACACTTCGCAAGAAAAGTTGGTGGTGTTGAGCTTTTACTCCGCCCAAAGCCCGGAATGTCAGGAACAGGCCAGTATTTTACAAGGCATAGCGCAGCAATATCAGCAGCATCTTGTCGTGGCAACTTTAGATTGTGACACACAGCAAGCATTGGCGGGTCAATTAGCGCAGCAAATTGGCTTACAAGCGCTGCCTACTTTGGTGTTATTAAAAGAGGGAGCACCCGTCGATATGCTTCCAGGGCCACAAAGCGAGGTGCAAATTAAAGAAGCACTGCAAAAGCACTTACCACAACCACAAGATATGTTGCTGCAACAAGCCAAAGATGCCTTGATGGTCCAAAATCATAACGAGGCCTTTAAACTGGCAAAACAGGCGTATGATATAGACAGCAATAATAGTCGTATCAAACTGGTGTTGGCTGATATTTGCATCCAAATACATAAGCTTGATGACGCCAAAGCGTTATTGGAAACCATAGGCCTAGTCGAGCAGGATGCATATTATAACAATATTAAAGCTAAGCTAGAGCTTGCTGAACAAGCGCAAGACTCACCAGAGATCCAAGCTTTGCAACAGACCGTTGATGACGAACCTGAAAACCTTGAGGCAAAAGTAAATTTGGCTGTGGCACTCAATGAAGCGGGTAAAAAAGAAGACGCGTTAGCGACACTGTTTAAAGTGCTTAACAAAGATCTTAATTTTGGCGATGCGAAGAAGTCCTACCTTGATATCATTGCTAGCCTACCTGAGGGCGACGCCCTAGCAGCTCAATACCGCCGTAAACTATATAGTATCTTGTATTAAGAAATGCATACGTTGCAATCGAAATAAAGGAGTGCACGCTAGGTGCACTTTTTTATAAGCCTTACCTTGATCTTTAGTGTGGTTGTTCGATACTTATAGGCCGCCTTAAGGAAAGAGCACAAAAAACAGCCTGATCGATGTTCGTTTACCTTTGTTTTGTTGGTATTTTGAACGCTTGAGCTTGGGTTAACGTTTTTTTACGGTTTTTAG
>NZ_BCAI01000005.1:0-219816 GCF_001293805.1 Pseudoalteromonas sp. SW0106-04 | reverse complement strand
GGTTATAAATTTGCTGGGCGCTGATCCCCAGCTCTTCGGCGACGGATTTGTTGGTATTTCCGGGTTGCTCCGCCCTTCGAACCGCTTCGCGACGAAACTCTTCGGTATAGGCCTGGGTTCTTTTCTTTCTAGTCATGAGACACCTCTTTTCTAACTATAGAAGGTGTCTACTTTTTTTGGGTAAGTCCTATACCTAACGCCGCCATATGGGCCGCACAAATGCTTGGCTAAAACTAGCGACGAAGGAGCGCAAGCCAAGCGTTTTGCGTCCAATTACCATAATGGCCTTGTTATATTTGCTTTGCACCATCGAGGTACTCAGCAATTAACTTTTTGTTTTGTTCATTTAAACGGGGCATGGAGCATTCAGCTAGCCTTTGTTTCGCTGTTTTTCCACTGTTATCTTTTAAACTAGGTTTGGCTCCATTAACAACAAGCAACTTTACTATATTTGGGTAGCCAGCAGTGACGGCTCTGATTAGAGGCGTTGTATCCGAATAACTAGAATTCAAATCAACACCAGCTTTTATGAAAAGGGAAACAATGTCTTCTGCCCCGCATTGGATTGCCATAATCAAAGGAATTCCATTTGGGTTTGCTCCAGCTTCAAGCAACTCTTTAGCTGATTCGAGGTCGCAGTCAGCAGCTTGAATTAATGCATCATTCAATTCCCTTTGATTCAAAACTTACCCTCGATTCTGATTTGCAAATATAACACGTTTATAGCGAGCTAATCGCGCGTTTTTCTACTACGCTACCGCTCACTTTTCTGAATGATATATTTTTAACAGAGTAGTTAACTCATTGCCAGCATTATCAAAAACAGCGATTGGACAATTACTGTTCAATAACACTGTGTCCACATATTTTCAAAGGAATGAAAATTAAAACTTGCTCGCCTTATTTAAATTACATCGCAGACAACATGTTGACTCGACAGTATTCATTGAGAACGGTTAACGCTTACCTTAGTTGGATATCTAACTTCATACATTTTCATAATAGAAGATATCTCACTGCTATGGGCGATAACGAAGTGTTTAAGCTTTCAGACCCCTTAATTTTAAAAAGAAATATGTCGCCCAGAGAGCACATGGGGCCGCATTAAATGCATTAGCGTTTTTGTAAAAACACATAGTAAAAGAAGAATTGTCGTTGGACTTAAATTTGCGAAAAGCAATAGACAACCCAAATTACCAGTCGTAATGACACCAGCAGAAGTCAAAGAAATAATGTCGTGTATGAAAAAGCGCTATTACTTAATTGCGGGATTAATGTACGGAAGCGGTTTAAATTAAGCTAGTCGCTGATGAACCAGCGACTAGCTATCTTGTTAGATTAGAATCGGTAAGTAACTGATGCACCGACTGTTTGCGGGTTCACAACGGCCGCATAGCCTTGTGGGTAACGGCCACTTGCCGGCTCTTGTGAAGTATATGCCTCTTCATCTAGGGCGTTATTGATGAAGGCACTGATCAACCATTGCTCGGTGTCGTAGGTCATCGATAAACGAGTAATAGTGTAATCACCTGCAATGCGCTCTTCCGTGTTTGTTAAGTCACCATAATACTCACCCACATAGTTGGCGCTTAAATTTACTTTTAGGCTATCGGTAAACCAGTGTGAAAGACCTAAACTCGCCGTTAGTTCGGGTGCAGAGTTTAAATCACTGCCAACCGCATCTGGAAAGGCTGATGATTCATCAATGTTAGTTTTTAATAGACCAAAACCGCCATGTAGCTGCCACTGCTCTCCAAGCATACTGTAAGCATCGACCTCTAAACCGTAACTATGAGCATCTTCTACATTCGTGATTCTGCGCGCTGAACTTAATGCTTGATACCCGTTAAAATTGTTGTAAAACACATTAGCGCTAATATTGATGTCGCCATTATCTATTACGCTGCGTGAACCTATTTCATAGGTATTAACCGTTTCTTCATCGTAGTAGTAGTAATCTTCAGCGGTAAAATCGAGCGCACCGCCCCCTGCGTTATAGCCACGGCGAGCACTGGCAAATAAAGTCGTTTCGTTGCTAACATCATATTGAATCGCGAGCTTTGGTAAACGCACTGTGTGTGAATTATCAAGTTGCTCAACGAGCTGATCGCCACGAAACGCCATATTGAAATTACGTAATTGTTCTTCACGCTCAATACGAAGGCCCGCTGTTAGCGTTAATTCGCGGCTTAAGTTAAAGCTTGTTTCGCCATAGACTGCGGTCGATTTACTGCTATCGTCACCGTAGTAGTTTGTTGCCCCCACACTTTCAAATTCTTGGTCGCGATCAAAGTAAGCAAGGCCGATAAACCCGGAATAAAAGTGGTTGTTTAGCCCAAAGTTGAGCTTGGTATCAACGGTGATATTACTCTCATCCATTGATACGTCAGATTCGGCGCTTTCAATGGGCTCGTATGCTTCAAAGCTCCATTGATAATCCATGTAAGCAACTAATACGTCTAACGAAAAATCATCATTAATACTGTAATCAATATTTACTTGCGTAGTATCAGAGTCTGTATCCACAATACGCTGATATAGCGGCTTATAATCAAATGGTTCGTCCGCAACAAAGTATTTCCGACCAGAGTTCCCCTCTTCACTGTAAGTTGAGTAAGTCAGTTGCACGGCAAGATCTTTGCTTGGCGTGTAAAGTAATTTAGCGCGCGTACTGCTGGTATTTAACTTGTTTAATTCACGATCAGTTGGGTTTGTTTCGTATACCGACGGGTTTGAAAATGTTTCGCCATCGACATACTGAGTTGATAAGCGAAATGCCAACACATCCTCAACTAATGCTCCCGATACCACTGCGGCAGTATCAAGGTAGCTATCTTGATTGCGATAACCTACGCGCACTGCCCCTTCAAAATCCTGAGTTGGCGCTTTCGTTGTCATGTACACCGCACCTGCGATGCTATTGCGACCATTGCTAGTTGATTGCGGCCCCCGGTAAACCTCAATTTGTTCTTCATCCCAAAGGCCGGTATCACCCGTTAAGTCAGCAACAAAAGGTTGGCTTACACCATCTATTAACGTTGAAACACGGGCTTTTGAACCTCCGCTAAATGAGTTAAAACCGGTTGCCCCACCATTACCAGACACTCCTCGCATATCAGGCACAGAACCCGTTAACACCACCACGTTTGCCATTTCTGAGAGCGCTTCGGATATAGACGCAAGCTGGCCGTTTTCTAGTCGCGCCTTATCAACAACCGCCACCGACGACATGGTTTCTTTAAGTGACTTTTCCGTTTTTTCACCGGTAACAACAATAGTGTCCATTGATTCTCGACTGCTTTGCTCGTCGTCAGCCCAAGCCGAGCCTTGAGCAACAAGTAACGATGCAAAAATAACCTTGGTTATTGTGTTGAGTTTTAATGCAGTAGCCAATGTCCTTTCCCCATAAGAGATTATTAGAATTAAACAAATCGAGCTTGATAAAAAGCGCGAGGAAATTAACACAGGCTTAATGATATTGCAATTGAGTTTAGTTATCATTTACAATGAGGTATAACATAAATTCTAATTCTCATTTTATGCTCATTTTCACCGTTACTTTACTCATCGTTTTCGCTGTCAGCACTTTTTACTGCACCAGAAAACAACAGCGATTTTTAAAAAAACCGATAAAAAAACATTGGCGATTACTATCGCTTGCATTAATAGCGTGTGCACTAACACTTGCCTTTGTGCAGCTATCAGCCACAGCAGCTGTGTTCTATATAATCTTTAGCGTGATGCTTATGCTAATGCTGATCCCTTTTATTAGCCTGCTGCAAACAAAGGGGTAATTCATGACAAACTCATCAAAGCGCCAACCAACGTGGTTAGGTAAAACGCTAGCCGGTGCCTTTTTAGGGTTGGCACTGTCATTTATATTCATTGCTTTTTTTGCTTGGTATGGCCCTGGAGGCATTGAAGCTCGAGACAAAGTGCAATTTAACATGTGGATGATCACCCCTATTTGGCTAATCATTTTTAGTTTTAGCTATTTGTTCAACTCTGCAAAGCAAGCTTGGCTTGTCCTTGGCAGCTTAACTGTGCTGCTTTATGGCGTATTTTTCATGCTAAGGACCGCACTATGAAAGTAAGATCGGATATTTTACGCACCTATCAAGGTGTACATACATGGACGGGCATTATTGCTGGCTTAGTGCTGTTTATTGGTTTTTATGCTGGCAGCCTGACCATGTTTAAACACGAAATACAACAGTGGGCTGCACCGGTTACCGCGCCTAAAGTAACCAGTTCTGATTATGACTACCAAAAACTGGTAGATACGGTAATAAGTGTGCGTGGTGACCAACTTGCTAAAGGCTTTAACCTAGACTTACATACCCAAGACGCGCCTCTTTCTTGGTATATCAAAGGCAGTGCCCGTGGCATGGAGCTTGATAAACAGCTCAACTATGCCCACCTCAATGCTGATGGCACATTAAACGTTAGCGCGCAAACTGAAAACGAACTTGGCGATTTAATTGATTACTTACATCGCACAGCAGGCTTTATTGGTGAAATTGGCCATGACCAATCAGGGGTTTATATTCTAGGTATTGCCAGTGTGTTGTATTTTTTAGCTTTGGTCTCTGGGATCATTATTTTACTGCCGACACTAGTTAAAACCTTTTTTGCATTGCGTAAAGAAAAAGGGCCAAGCCGGTTTTGGCTCGACAGCCATAACCTTGTGGGGATTGCCAGCTTACCGTTTCATTTAGTCATAGCCTTCACTGTGGTGGTGTTTGCATTTCATGACTTTATTTATGGTGGCTTAGCGCAATTTTATGATGATAAACCGCTGTTTCAGCGCCCTACTCCCGCTGCGCAAAGTTTTCACATTGACAACTTACCTAGTATCGACGAGCAAGTGCTTGCAGCTAAAAGCTATGCGCCTGGCTATGAGCCTATCCACATTCGTTATAGTAATTTAAATTCAGCTTCGCCCTCTGCGGTGTTTATGATGAGTAACAACAATGCGGTTGTGCGCGGCCCAGATACTGACTATTTATTTATGAACCCGTACACCTTAGAGGTCGTTAACTCGAGCTACCCACAAGGCGAAGATGCAGTGTGGGGTAACATGGTGGCCAGTATTTTCTCACTCCATTTTGGCACCTATGGTGGAGAATGGGGGCGCTGGGGTTACTTTATAATGGGCTTACTTGGGGCATTTTTGTTCTATTCAGGCAATTTATTATGGATAGATAAGCGCTTCAAAAAAGATCCCAACAAACGCAGTACGTTGTTTATGGCAAAGCTCACTATTGGTGTTTGTTTAGGGTCGATGATTGCCGTTGCTTTCACGTTAGTTGCAGCTAAATGGCTACCTACATTTGTTGCCAATACAAACTATGCCAGTCTATACAGTTACTACGCCGCGTTTTTTGCTTTTGTGATATATAGCTTCATAAAACCTGTACAAAAGGCAACGACGGTTGGCCTTTATTTACTCGCGAGTTTGTGTGCATTAATGGTGTTATCAACGCTGGTGAAACTTGCACTAAATGACGGGAATACGCTCTTCTACTCAAGCTATACGGTTGATATCGTCGCCGCTATTTTTGCTGTTATTTTCTTTAAAATGTCGAAACATCAGCAGCAAAAACAGGCCACACAAAGCATCATGCCAGCCTTTGAAAAAGTCAGCCAAACTTAACAGAATGGCGACTTCTTACGCATAGCATTGATTGAGTCAATGACAGCGGCATCAGCTTTACGCCAGTCTCGCTCAGGGCGATAAAAGGTCGAACGGCCAATGAATGCCAACAAACAGACAAGCCCTTAGGATACTCAAACCATTACGCTGGCGTACTCTCGTTTATCCGCTGTTACCAACCCTTTTTTGCGAAAAGCTCCTTCAACCGATTAACGTCAGAGGCTTCCATCCCACCGTACTTGGGCTTCCAATTGTAATTGGTTGCACTGCTGATACCCTGCTGACGGCACACTTCCTCAACCTTCCTACCCTCATCGACTTCTTTTAATACTGCGATGATCTGAGATTCTGTATAGCGTGATTTTTTTATAGTCGTCTCCTGTACTAATCATTACAGAAAACTCTAATTATGTCTGTCTCAGTTTAGGGGGAAATGGACAGAGCAACCTTACAAAACAGTCACTAGTCAATCAACGTTCCCCAAGAAAATGAAGCCGAGTGACTAAAGCATCCATCCATTTTTTACAACAGGCAAAAGAAACACAGGGCCTAAACTACTGAGTTTGCTGTTGTAATTTCTCAACTTGAGTCAGGATGTAAAAGGAGTCGCTAACAGTGTCGTTATATTTCTGGCTTTCAAACTGTTCCATTACTCCTAAGTATTCCAAAACATTACCCTCACTAAAAGCTACATTTAGACTTTTTCTAGCTAAGTTTAATTCGATCAAGCCCTGGATTTTGGAAGAAAATAATTTAAATCTATCGTTTTGACGCGTCCACCCCAGCGTTCGGTCGATTAGTAAGGGAAAAATGCTCAAAGGAGCGAAAGTGGCCAATCCAATAGTGACAGCGTGTATTTGATAATAAATTAGGGCAGATGACGAGTACACGATCGCAAACATCAAAGCATTGAATATAAGTTTATTGCACACCTCCCATTTTTTTTTGAATGCTTTATATTTTATTCCCACGATTAGAGAATGGACAAGAGCAATCAAAATTAACGCGCAGAGTACGTCTGGAGTTAAATAAACAGAGTAAGGCAAGTTAGGAATAATTAATTTTGCAGCTTTGGTACCTGCGTCATCTACAAACCCCAATATAAATATAACAGCATAGAAAACTAAAAGCGGTATGGTAAACAGCGGAATACGACGAATCACATAGCGCTTCCAATATGTTGCTTTTTGATTATTATCAAACTCACTCTTTTGTGATTTCAATCTATGATTCAATTCTGTATATGATGAAATAGTAGAGTTTTCCTGGTTACTCATAAGTGCTAATTCTCGTTAAATGGGTTCAAACACGGGTAGGTGATTTCGGTGGAATTGTTCAATCCCAAATTGGCGGATAGACTCAAGCCAGCGCTCAGCAACCGTGCTACCAATACCTAGATCAAGTGCGGCTTCACGCAATAACATATATTCGGTACGTAAGGTCGTGGGCATTATGCCGGGGTCATCTGTATTCACCAGCACTTTTACAGGCCCTTTACGCAAACCGAAGCGGTTAAACTCGCTGCCGGTAAGCAAAACGGATTCATCCGGTGGGTTCCAGCGAAATATTGGGTGTTCTTTGTGACTTTTTAGTCTGGCAATGTAAACATTTGATGTTGGGTTGGTTTCAATAATAATTCCCATGCTGTCGTATTGCGTTAGCAGGTAGTCTTGTAACGCAGCCATGAATTCAAGCTCCTCAGGGGTATCTACATCCTCAATGATGTGTTTGTCTTGGTTCTGCTCCCATTGGCTTTGAACAGGAGGTAATCCAATATTACTTTGCGATTCCCACTCATCTGCAACGCGAACAATTACCATGACAGGTGAGTTGTCCTTTCGTAATTCTGAATGGCGATTTTTATAAATTAAGGATGCATATTTATCGTCGTCTTTCAGGCTCTCCCAATCGGGAAGAGCAACCTGCTCCATAGCCGTCATAGGGGAGCTGCCGTGAAGTTTTTGCCAACGGTAGTAACAATTTCTACGTAATAACCAAGCTCGGTACAAGATATCAGGTGTCAGCTTATCTTTCTGCGCCTCAGATAAAGGTGTGTCAGATTGCTGTGCACTGTCACAGTAAAACGAAGGTGGTTTCAACCAGTTAACTTTATTGTAGAATCGAGCTATTCGTCGCTCTATTAATGGAATAACTTGTTGAGCAAGAGGGAGGCGTCCACTCAAGACTGTGGCGTAATGCCACATCCATACAAGGTTATCCAAATGCTCATCGGCATAAAGAATCATTTCTCCCTGCCTTTGTACCCACTGTAAAGGCTCAATACCAAGCGCTAAAGCATGCCCGAGTCTATCTCCGTCACGCATTTCGCAAAACCGTACCGTTTCATCAATGTGTCGCATTCCCGAAAGAGGGTGAGCGTAGTCTTCCCCGGAGTGAATACTAAAATGAAAATCTTTGTTTGCGCGTTCGGTTTCTATTTTTGAATGCAGTCCAGATCTTAGCCAGCGTAGCATTGGGGCAAAACATTCTATTTTTAAAGCATTTTCATCGCCAGCGACATCCAAACCACGAAACCAACGATTTGGCTGAAAATGAAAGTTGGGGTTTAATTTACCACCGAGAAATGTCGCTTCATTCCATCCAGACTGTGAGCGCAAGCGGCGGAGTAACTTCTCGGCTTCTTTCCAGTTATCTTTCAGGTCTGCTTGCGGCCTCTTTCCTCTCTTTGCTGATTTGGAGCGAGAGAAATGCCCGCAAAAGTGCCAACGCTCTAAGGTTTCAATATGACGCAGGCAGGTTTCGTTGGGAATTATTTCATGCTCGCCAAAGACATAGGGTGGCGTTGGTGCGATGCTTGAGGTGCTGGTAATAAGTGCTTGTGAAAAAGTTTGTATGCTTTTGTTCGAGAACGCCATAGAGCCGGATTTGATTTCAGCAACATCGCCTTTACCCACAAATAGTCGGCGAATATTGTCTTTATATGGCTGCCCAATTTTACGTAAGTTATTGCCATTATATCTTTCTACAAAACGAGAAAGACCCTGACCATCCATAATTAGACGGCGCCTAAGTGCATTCATCATTTGCCAAAAGCACAATATTGCGCTGCGTATAAAGGGCGTTGTGCTGTTGTTTTGGTATATAAAACTTAAAAAAACCTTGAGCCATAGCCAACAATTTGATTGCTGCTGATTAATGGCCTGTGCGAGTTCGGCAAGTAACCATTGAGAATTAGTCTCGTTGGTGTGACAAGGCATTTGTGCCAGTAACTCCCAATCTGTGTATATTTTATATGACGTATTGCGTTGGTTTTGCCAATCACTAAAGGCCCTTATCTGCTTGTTGTGGGGTTGCTGTGTGGAGTCAATAAAATAAGCAAAAAGGCTTCTAGCTCTAGTTAAAAGCTTATCTATCTCCGCATCATTGAGTTGTTCCCAGTCGGAATTCATATTTCCTTTACGAGGTGACTTAGAGTGGAACAATAGTTCGCTAAAAATAAGGCTTTCAGCAGTGACGCCCCAGACGTGCACATGGCCTTCAGCAAAGGGCTTTACTGGATTAGCCGGTGGAGCAAAGAAAGGTAACTGAGCATTGAGCACTCGCCTTATATCATGTGCTTGAGGTTTTGGATTTTGTTGTAACCAGTTGGCAAGACGCCAGCCAACTAATAATGCGGGGTCGAGCTCTGCGGCAAGGCGCACATATGCTTGCACTTTGGACTCTTTAAAGTGCAGTAAGTCGCCGTTGCGTATCAGTAAGTTGTCTGCTAATTCATCTAACCAAGGCAAAGATGGACTCACAAACAAGCCGGAGTGGCACTGCTGACCCATAATGGTGCGAATGTCGGTTAATCTAAACTCACGGGGATAACGTGCATCAACTCCGGCAGTTAATAGCTGGTAGCATTTATCCTGTAGTACTTGCCAGGCATCACCAAAGCCACTGTCTTGGGGCGTAAGCAAAGAAAGCCAAAGATGCTCGGCTACCTGCTCATCACTATAAAAACAACCCGCAGCGTGTTCACTTAACTGCCGGTTAAGCATTAACTTTCTCTCTCTTCGGGTAGTTGTTCACCAGCATTTATAAAGGCATTAAGCTTCTTATCGCTGAACTCCTCTTGCAATGTCGCAAAATGACTTAAGAACTCTGCTTTTGTCCATTTTAAATTCTCCATCGCCTCTAAAATGGTTTGAGTTGTGAACTTTCTTTGAGGGTCGATTTTTAACATATTACTTATAGCTTGTTTGTGGGGTGAAATAGAGTTTTTGCGTGCCGGTGTTGGCACTGGTGGCGGCGGAGGGGGTGTAAACATCTCACTAGACGGCCAATTGAATTGGAATAGTTCATTTAACCATTTTCTAATTGGGTGACCTGAGAGTGCATAAGTTATAGTCTTCGAATGACGCCCATAATCTTTACGAGCTTCAGTGTCTTCATTTGAAGCATTTAGCCTAACCGAGAAAGGTAGAATATTTTGCGAGAAATGTTCGTTATTAAGTTCAAAGTTTCTGGAGGTATGAATATTTGTATTTGCAACGATAGTAGGGAGACCAAATAGCTCCCCTTTTTCGAAAGAACCAAAGGCAGACCAAGTTCCAAAGAATGCTCTACCTGCAATGTCTAGTGCATTGTTGATATTAGTCATACCATTACTGTAATAGTCATCATTAGCTACTTGGCTGAAAACCTTGTTAAACACTTTGTAAACTAACCAAGGAGAGATATTTAGCTTATCTACCTCATAATCTTTACGCCACTCAATAATTTCAGCCAGCAATATTTGCCAGCAAAAATCTATCTGTTCATGCACTTCCGATGGCAAGCCATTAACCGCTTCATTTGAGCTGTCTTCAGTGAAAAAGAAATTTCTTTTTCGTTCATCCTTGATATTCAGTGTCTTAGTAGGGGCTACGTCACCTGTTGAGTAGAAAGGGGCTCTTTGCCTTATGCTATCGAAATGATATGACTCAGGCTCTGAGACCAAACTCGCAATTACCACTTCGAATATTCGTCCAATATTTAGCATCATTGAACGTTTGTTTTTGGTGTAGTAATTGCGGTGGCATAATGCGGAAATGAAGAAAATTGCTTTATTTTTTTGATCTTCAGTAGCATCACTACTTTTAATAACCTTCCAATAATCCCATTTTAGAGCAGAGTTTACTCCGATCTCAGCGACTGGGTATGGTAGAACTGTTTTCTGGTTGCTAATCTCATCAATCCAACTAGCGGGTAAACGACCTTCTAGATGAGTTTTCCATTCTGTAAGGTCATTATCTAGTTCACTCAATTTAAATTGCTTCGAATGAGAAAGAGGTTGAAACAGTGGTGTAGCAAATAGAGATGTTTGATGAAGAGGACTCTGACGCCGTCTAAGCCAATACTGCTTTGCTTGCAGCGTTAAATTAATCGCGCCTGCTCTTGGCTCATGCTGGAAATATGTTGATAGACTGTCAACCCAAGATCTTATTAGCTCGGTTGATACGGCTTCGCTTTTAACTGTATCAGGGTCGGCTGTGCCTTCCAGTGATTCGTTAAATGCATTATATGCTGATTTATAATCGCGGTCAGTCTTATAATGAATTCTTTGGTATTCATTTCTAAAAGATTCAATAGCTTCTGTAGGAACACTAGGTATTTGCCACAAACGCTGAACCTCTAATGGCTCCTTTGCTTCACGAATTTCTCTCGGAAGGTTTTCAATTAGACTACCACAGTGCCCGATGAATTGTGTTAAAGCTCTAACGGAGGGAATTGGCAGAGGTAATTTACTGTTTTCCAATCCATTTACAGGCCCCGAAATGAAAATTTCTAACCACGCAATCAAATTTCTCAAAGGCATGCTATTGTTAGAGCCTAATTTGATCTCAGGATCATTCCAGTAGCTTTCAACTGACGGCATGCTTAAACGCCTAGGCAAGGGTAAAATCTTACGTTGGTATTCGTTTGCTAAGTCTTGCGCTATGTTGAAGGCCTGTAACCTTTGATAAGACGAGTCCTTGGTTAGGCGGCCATGGAAGTCTCGCCAGCAAACCTCATCATATAATTTTCGATCACCACTGACGATAGGTAGTACACAAGGAGCCACTAAGTAACGGCGAATAATCTCTAAATTTTCAAATGCGAGGTTTAGGGAGGTATCGACATCATCAATAGGCAGAACTAATAATTTTTTACCTAATAGCACTAAAGTGCTTTTAAAAAACTCGGTGACACAGTTAACTAAATGCTTATTGCCATATAGAGACCTAATTTTATCCATGCCATAGAGGTCTTTTTGAGCATCCACAGATTCAAGAGCGTTGGCCAATTTCTCGAGAGTATGAGAAAAAGAACGAGCATCTTGTACATTGGAAGCCTGTGCTTTTTTAATTTCATCGTCATGGAGGATTGCCGCGACAATTACATGTAAAAAGAGGGACTCACCATCTTCAAGCAAGGTAGGATCGATTGGGTCAAGTATATGAATGTCCGTTAGAAGCTTGTTATCTGTATTTCTTATGTAGCTTTTTAAATTGACTAATATAGAAGTTTTACCGGACCCCCGCTCCCCGTCAATAGAAATTGCCTTGTGACTGCGTTCTAGCTTATTTTGGTCAGTATTTCCAATCGCTTTTACCGCTTCACTAATGAGTGTAACCAGATCTTCGTATATAAACTTCGGTAAAATTGTATTCGGTTCGTTAAGTTCTGCCGACTCTGACTGGTCCAAAGGTATGTAAGTTGTTGCCATTGAAAAATCCCTGTGTGTACTTTCAACTATTCTTATTGGATATTTTGACGATGTATAACAAATAACAATATAACAAATATACTTAAGAACAAAGCGTTACCCCTATTCAATTGATCGTTTTTGGCGCAAGCTAACATAACCAAAAAAGCGAGCCTCTAAGGGGCTCGCTTTTTATGATAAGTGCTAGAACTTAGCTGCTGCCGGTTTTGGCGCGTCGTGTTCTCCAGCGGTTATTTCTTCTTGCCGGGCCTTTCGCTTGGGGTGAGTCGCTATCGCGCCCTCTGGGTTTATTAGCAACGCCCTGCTCCTTACCTTGCTGGGGCGCTTTACCCTGCTGCGGCGCACTCACCGCTTTTTTTGCGTGCGAAGGCTTCTTTTTCACTGCTTGCTTAGCGGTGTTGCCTGGCTGCTCAGCTTTGGCTGATTTCGGCTTTTTGGGTTTTTTAGGCTTTTTCGGCGCCCGCAATGTGCTTGGTGCCACCTCATTCGTGGGCTCAAAGCCCGCGATAGTTTGCCGTGGCAATAACTCTTGAATAAGGTTTTCAATGCCGTTTAAGTCTTTTGCTTCATCGGCTGTGACAAATGAGATAGCCAATCCTGAGGCCCCTGCTCGACCGGTTCGTCCGATACGGTGAACATAGTCTTCGGCAACATTAGGCAAGTCAAAGTTGATCACACAAGGAAGCTGGTCAATATCAATGCCGCGCGCCGCGATATCGGTGGCCACCAGAACTTTAATACTGCCGTCTTTAAATCCGGCCAACGCCTTGGTTCTGGCGCCTTGGCTCTTGTTGCCATGAATCGCGGCAGAGTGAATACCACGCTTTTCCAAATTAGTGGCAATGCGATTCGCGCCATGCTTGGTGCGGCTAAACACTAACACCTGCTGCCAATCATTTTCTTTAATTAAATGACTTAGCAGCGCAGTTTTGCGCGATTTATCCACTGGGTAAACCCACTGCTCTATGGTTTTTGCCGTGGTATTGGCAGGCACCACAGAAATCTCTAGCGGCTGGTGGACTATGGTTTTCGCCAATTCACGGATCTCGTCCGAGAAGGTCGCCGAGTACAGGAGGTTTTGTCGTTTCGGCGGCAATAACTTAATAATGCGGCGAATATCGTGAATAAAGCCCATATCTAGCATACGGTCGGCTTCATCAAGCACCAGCATTTCTAATTGCTCAAATTTAATGGCATTTTGCTGGTACAAATCCATTAACCGTCCGGGCGTGGCCACGAGAATATCGGCCCCGCGACGCAGTTGCATCATTTGCGGGTTAATTTTAACGCCGCCAAAGGCCACGCAATAGCTCAGCGCTAACTCTTTACCATAGGTGGCGACACTGGCACCCACCTGAGCGGCCAGCTCACGGGTAGGAGCAAGCACTAAAGCTCGCACGTTATTACCGCGAGCACGCTGCCCTTTACTTAATATTTCTAGCATCGGCAAGGTAAAACCCGCCGTTTTACCGGTGCCGGTTTGCGCAGCGGCCATCACGTCGTGGCCGGATAACACCGCAGGAATGCCTTGCGCCTGTATTGGTGAAGGATGCTGGTAGCCTTGGCGTTCAATCGCTTGAAGTAGTTTAGGTTGTAGTTTTAAGTCACTGAATTGGATGGTGTCTTCGGTTTTGATGGTGTTGTTTGCTGATGGTACTTGCTGTTCGGTCATATAAACTCGGTATACATGGCGAAACAAGCTTAAACCCGATTGCATCACCAAAAAATTAAAAAGGCGTAGCGACTTGCTACACAGGCGTAAAGAGCGTCGGCGCAATGGCGCCTCAAGGTATGCTCTTTACTGATCACGCTGCCATCATAACACACTCTGGGTTAATACAGTGCATGGCAAAAAAAGAAAGCGCAAATCCGCTGCTCGCTCCCATTGGCATGTGCCCTACTCGCTTGCAACTGAGCATCAGTGCAGCCATAAAAAAACCCGCTCAAGGCGGGTTTTTATGTCACTCACTAGCAGAGCTTACCAACCGGTTTTCTCTTTTAGTGCGTTGCCAATTTCAGCAAGTGAACGTACAGTTTGTACGCCCGCTGCTTCTAAGGCTGCAAACTTCTCGTCAGCAGTACCTTTACCGCCTGCGATAATCGCACCAGCGTGACCCATACGTTTGCCTGGAGGTGCAGTTACACCGGCAATGTATGAAACAACAGGCTTAGTGACGTTGTCTTTGATGTACGCAGCCGCTTCTTCTTCAGCTGTACCGCCGATCTCACCGATCATTACGATAGCTTCAGTTTGCGGATCTTTTTCGAACATCTCTAGTACGTCGATGAAGTTAGTACCAGGAATTGGGTCACCACCGATACCAACACATGAAGATTGACCAAAGCCAGCGTCAGTTGTTTGCTTAACGGCTTCATAAGTCAAAGTACCAGAACGTGATACGATGCCTACTTTACCAGGCTTGTGGATGTGACCAGGCATGATACCAATCTTAGACTCACCCGGAGTGATAACACCTGGGCAGTTAGGACCAATCATACGCACGCCAGTTTCATCAAGCTTAACTTTAACGTCAACCATGTCTAGCGTTGGGATACCTTCAGTGATACATACGATTAGCTCGATGCCCGCATCGATCGCTTCAAGGATTGCATCTTTACAGAAAGGCGCTGGTACGTAGATAACAGAAGCCGTTGCGCCTGTTTCTTCAACAGCGTCACGAACAGTGTTAAATACCGGCAGACCTAGGTGCGTTTGACCACCCTTACCTGGTGATACACCACCAACCATCTGCGTACCGTATTCGATTGCTTGCTCAGAGTGGAACGTACCCTGACCACCGGTGAAACCTTGGCAGATTACCTTAGTGTCTTTATTAATTAGTACAGACATTATTTGCCCTCCGCAGCAGCAACAACTTTTTCAGCTGCGTCTGTTAGAGATTCTGCAGCAATGATGTCTAGACCTGAGTTAGCAAGAACGTCACGGCCTAGTTCAGCGTTAGTACCTTCAAGACGTACAACTACAGGTACGTTTACGCCAACTTCTTTAACCGCACCGATAATACCTTCTGCGATCATGTCACAACGTACGATACCGCCGAAGATGTTAACAAGTACTGCTTTAACATTGTCATCAGAAAGGATGATCTTAAATGCTTCAGCAACGCGCTCTTTAGTTGCACCGCCGCCCACATCTAGGAAGTTAGCTGGCTTGCCGCCGTGTAGGTTAACGATGTCCATAGTACCCATTGCAAGACCCGCACCATTTACCATGCAGCCTACAGTACCGTCTAGCGCTACGTAGTTTAGTTCCCACTGTGCTGCGTGTGCTTCACGCTCGTCTTCTTGCGAAGGATCGTGCATCGCGCGGATTTTAGGCTGACGATATAGTGCGTTGCCATCAACACCGATTTTACCGTCTAGGCAGTGTAGGTTACCTTCGTCAGTGATAACCAGTGGGTTGATTTCAAGTAGCGCGAAATCGTGATCGATAAACATGTTGCCAAGACCCATGAAGATCTTAACGAACTGCTTAAGTTGAGTTGGGTTCAAGCCAAGTTTGAAAGCAAGCTCACGGCCTTGGTAAGCCTGAGGACCTACAAGTGGGTCGATCTCAGCTTTGTGGATAAGCTCTGGCGTTTCTTCAGCAACAGTTTCGATTTCAACACCGCCTTCGGTAGACGCCATGAAAACAACTTTACGTGAAGCGCGGTCGACAACAGCACCAAGGTAGAGTTCGTTTGCAATGTCAGTGCAGCTTTCAACAAGGATCTTTGCAACAGGCTGACCATTTTCGTCAGTTTGGAAAGTTACTAGGTTTTTACCTAGCCAGTTCTGTGCAAACTCTTTGATTTCTTGTTTGCTGTCAGCAAGTTTTACACCGCCCGCTTTACCACGGCCACCGGCGTGAACCTGACATTTAACAACCCATTTATCACCGCCGATTTTATCAGCAGCTTCAGCAGCTTCTTGAGGTGTGTCACATGCGTAACCTTCAGAAACTGGTAAACCATATTCGGCAAAAAGTTGTTTTGCCTGATACTCATGCAAATTCATGATGCTTTATCCAATTTTTTGTACTAAAAGAGCTGAATAAATATGCAATTTACCCAACCATCCCAAATTGCGCACCTAGTATAGATCCCATGGCTATGCTTGAAAACCCTAGTGGGACTAAAGGCGGCAAAAAAAAGCTGCGGCGCGGGCCACAGCTTAATTTTTATTCATTCTCGATGTTTATACATCAAGTAGAAGACGTGTTGGATCTTCTAACATCTCTTTAATGGTCACTAAGAAGCCAACAGACTCTTTACCATCGATTTGGCGGTGGTCATAAGACAGGGCCAAATACATCATAGGTAGAATCTCAACTTTGCCATTCACCGCCATAGGACGCTCTTGGATTTTGTGCATGCCCAAGATTGAAGACTGTGGCAAGTTGATGATTGGCGTTGATAATAGTGAGCCAAATACACCACCGTTGGTGATAGTGAAGTTACCACCGGTCATGTCATCAACCGTTAGCTTACCATCACGGCCTTTAAGCGCTAGCTCGCGAATACCGGCTTCGATTTCTGCAACCGACAGCTTGTCACAATCGCGTAGTACTGGCGTTACCAAGCCACGCGGTGTTGATACCGCAATGCTGATATCGAAGTAGTTGTGATAAACGATGTCGTCGCCATCGATTGATGCGTTCACATCTGGGAAGCGTTTAAGCGCTTCTACTACCGCTTTAACATAGAACGACATGAAGCCTAAACGGATACCGTGGCGCTCTTCAAAGGCGTCTTTGTATTGCTTACGAAGGTCCATGATTGGCTTCATGTTCACTTCGTTAAAGGTGGTCAACATCGCCGTTGAGTTTTTCGCTTCAAGTAGGCGGTTAGCGATGGTCTTACGAAGACGTGTCATAGGAACACGTTTTTGCGTGCGGTTACCTACAGGCGCTGACTGCGCGTCATCGGCTTTGCTTTCTTGCTTAGCCGGCGCTTGCTTAAGGAACTTATCTACGTCTTCTTTAGTAACACGACCGTTTTTGCCTGAACCTTTGATTTTTGACGCATCTAGGCCTTTTTCAGCAATGAGGCGGCGTACTGAAGGAGTCAATGCATCACTGGCGCTGTCATCACCACTTTGCTCGGCAGCCGGAGCAGACTCTTCTTTGCTACCGCCAGCAGCTTTAGCGCCTACTTTCACTTTACCGATAACTTGCTCGGCTGTGACCGTATCGCCTTCACCGTGAACGTGCTCGCCCATGACACCGTCATCCGGGGCTACCACTTCAAGTACAACTTTGTCAGTTTCAATATCAACCAAGTTCTGGTCGCGGCTTACCGCTTCACCTGGTTGTACATGCCATGTTGCGATGGTCGCATCGGCAACAGATTCAGGAAGTACAGGTACTTTAATATCCACTTCTTTACCTTCTGAAGCACCGCTGTCTTTTGCTGGTGCTGAATCAGCTTTTTCTTCACTTTTAGCGTTATCATCGCTGCTGTTCTCATCCGCAGCAGGCGCGTCGTCGGCATCGCCAACAATGGCTAGCACTTGCTCAGCAAGTACCGTTGCGCCTTCTTGCTCTTTAATCTCGCTGATCACACCGTCTGCCGGCGCCGCTACTTCAAGTACGACTTTATCGGTTTCGATGTCTACGAGGTTCTGGTCACGACTTACTTTGTCGCCAACACTGACATGCCAAGTTGCAACGGTGGCGTCTGCAACTGACTCAGGAAGAACAGGAACCTTGATTTCTGTGGTCATCTCTTATCCCTTATTTTTTAATGGTAAGCGCGTCAGCGACTAACGCTTGTTGTTCTTTAGTATGTACTGACATGTAACCACATGCCGGTGACGCGGACGCGTTACGTCCTGCATAAGTTAGATTTGCACCTTGTGGAATTGCCTGCCAGAAGTGGTGCTGCGAGCAGTACCATGCACCCTGGTTTTGTGGCTCTTCCTGACACCATACGAAATCTTTCACATGGCTGTAGCGTTCGATAATGTCAGCCATTTCCTGATGCGGGAATGGGTAAAGCTGCTCAACACGCACGATGGCGATGTTGTCCAGCTCTTGCTTACGACGCTCTTGCAGCAGCTCGTAGTACACTTTGCCGCTACAGAACACCACGCGCTCAACGTTTTTAGCATCAATATCATCGATTTCGTCGATCATATTGTGGAATACGCCTTCAGATAACTCTTCTAGCGTAGAAACGGCTAACGGGTGACGCAACAATGATTTCGGGGTCATAACAATCAGTGGACGACGTAGTGGACGCACTGATTGACGACGCAACATAGCGTAAACCTGCGCTGGCGTTGACGGCACACACACTTGCATGTTGTGGTCTGCACATAGCTGCAAGAAACGCTCTAGGCGCGCTGAGCTGTGCTCGGGGCCTTGACCTTCGTAGCCATGGGGTAGCAAACAGGTTAAGCCACATAAACGGCCCCACTTTTGTTCGCCTGAGCTTAGGAATTGGTCGAATACTACCTGCGCACCATTGGCGAAATCACCAAACTGCGCTTCCCACATCACCAGTGATGTTGGCTCGGCTGTGGCGTAACCATATTCAAATGCCAGCACGGCTTCTTCTGAAAGCACCGAGTCGTACACTTCAAATTTACCCTGGTCTTCTTTGATGTGTTGCAGCGGTAAATAGGTGGATGCATCTTCTTGATTATGCACCACAGCATGACGGTGGAAGAAGGTACCACGGCCTGAGTCTTGGCCGGTTAGACGAATGTCTGTGCCCTGCTCAACCATAGTGGCATATGCAAGGGTCTCAGCCATACCCCAGTCGAGTTTTTTCTCGCCGGCGGCCATCGCTTTGCGGTCATCGTAAATCTTCTTAACCCGAGATTGCGCTTTGTGCTCTTCTGGATAAGAAGCCACCTTCTCGCCAAGCTCTTTAAGCTTTTCAACAGGAATATGAGTTTCATACTCGGTATCCCAATCGTGACCGACGAATTTCGACCAATCAGAAGAGTGCTTAGTTTCTGGCTCGATTTCTTCAACCACGCAGTTGCCTTCGTCTAGGCCGTTGCGGTAATCATCAGCAAGTTTCTTAATCTCTTTTTCACTCAAGACACCTTCGCTAACCAGCTGATCAGCATAGATTTGGCGCGGCACTGGGTGCTTTTTGATCTTTTTGTACATCAACGGTTGCGTGGCGCTTGGCTCATCCGCTTCGTTGTGTCCATGACGGCGGTAACACACTAAATCAATAACCACGTCGCGTTTGAACTGATTACGGAAATCAAGTGCAATTTGCGTCACTAAGGCAACCGCTTCAGGGTCGTCGGAGTTAACGTGGAAAATCGGTGACTGCACCATTTTAGCAATGTCGGTACAGTAATCGGTAGAACGTGTGTCGTCTTGCTTAGAGGTGGTGAAACCAACTTGGTTATTAACCACGATGCGCACACTGCCGCCTACTTTAAAGGCGTTAGTTTGCGACATGTTGAAGGTTTCTTGCACACACCCCTGACCGGCGATGGCCGAGTCACCGTGGATGGTGATAGGCAGTGCTTTTGAACCACTTTCACATTCTAAACGGTCGAGACGAGCGCGTACCGAGCCCATCACCACTGGATTAACAATCTCTAGGTGCGAGGGGTTAAATGCCAAGGCCATGTGTACGCTGCCGCCTTCAGTGGCGAAGTCTGATGAGTAACCCATATGGTATTTCACATCACCAGAGCCCAGCGTGTCATCGTGTTTACCAGCAAACTCATCGAACAGCGCCGATGGGTTTTTACCTAGTACGTTCACTAACACATTTAGACGACCACGGTGGGCCATACCAATAACCGCTTCTTGTTGACCACTTTCACCGGCGCGGTGAATCAGTTCTTTAAGCATTGGCACTAAGGCGTCGCCACCTTCCAATGAGAAGCGTTTGGCACCTGGGAATTTCGAGCCTAGGTATTTTTCAAGACCATCGGCCGCAATCAAGCCTTTAAGAATGCGCTGCTTGGTTTTGCTATCGAATTGAGGGCGTGCTTGAACCGATTCTAAGCGTTGTTGTAGCCAACGTTTTTCTTCGGTAGATGTGATGTGCATGTACTCGGCACCGATGGAACCACAATAAGTTGCCTTCAATGCTTTGTATAAGTCACCCAGTTTCATCATTTCGCCGCCGGCGGCAAACGAACCTACATAAAACTCAGTGTCAAAATCGTCTTCAGAAAGACCGTGGAAGTCTAACTCCAAATCGCGAACGCGTTCACGTTTCCAAATCCCGAGTGGGTCAAGATTCGCGTTTTGGTGACCACGGAATCGAAAAGCATTTATCAGTTGCAATACTTTGATCTGTTTGGGGTCACCCTGACCACCTTCTGCAACAACTACTTCGCGATGTTTATTTTTTGCCAGCTTGGCGAATTCAGCTCTTACTTGTGAATGCTTAGTTTCTACATCCACCCCTTCCACTTTGGGAAGTTGCTCGAACACTTCACGCCATTCTTCTGGCACTGAAGTCACATCATCAAGATATGCTTCATAAAGCTCCTCAACATAGGCAACGTTACCGCCGTACAGATGAGAAGACTCTAGCCATGCCTTCATCACACCATCGTGCATTTATAAGCCCTTTTATCTAGCGCAGAATTTACATTGTCTGACTTACTTAAAACTCAAGTAAGTGATCGAAGAATGGCCAGACAGACGTCCAGCCATTCTTAGTTCTATTATGCCCTTAAACGGAACGATTAAGAAGCATTGATTTGATTTGCCCAATCGCTTTGGTCGGATTCAAACCTTTCGGACATACATTGACACAGTTCATGATATTGTGACAACGGAATACGCTGAATGCATCGTCTAAATCTGCCAAGCGCTCATCGGTGGCGGTATCTCGGCTATCCGCTAAGAAGCGGTAAGCGTGTAATAGGCCGGCCGGGCCGATAAATTTATCTGGATTCCACCAGAAGCTTGGGCATGATGTTGAACAACATGCACAAAGAATACATTCGTATAGTCCATCTAGCTTTTCACGATCTTCAATCGACTGCAAACGCTCACCCGCTGGAGGCGTATCATTAATGAGATACGGCTTCACTTTCTCGTACTGAGTGTAGAATTGCGACATGTCGATTACAAGGTCACGAATAACCGGTAAACCCGGTAGTGGACGAATCACTACCTTGCCCTTGCCGTTTGTCTGCAGTGCAGAAATTGGCGTAATACAGGCAAGGCCATTTTTACCATTCATGTTCACACCATCGGAGCCACATACCCCTTCACGGCAGGAACGACGAAATGCCAGGCTTGGATCTTGCTCTTTTAACATTAGCAGTGCGTCAAGCACCATCATGTCACGACCTTCTTCCACCTCAAGGGTGTAGTCTTTCATGAATGGCGCATCATCCACGTCTGGATTGTAACGATAAACAGATAATTCTAAAGTTGCCATCGTCATCTCTCCTAGTAAGTACGAGCTTTAGGTGGGAACGCTTCACGAAGCTTAGGTGCATAGTTTACATCACGCTTAGACATTTCTTCCGTCTCAGGGTTGTAAACACTGTGGCACAGCCAATTTTCGTCATCACGGTCTGGGTAGTCGAAGCGCGAGTGCGCACCACGGCTCTCAGTACGGAAATTCGCAGCAACCGCTGTTGAGTAAGCTGTTTCCATCAAGTTATCAAGCTCTAAACACTCGATACGTTGAGTGTTGAACTCGCTTGATTTGTCGTCCAAGCGGGCATGCTGTAGACGCTCGCGAATTTCTTTAAGCTCTTTAAGACCCGTTGCCATTGAATCACCTTCACGGAATACCGAGAAGTTAAGCTGCATACATTGCTGTAGGTCTTTTTTGATTTGCACTGGGTCTTCGCCCTGGCCTTCTTTTGATGTTTCCCAACGATTGAAACGTGCCAATGCACCTTCAATGTTGTCGCTTGAAGCATCACGTTGCGCTTGGTAATCGTTCAAGTAAACACCTAGGTAGTTACCCGCTGCACGACCAAATACAACCAAATCAAGTAGTGAGTTACCACCTAGGCGGTTAGCACCGTGTACAGATACACAAGCGATTTCACCGACTGCGAATAGACCTTCTACTAGCGTGTCGTTGCCTTGGGCATCAACGCTTAGTACTTGGCCGTTCACATTAGTTGGAACACCACCCATCATGTAGTGACAGGTTGGAATAACTGGAATTGGTTCTTTCGCTGGGTCAACGTGAGCAAAGGTTTTCGCTAGGTCACATACGCCAGGTAGACGTAGATTTAGCGTTTCCTCACCTAGGTGATCCAGTTTCAGTTTAATGTGCGGGCCCCATGGACCTTCGCAACCCCGGCCTTCACGGATTTCGGTCATCATTGAACGGGCAACTACGTCACGTGACGCCAAGTCTTTGGCATTAGGCGCATAACGCTCCATGAAGCGCTCGCCATCTTTGTTCAGAAGATAACCCCCTTCACCACGGCAACCTTCGGTTACCAGGGTTCCAGCACCGGCGATACCGGTTGGGTGGAACTGCCACATTTCCATGTCTTGCATGGCTACGCCAGCACGTGTGGCCATACCTACGCCGTCACCCGTGTTGATGTGCGCGTTAGTGGTGGAAGCATAAATACGCCCTGCACCGCCGGTGGCAAGCACAACCACTTTCGATTTGAAGTAAACCACTTCACCAGACTCGATGTCGATAGCTGTACAGCCCACTACCGCACCGTCGTCGTTTTTAACAAGGTCCAGTGCATACCACTCAGAATATACATTGGTTTTGTTCTTTACGTTTTGCTGATATAGGCAGTGCAGCAAGGCGTGACCAGTACGGTCCGCTGCAGCCGCTGTACGCGCTGCTTGCTCGCCGCCGAAATTTTTCGACTGACCACCGAATGGGCGCTGATATACGCGGCCATTCTCAAAGCGAGAGAATGGCAAGCCCATGTTTTCAAGCTCGGTGATTGCCTCTGGGCCGGTTTTACACATGTACTCGATGGCGTCTTGGTCACCGATATAATCAGAGCCCTTAACGGTATCGTACATGTGCCATTCCCAGTTATCCTCGTGCGAGTTACCTAGTGCTACGGTAATACCACCCTGTGCCGACACGGTGTGTGAACGGGTTGGGAATACCTTGGAAATAAGCGCACAAGACTTGCCTGATTCAGTGATTGCTAACGCTGCGCGCATACCTGCACCGCCAGCGCCAACCACTACTGCGTCAAATTCGCGAACTGAATATTTCACTTAAACACCCCATAGAACAAACAGGCCAACTACTACGTAAGATAGGGCCATAAGGTTTAATACGAAGCCAAGAAACGCGCGTAGTTTGGCGTTCTTTACATAGTCGGTTAGCACCTGCCATAGGCCGATGCGTGCGTGCACCATAATGCACGCAAGGGCGATTAGGGTGTATACCTTCATCGCGAAGTTACCGAATAACCCCGACCATGCTTCATAGGTTAATGCTGGAGTGCATAGCAGATAACCAATAATAAATAGTGCATAAGAGCTGATGATAAGTGCCGTCGCTCGCAGCGATACGAAATCTTGAACACCATCACGCTTTAAAGATGCTTGATTTAAGACCATAGCCAAACTCCCGCCAATACGGCAACAATCACCCACAATACAAAGCCGATTTTAGCGGTTGCATTGCCTGAATCTAATTCTTTCCACGGACCCAAGTCTTGGATTAAGTGGCGTACACCTGCGATGAAGTGATACGAGAGAACGGTGAGGGTACCCCAGGCGATAAATTTGGCAACAAACCCGGTTAACAGGCTTTTGACAAATTCAAATCCTTCCGGAGAAGACAGTGACACAGCCCATGCCCAGATAACAAAGGTCAAGGCAAAGAACATTGCGACACCGGTGACGCGGTGCAGAATTGATGCTTTGGCCGTTGCTGGCATAGAGATGGTCGTTAGATCGAGATTTACAGGTCTTTGCTTTTTCACAGTTACTTGCCCATCTTGCTCACATTGATAAATAGAGCCATCTACATTGTTGTTATAACCATTTATGCAATCACTGCATAAATGCGCTCACATAAATAAACCCACAGACGCGAAAAAAGATCACTTTATTTGTTCAATTTTAAAGCGAAATTTCACGTGTTTGTCATAAACGGTTTACTCAAAGACGTTACGGTATTGAACCCCTGACAGTATATAAGTCTGCAGCGGATATTACAATTCTTGTTTAGTCACGGAGGTTTGCGAATTAGCCATTGGTATAATATTTAATCTCTGCAGAATATTTATTATACACAAATGCATTAAAATTGACTTTCTACCCCTCTTGTACGTTAGAATGATCGGAATTTGCTTAACATTAGTATCACGCATAACAGCTTTAGCTTGTTATTCTTATAGGAGATAATTAGATGGCAGATAAGAAAGCCACTGTCCATATTGATGGACAAGACCCGATTGAACTTCCCATTTACGAAGGTACTGCGGGTCAAGACGTTATCGACGTCCGTACCTTAGGCGCACACGGCTACTTCACCTACGACCCAGGGTTCATGTCGACTGGCTCTTGTGACTCATCTATCACCTACATCGATGGTGGTAAAGGCGTATTGCTACACCGTGGTTACCCCATTGATCAGCTTGCTGAACAATCTAACTACGTCGAACTTTGCTACTTACTGCTTAACGGCGAATTACCGTCAGAAGCAGAGCTTGAAGAATTCTCTAAGTCAATCACTCTAAGCACTATGGTGCACGAGAAAGTGGCGGCCTTCTTCCAAGGTTTCCGCGTTGATGCTCACCCAATGGCGATGCTATGTGGTGTGGTTGGTGCAATGTCTTCTTTCTATCACCAAGACTTAGATATCTCAGACCCAGCACAGCGTAAGCGCAGTGCCACTCGCCTAGTTGCGAAGCTGCCGACTATCGCAGCAATGGCGTACAAGTACACCATTGGCCAACCGTTCGTTTACCCACGTAACGACCTGAGCTATGCAGAGAACTTCTTACACATGATGTTCTCAGTGCCTTCTGAAGATTACCAAGTAAATCCTGTGCTTGCTAAAGCCATGGACCGTATCTTCATGTTGCACGCTGACCACGAGCAAAACGCATCAACTTCAACGGTACGTATTGCTGGTTCATCTGGTGCTAACCCTTATGCATGTATCGCAGCGGGTATCGCATCACTTTGGGGCCCTGCGCACGGTGGTGCTAACGAAGCATGTTTGAACATGCTACAAGAGATCGGCTCAGTTGATCGCATTGACGAATACATCGCTAAAGCGAAAGATAAGAACGACCCGTTCCGCCTAATGGGCTTCGGTCACCGTGTTTACAAAAACTTCGACCCACGTGCCACGGTAATGCGTGACACCTGCCACGAAGTACTGAAAGAGCTAAACATCGAAGATCCACTTCTAGATGTTGCCATGCGCCTAGAGCAAATCGCCCTTGAAGACCCTTACTTCGTTGAGAAGAAACTATACCCGAACGTAGACTTCTACTCAGGTATCATTCTTAAGGCGATTGGTATCCCAACTAGCATGTTCACCGTTATTTTCGCTATGTCGCGCACTGTCG
Source organism: Pseudoalteromonas sp. SW0106-04 (assembly GCF_001293805.1). NCBI lineage: Bacteria > Pseudomonadati > Pseudomonadota > Gammaproteobacteria > Alteromonadales > Pseudoalteromonadaceae > Pseudoalteromonas > Pseudoalteromonas sp. SW0106-04. Next base: position 193,987 of record NZ_BCAI01000005.1, on the reverse strand, counting down.
GTTGGATCTCGCACTGGGATGAAATGCTGTCTCAGCCTGGTCACAAGATCAGCCGTCCACGTCAGCTATACAAAGGCGCAACGAAGCGCGATTACGTCGCTCAAGACAAGCGCTAAGCAACGCGTCTTAGAGTTCAAAAAGGTCGCTCCCAGCGGCCTTTTTTATTGCCATTTCAGTCTAGTTCTCTACAATGGCGGCATTTGTACAGCCAGCTTTACCAACCATGTTTGATATAGATGCAATACGCCAAGATTTCCCTGCCCTGACTCAACATGGTAACACCGAACGTGTTTATTTTGACTCGGCCGCAACGGCGCACAAACCACGCTGCGTGATTGACACCTTGACGCGCTTTTACAGCCAGGAAAACGCCAATGTGCATCGCGGCGCCCACCAATTAAGCCAGCAAGCAACCAGCCGCTATGAGCACGCGCGCCAGCAAGTGGCCGAATTTATCGGCTGTCAGCATAACGAATTGGTTTGGACTAAAGGGGCCACCGAGGCTATTAACTTGGTCGCCTATGGGCTGACGGCGCAGCTACAACCCAAAGACGTGATTTTAATTACCGAGCTTGAGCACCACGCTAACATCGTGCCCTGGCAACAGCTAGCGAAGCGCACCGGTGCAACATTGATGGCCGTACCGGTCACCCCCGCAGGTCTACTCGATATCGCTCAAGCGGAGCAAATGATTGCCCAGTATCGACCCAAGGTATTTGCCCTGGCCCATGTTTCTAATGCTCTTGGCAACATTAACCCCGTTAAAGCGCTACTCAAGCAGGCCAAGCAACAAGGTGCCTGGACCTTAGTTGATGGCGCCCAGTCGCTACTACATTTGCGCCCGCAAATGGCCGACTTAGGCTGCGACTTTTTCGTGTTTTCGGCGCATAAATGCCTCGGCCCTACCGGCCTTGGCGGATTGTTCGGGCGCTTTAGTTGTCTTCAGCAACTCGATGTTTTTCAAACCGGCGGCGAAATGGTGGCTAAAGTACGTATTGAGCATACCGAATTTAACCCGCCCCCGAGTAAGTTTGAAACCGGCACGCCGAATATCAGTGCGGTGCTTGGCTTTGCTGCCGCCATTGAGTATTTAAATAACCTTGATAGCGCCGCCCTAGCAGCGCACGAGCGTAGCTTAATGCAGTATTTAGTGGCGCAACTTAGCGACATTGAGTCGGTGTCCTTGCTTGGCGACATGCAGCATAATGTCGGTACCGTTAGCTTTTATGTACAATCAGAGCACCCCTATGACATTGCCACCTTGCTCGATATGGAAGGCATTGCCCTGCGCCATGGCCACCACTGCGCCCAGCCTTTAATGCACGCATTAGGGGTGAATGGTACGGTGAGAGTCAGCTTGGCGTTTTATAATACCTTTGCAGAAATCGACCACTTTATCAGTGCACTACGTAATACCTTGGAGATGATGGCACCATGAGTTATCGCAATTACCCTGAGCTAAAACAGGCTTTTCAAGCCCTTCACGGCTGGCAACAACGTTATCGTGAGTTGATGCTGTTGGGAAAAAGCTTGCCAGTCCTTGCCAATGAGCTCAAGGTCGATGAAGCGAAGGTTTCCGGTTGTGAAAGTAATGTCTGGTTGTATATCGACTTCACTCCCCAAGAAGATAAGCTGGTTGTGGTGGCCGATTCCGACACTCGCATTGTTAAAGGATTACTGGCGTTGATTCTCATGATGTACAACGGTAAAACCCCGCAACAAGCAGCGGCTCTTGACGCCGAGCAAGAGTTCGAGGAGTTAGGATTGATGCGCCACCTTAGCCCCTCGCGCGGTAATGGCATTCGCGCCATTGTCAGCGCGATTAACCAATTTGCCAAAAGCCACTGTTAACCCTGGCTTTGCTCACTCAAACGTTGGCGCTTATTTAAGTATTTGCGCACTGCTTTAGCCGCTGCGAAAAAGCCAAAGCTGCCGGTCACCATGGTTGCCGATCCAAAGCCATTAGCACAGTCCATATTCATCGTCGAATCGGCCCCTTGCTTAGCTCGACATACCTGTCCATGGCCATCGGGATAAACCAACTGCTCGGTGGAATACACACAATCGACATCAAATTTTCGCTTCGGATTGTTGCTAAAATTATATTGTTTGCGCAGTAAATAGCGAACCTTGGCCAATAACGGATCGTGGGTGGTTTTGGCAACATCGCCAAATTTTATCTCACTGGGGTCAGTTTGCCCTCCCGCGCCGCCGGTGGTGATAATAGGTAACTTATTGCGTTTGCAATGGGCAATCAAAGCCGCCTTTTCCTTCACCGCATCAATGGCATCGATGACGTAGTCAAAGCCCTGAATGTGCTCGCGGATATTATCTATAGTGATGAAATCATCTATCACATGCACAGTGATCTGTGGGTTGATTAGCTGGCAACGCGCTTTCATGGCTTCTACTTTGGCTTCGCCCACCGATTGCGAGTGCGCATGAATTTGCCGGTTACTGTTGGTAACGCATATATCATCGAGGTCGATAAGGGTGAGTTGCCCTACTCCGGAGCGCGCCAGCGCCTCGGCGACCCAACTGCCGACCCCGCCAATGCCGATGACACAGAAATGCGCCTGCTGCAGCCATTGGGTTTGCTGTTGTCCGTATAGGCGGGTAATACCACCGAAGCGAAGTTGATAATCATCTTGTGTCATTGTCTCTACCAATTTAACTGCCAAGGTTGGTTGTCACAAAAGCTTAAAAGTGTATTTAACTGCGCTGCATGCTGTCCTTCTTGCATCGGCGCACAAAAACAATAATGCTGGTCGCGGTATTGAAAACGCAGCGCGTATGCATGTAAATAGGTGCGATCGCTGGCCTCGGCGCCATACAGGGTATCGCCCAGAATCGGTGCCGATAATGACTTCATGGCAACACGGAGCTGATGAGTTTTGCCACTGAAAGGCTTTAACACCATGCCCCTTAGTCCCGGTGCCAGTGAATAGCTATAAAATCGGGTAATGGCCGGGTTTTCCTGGGTTTTAAGTAGCTTGAAAGCGCCGCGCCGGGCTTTGCCCATATCACCTTTGATCCACCCCTGCTTCTTTTTCGGCTTTGCCGTGCAGAGCGCCATATAAAACTTATCTACCTCATGGGCACTGAACATCGCCGTGAATGTCGCCGCTGCCGCGCTGCTTTTTGGTAGCAGCACTAAACCTGAGGTCACCTTATCAAGGCGATGTACGGGGTAGAACTTAGTGTCCAATTGCTGCTGGGCTATAGCCACCAGCCCCGGCTCGTTATCCTGCGAGTGAAAATCCATCCCCGCCGGTTTATATACAACGGTGAAATCGTTGTCATCATTGATGACCGTGAGGATACTCATTGAAGCGCGCTTATCACTCGCGCTAGGTCTTCTTCGGTATCCACTCCCGCAGCGGGCACCTGCTTGGCTTCGGCCACGTTAATGGTGAAGCCATGATAAAGCACGCGTAATTGCTCCAGCGACTCCAGTTGCTCTAAAGGTGATGGCGCCAAGCCAATATACTCATTAATAAAACCTGCGCGATAGGCATAGATACCGATATGGCGTTGCATATGGCGAATGTCTAACTCACAGCTTTTTGTTAGTAATGCATCGCGATGGTAAGGGATCGGCGCGCGGGAAAAATAAAGTGCTTGCTGTGCGGTATTACTCACTACCTTCACTGCATTAGGATTGAGCGCCTCTTCGCGGTCTGTAATCGCCGTCGACAGGGTTGCCATCGGGGCATCGTTACCACTGAGCAATTGCGCTACTTGGGCGACATTTTCTGGTGCTAGTAACGGCTCATCGCCTTGCACATTGACCACCAGCGTGTCGTCATCTAGCGCTAGCTTAGCTACGACCTCGGCTAAACGTTCTGTGCCAGATTGGTGGTCTTCCCGGGTCATCACCACGGGGGCACCGAAGCCCTCGCACACGGTCGCTACATCAACATGATCGGTGGCCACATAAACCGCCGTCGCGCCAGATAACACCGCACGCTCATAGACGTGCTGAATCATTGGTTTGCCGGCTATATCAGCCAGCGGTTTGCCCGGTAAGCGTGTAGAGGCATAGCGTGCGGGAATAATAACTACGAATTCCACTGCTCAACCTCGTCACTGCTCAACTCTCGCGCTTCGTTTTCCAACAGTACCGGAATGTCATCACGAATTGGGTAAGCCAGTTTCGCAGCGGTACTAATGAGTTCTTGGTTGTCTTTATCGTAGCGCAACTTTCCCTTACAAACTGGGCAGGCAATAATTTCTAAGAGCTTAGTATCGAACGCCATTTACAGCACCCCTTTACGTTTTAAAATAGTTGTTAATTGAGTTTCCAAAACCTGATTGGTCTTGGCATCTACGCGTAAATAATAACACTGCCGGTGGGCGAAAGTACGACATTTTACCGCATCTTTCTCTGTCATATAGACAGCCTGTTCGCCAAACTGTGTTAAATCCGATGCTTGATAATGGTGATGGTCGCGATAATGCACGGCTTCACTAATAGCCACGCCAATTGCTTGCAGGCTCTGCTCAAAGCGCTCTGGATTACCAATCGCGCTGATGGCCACGCCCTTTGCAAACGGGGGCGATAGCGGTTGCTCATCAGCAACCCCATAAAGCCCGGATGAGGCTAATTGATAACTGGCTTGTCCTGCTTGTTCCCCATTGTAGATCACCAAATCGACAGATTTTAGCCGCCCTTGACCCTCACGCAACGGCCCTGCGGGGAGCAGTAAGCCATTGCCAAAGCGCCGCGCGGCATCGACTATACATAATTCGATATCGCGCTCTAGCGCGTAATGCTGCAGGCCATCATCGCTGAGAATGACATCGACACTTTGTAGCGCCAGCAGTTTTTCTATGCTGGCCTTGCGATCGCCACCAATCACCACCGCACATCCGCTGCGTTTAGCCAGTAGCACCGGCTCATCGCCGCCTTGGTGGGGCTCGGTGTCCGCTGTAACCACAAAGGGCGTCTCTGGGGGGTGGCTGCCATAGCCACGGGAAATAATACCAACGCGCTTACCGTGTTGCTGCAACAGCTCGGCCAAATAGAGTGTCATGGGCGTTTTACCATTACCACCCACACTGATATTACCCACGACAATCACCGGCACTGGCGCCCGGTAGGCCGCGAATAGGCCCAGACGATAGCCTAGGCGACGAGCATGACTAATCAGCCAGTATAAGGCCGTTAACGGCAATAACAGCACCGTAATCAGGCTCACTCGGCGAAACCAAGAGCGCTCTATCGCAGCGCCGATGCCGTTATCGGCGCGACTCACTGCCCCTCACCTTGCTGCATTTTTGCCAGCGCCGCATAGGTGCCGTTGGTATTTAACAGTTCGCTGTGGGTGCCCTGTTCAATAATTTGTCCATGGTCGAGCACATAAATGCAATCTACTTGCTCTATGGTCGACAAACGGTGGGCGATAATAATCGCGGTTTTATCTTTCATTAGCGACTCAAGCGCTTGCTGGATTAACTTTTCCGACTCAGTATCAAGTGCTGAGGTAGCCTCATCAAGAATCAGTATAGGTGCATCTTTAACCAGAGCCCTGGCAATGGCAATACGCTGGCGCTGGCCCCCAGAGAGCATGACACCGTCTTCACCAATCATGGTATTTAAGCCTTGCGGCAAGTCTTTAACAAACTCCCACACATGTGCTTTTTTAGCCACTTCGATAAGGGCTTGTTCGCTCAGCGGTTGCGCCAAGCCATACATAATATTGTTAGCGATAGTATCGTTAAAGAGCACCACCTGTTGCGAGACAATAGCAAACTGTTGGCGCAGACTCGCCAGAGTCAGCTCATTGGTGGCAATACCATCGAGTTTAATCGCCGATGCCGGCTCGACGTCATAGTAACGGGGTAATAGGTTCGACAGCGTCGACTTACCCGAGCCTGAACGCCCAACAAGGGCGATATTTTGCCCCGGGGTAATATCCAGTGACAGTGACTTTAATACCGGCTCTGCGACATCGGGGTAATGGAAGGTCAAGTCGGTAATTTGAATATGCCCTTTGGCTTTTTCCAATACGTGCGTGCCGGTGTCTTTTTCCTGTTCGGTATCAAGCACGGTGAAGATACTTTGCGCAGCGGCGATACCACGTTGTAGCTCGCTGTTTACGTTTGATAGCTGTTTCAGCGGGCGTAGCATCAGCATCATCGATGAGATCAGGCTGACAAAGGTCCCAGAAGTGATTGAGTTAAGCATGCTCGGCATGGAGATAAGCACTAAGATCACCGCCATAGATGAGGCCGCAAGAATTTGAATGACCGATACGCTCAGCGCTTTGGTGGCATCCATTTTCACCCGTTGCAGACGGTTGATATTGTTAACATGGGCAAAGCGCTCGGTTTCCTGTTGCTGGCCATTAAAACCATGGATCACTTTGTGTCCTGAGAGCATCTGCTCTGAGCAACGGGTAACATCACCCATGGCATTTTGAATATTTTTGGAAATACGGCGAAAACGCTTAGACACCACAGTCACGATGATGGCAACAATCGGCGTGATCACTAAAAACACCAGCGACAGCTTCCAACTGGCGGCAAACATCACCACCAATAAAAACGCCACATACGCCCCTTCGCGCACCAGCACCAACAAGGCTTTGGTAATAGCCTGTTGCACCTGCTCGGTATCAAAGGTGATCTTTGAGATAAGCTCACCATTGGAGTGCTTATCATGAAAACTCACCGGGAGATTAAGCATGTGTTGGAACAAGTCTTGGCGTAATGAGCGCACCACTTGCGAACCCACATAGGCTAAACAGTAACTGGACACAAAGTTAAATGCGCCGCGCCCTAATACCAACGCAATCACAACAAAAGGAGCCCAAGTCAAAACAGCGCTGTTGCGCTCAGTTAAGCCTTCATCGATAAATGGCTGCATTAGCCACACAAAGGTGGCATCCATTGCTGAATACCCTAGCATGCCAATAATGGCGACAATGGCGGCGGCTTTATAAGTTTTTACATAACCAAGTAGTCGCTTATAACTTTGGGAGGCGCTTTGCTGCATAATACTCTCGAATCAACGCAATAGCGGGTATTGTAGCTTTAGCAAAGCAAAAACAAAACTCAATCACTGATAAACCAATAGCTTTTGTCTGCTTTTGCTGTTTTTATCTGCATTTCGGTGTCATAAAATTGCACCCGAATACCACCTTGCAATTTAGTTTGGTATTGCTCAGCATTATGCGCTGCAAAACGTGCGAACACCTCAGGGTGTGGCATCTGCCAATTGCGACGGACGCCACTTGAGTGAATCACAACCTTAGGCTTGGCTTGTTTAATAAACGCGGCACTAGAAGAGCTGTCACTGCCATGATGGGCACTGACCAAGACATCCACTGGCCTTATTTTATCTTGCGTTAACAGCTGCTGCTCTTCTCGCTCGGTGATATCACCGCTTAGTAACACATTGTATTTGCCATCACTGATGTGCACCACACAAGAGTTAGCATTGTCAGTTTGCTGATTTCTATGCGGCCAAATAGAGCGAACAGTCAAGCCATGCCAGCTCAATTCGTTCATTCTACAGATACCTGGATTACCATCGTGAAAGGGCTTTAAGGTGTACCCATACCCAGCTAGTAGCCAGTGCTCTAACCCGCCAGCATGATCATTATCGCTGTGTGAAATAATGGTATGCTCGACCTGCAAGCCTCGCGCGTTAATGATAGGTAGCAAGGTATTTTTAACTATCGAGTAGCGCGAGAAATAACTAGGTCCGAGATCATATACCACGGCTTTGCCCTGGCGGCTGATCACTATGCTTAGCCCGTGGCCAACATCAAGCACATCAAGTTGCCATCTGGGTTGATAAACCCATTGCTGTGCACAATAGCCAACAAACAATCCCCCTGCATAACACACGGGCCATAAACTGGGTTTTATCAGCATGGCCACAACTACAAGGTAATAAATCATAACCACTGTGATATCAAGCTCACCGGTGGAAAACCAAAGTACTGGGCCAAGCTCTATCACCCCTTCTAACGTCGAGGATAGCGCCAAGTCTAATTGACGTAATAGCCACAGCATTGGTTCACTGAACCCAGTTAATACCACGACAATCAGTAAAGGCGATAAAATAAAGCTGACAAAAGGCACGGCAACCAGATTCACCGGGGCACTGGCCCATGAAAATCCACCCAACGTCGCTGCACTCAATGGCGCTAGGGCAATAAACAACCATAGCTGAATGAACATATAACGACTAAGCCAGTGCCATCGTTGCGACTGCACCAAAGCAATAACAATGGCCGCCACAGCTAAAAAAGAAAACCAAAGCCCGATATTAAGTAACGCGAAGGGATTCGCTAACAACACGCAGGCCAAGGCGATAAGCAAGCATCGCGACAACGAATAGTGTTGTCGTGAAAAATACAGCCAAACAAAAACGGCTAACATTAGCCAAGCTCGTTGAGCACTGATAGGCAGCGCGCATAACAGCACAAATATACCAGATATCAAAAGCGCCACACCTGCCACTAATCGGTTTGTAAGGGCCTGTTGCCATTGTCCTGAGCGCACCCCATGCGCTACACACCAAAGCCCGCACTTAATACCTATAAAGCACAACCCGTACAGCAAAGAGATATGCAATCCGGAAATGGCTAATAAATGGATAATACCGCTGTGTTTGAAGAACTGATTGTGCTTGGGCTCTATATCACTGCGTTCTGCGCTCAGTAGTGCTAAGTATACGCCTTTTAACTCAAGCGGTTGCAGCTGCGCTTTCAACCAAGCCAGGTAACGCTGCCTTATCGACGGCGATGCGTGAGTAATCGTTATGTTTTTGGCTGAGCTTCCCGTGAAACTGAACCCATGTAAAAACCCATAAATTCGCCTATCGAGCACATCGTAGTTAACACGCCAGCGTTTCGATTTGACGCGCATATCAGCGCTCAGCTTAGCGCCAATTGCGACAGGCTGATTGGCATGCACCGCTACACTGAGTAAATGGTTTTGATAAAAAGGAACAGCGTAACCAGCCACATCATTGAGGCGCAAGGTGACAAATTGAGTTGCCCCCAATACCCGTGTTTGTTGCACTGTGCCATGCACCTCAACGTATGCACCACTCAACGATGGTCCATGCCAGGTAAATATAAGTTGGTGGTAAACCAGGGTATAGCCAATGGCGAAGACCACACCGCGAATAAAGCCTAAAAATACACCACAATACACCCTGATTATTGCCATTATAGGTATTATGATAAAAAGTACTGGCAGTGACGGGGTGAAAAGTGACAAAATACACCCGAACGCGAATCCACTGCACACCGCAATAGATGTACAGGGCCCTATCCCATGGCGAAGAAAACCATTCAACGGTTTTTACCCGATCACAATAAGATTAAACAGCAAAAGTCGCTACGCATATTTGGGCGATTTTTACATGACGCTAATCTGTGGCATTTAAACAGACGATCGGCGCGAGGTGCCTTTTCCGTAGGCCTATTTTTCGCATTCATTCCGGTTCCCTTCCAGATGATTTTAGCGGCAGCTGTGGCAATACCTCTGCGGGTCAACCTGCCTTTGTCCATCGCCCTAGTGTGGATCACCAACCCTTTGACTATGCCGCCGATTTTCTATTTTTCTTATTTGGTCGGTACGTGGATTTTAGGACATCAAGAGCAAGCCTTTTACTTTGAAGCAAGTTGGCAGTGGCTGAGTGACAGCCTCACAACCATTGGGCCTGCGTTTTTAGTAGGTTCTCTGGTGTGTGGCACAGTCGCCGCGCTTATTAGCTTTATAGTAGTTGATTTTTTGTGGTGTCGCGGTGTTAAAAAAGCATGGCAAGCTCGAAACTCTGACCATGACAGCTAAATTTAAGCCATAAAAAAACCGCCAGTTGGCGGTTTTTTTTATGCGTATAACACTTACAGGATATCGATAAGCTCGATATCGAAAATAAGTGTTGAATAAGGAGCAATAGCTGCACCTGCACCGCGCTCACCGTAAGCAAGGTCATGCGGCACATACAAGCGCCACTTTGAACCTGTAGGCATCATTTGTAACGCCTCGGTCCAACCTTTAATAACACCACCTACTGGGAACTCTGCAGGCTCGCCGCGCTCGTAAGAGCTATCAAATACAGTACCGTTAATAAGTGCACCGTGGTAATGAGTGCGAACGGTCGCATCAGCGCTAGGCTTGTCACCTTCGCCCTGTTCGATTACTTCGTACTGTAGACCCGATTCAGTCACTGTTACTTCTGCACGCTTAGCGTTGTCAGCTAGAAAAGCTTCGCCTTCTGCGGCCAATACTTTTGCTTCTTCTTCGCGGCGTTGCTGAATCTCAGCGTTAATTTTTTCAAACGCTGCCTGGATTTCAGGGATTTCTACTTGGAAGCTTTCACCGGTAAAGGCATCCTTCATTCCTTCAAACACGGAATTTACGTTCATTCCTTCGAAAGGGGTTGCTTTTAGTTGCTCACCCATTTGTAGGCCAATGCCGTAGCTTGCCTTTTCCGCGTCGGTATTAAATTTATCAGACATAAAGTTGTTCATCTTTTGTTTCTATAAATGCCTGCACAGGGTAACACACTGAAAAACGCACGTCAGTGCTGGCTAGAAAATCTAAGACGATGAGCGCTCATTTGCCGAACTATTGGCCACTTTTGCGCTGATCCAAGGCATTAACCAAACGAAAAGCAGCAAAGACACAATGCTAAATACCCATAGCCAATAAGGGAGCCCAACGAATAATGGCTGGATCATGACCCCAAATACAATGATGCCCAAACAGCTTATGATCAGTGCGCTTAAAATAGCCAAGGTGTTATCGTATTTTGTGATTAAATGGGCGGTAAGCAGGTTGAAACCGGCGATGGCAGTTAACGTCATAATCCAGTTTAGCTCGGCATCGCGAACGAGAGTTAACACCACATCTAAGCCCTGTGCATATAAAAATGCCACAATGCCCCAAGCAACAATACGCATTACATTATGCATGAGCGAGTAAATCCTAATAGGTTAATAGCCGCCATTATAACGGGAAGCAAAACGAAAAAAACCGCCAATAAGGCGGTTTTGGGAATGAGGTGGCGGAGAGATAGGGATTCGAACCCTAGATGGGCTATTAACCCATGCCGGTTTTCAAGACCGGTGCATTCAACCGCTCTGCCATCTCTCCGAATTGGCGCGCATATTAATGACTTTTGCTGGCGCTGTAAAGCGTTTTAAATCAATTTAGTAATATTGCCGAGGGCGCTTGGCGATCAGCGCACAAACAACACAGCCTATAAGCGCCAACAGTGCAAAAATCACACTTTGGGTAATAAGCTCTGGCCGTTGATTCTTACTGGCAGGAACAATGAGCAAACACAAAGCCGGTAATGCACTGAAACACAAAATATAAGCGGAGACCTTAAGTGCACGTAAAAAGCCAAAACGTCTAGTGTAAAGCATCCAAATGGCAATAAACACGACCACGGCCATGGCGCTCAAGGTGATGTAAAGAGGCGCTTTGGTTAGCATCGCCACATAGGTCGTTAATAACGCCCCAACGACACCCCAGAAAGTCCATAAGCCCCAGCGTTCTTTCTCTCTTAAAAATAGGTTACCCATAGCAATACATCTTCTTCTTATTATTTATTAGGGTCTGCTCAAAACTTAGCCTAACAAAAATAATCATGATAAAAAACCGAGCATTTAGATTATTTTCCCGTTAATTTGGCGAAATTCGACACACAATAACAAATAAAAGGTTAATGAAAGATGACTCATTCGTAGCTGCGGGCACAATATAATGCTCCTTGCCCACACAGGGCGTTTGACACCAACTTATTAAAATAGTTCACAGCGAGTCGGTAAAAAAATCAGCGACTTGGTGGCGACGCTTCTTAGGACAATCTACGGTGGGCGTTCCCAGATAAAGGAAGCCGACAATTTCGTCGTCATCAGTGAGCTTTAAAGCCTGTTTAACTGTGGCTGATTTTGCAAATGCACCCGTTCGCCAAATACCCGATAAACCTTGAGCAAATGCCGCTTGTTGCATCGCAAATGTCGCGCAGCTAGCACTGGCCACTTGCTCGACCCACGGCACTTTATCGTGTTCAATGTACTTCATGATACAGACGATCACCATTGGAGCTCGCTCAGGCAATGACGCTGCACGCTCAATCACTCGCTCGCCCATGTCTTCTTTTTGCGCCGCCTGTAAGAAAATATCACCTAGCTTTTCGCGCTGGCGCTCTTGTAAAACGACGAATTTCCACGGCGCAAGATGGCCATGATCGGGTACTCTCAGTGCCGCTTGTTGAATAAGTTCAAGTTGTTGAGCATTAGGCCCGGGAAAAGAAAGCTGGCTATCAGATTGACGATTTAATAAAAGCTCTTTTGCATTCATGGCTATATATGAGAATGTGAATAATTAACAAAAGAGTACCATATTCAAGCGATGATAAAAATGGCCCAAACGGGCCATAGAGTTGTAGCTACTGAGAATGAGTGGCTAGCACCTGGCGTTATTCACGAGGTGCTGGACGCAAGTAATAATCGAGGCTGACAAAACGACCACCACCATAGAAAAATAGCGCTAACAACATGGCAAAATAGATACTTGCAAACTCAATACCGTTATTAAGAATGACGATGTTGCCGGTTTCATATAAATACTCAGGGCGGCCATTTTCGGCAATCAGCTGCTTCATAATATCGAGCCGCTGCTTAGCTTGTATGGAGTTCTCTAGACTCTGCTGCGCTCCTGGAACCCCTGCCCACTCAAGCACTTTCGCGGCACTGGTATCTGGGTTAGTTGGCGTAATTGCAAACCAGCCATTATGCCAATGCACGGTTGTAGCGGCCACGACCATGGTAAACATTAAAGGGATACTCACTAAGCGTGTAAACAAGCCAACAAAGATGAGCCATCCACCTAAAAATTCGGTCCACCCGGCTAAAAAAGCAAGTACCTCAGCAAATGGTAGGCCCAAGCCCCAGTCGCTATTGCCGAACCAAGCAATGACATTGGCATCGGCGAGTAATCGTTGCGACCACGCAAGGTCGCTATTAGCAAGGTTGAGTTTATTAAAGCCCGCAATGATCATCACAGGGGCAAGAATTAAGCGCATACACAACGAGGGTAGCCCATCGAGAAAGCTGAGTTGTGATAGCAGGGAACGGTAAACACCGGTAACGGTGGTGAGCATAGGGCACCTTGGGTCTGAGTTAACTAATATTGATATAGCACACAGACCGCCGGGTGCCGGAAGTTATTTCATATTATTGACAGCAGTTAGCTTTTGCTTTGCTAGGGTCTGTTGATCTTTGCTGTTCTATTTTTGTTCTGTTTGAGCGTGCTTTTATCGCGGCGCTCGATGTGTGGCCTAGTAATCTAAGCGAATATCGAGCAACAATGAGAAAAGTGCGCTCAAAAGAACCGTTCGGCAGCGCTTGATTGGCTTTTCTACTGTGTTATCGGCTGGCTCACATAGAATAACTATGCCACGCAGCCTCTGCCTTGTATAAAACCCAATCAAACTGCTGCAAAAACGAACTTGAAAGGTCAACAGACCCTAGGCACTATTAAATTTCTCTCGCTACTAGTAAGGCTTCTTTAATAGCCCGCTTAGCGTCAATTTCTGCGGCCAGCTTAGCACCACCTATGACATGGACTTGAGCACTATGTTGCTGATCAACTTGCTTAAATTGGGCATCATTGGCAGTTTGCCCAATGCAACCTATCACAGTATCAACATTCAGCACTTTTGCTTCGCCATTCACACGAATGTGTAACCCCTCGTTATCAAAACGCTCGTACTGACATTCACCAATTTGCTCCACGTCGTGCATCTTTGCCACTTTACGGTGGATCCAACCCGTGGTTTTCCCTAACCCTTTACCGAAACGCCCTGCACTGCGCTTAAGCATATAAATCTTTCTATCGCTTTTATGCAGTTCAATGGGTTGCTCAATGCCCCACTGGGCTTTGAAATGCTCAACGCTTTGGTGATGTTGCTCGGTTAAAAACGCAACCATATCAAAGCCTATTCCACCTGCACCTAAAATAGCGATGCGGTCAGTGAGCGTCACGTCACCGCGAATAACCTCGTCATAACGATAGATGCGTTTACCATCGGCGCATTCAATATCCGCTTCACGAGGCGACACCCCACAGGCGAATACCACATCATCGTATTCGTTAAGCATGGCCGGCTCATATGACGTATTGGTTTGCAAATCAACGCCTTGACGCACCACCTCTTCACTGAAGTATTTGAGTGCTAATTGAAAGTCTTCTTTACCCGGGATACGCATAGCGAGATTGAACTGACCGCCTAAATCATTGGATTTTTCGATTAAGGTGACGTTATGGCCACGTTGGCGTAAATAAATACTTGCTGCAAGTCCCGCAGGCCCAGCGCCAACAACCAATACCTTTTTCGCTTTTGCGGCTTTTGTGATGGCGTAGTCAAGCTCGAATGCGGCCAGTGGGTTCACCAAGCAAGTGGCTCGTTGCCCTTTAAACACGTGATCCAGACAGCCTTGGTTACACCCTATGCAAATATTGATTTGTTCGCTGCGTTGTTGCGCATATTTATTAAAGAGCTCTGGGTCAGCAAGCAGTGGCCGAGCCATGGATATCATGTCGGCTTGACCTTGGTTTAAAATGCTATTGGCTATTTCCGGCGTGTTGATACGGTTGACGGCAATAACGGGCTTATCTGTTGCTTGTTTAAGGCGTTGTGAAGCTTCTCTAAAGGCCCCTGGCGGCACCATAGAAGCAATTGTTGGCACGCGCGCCTCATGCCAGCCAATGCCGGTGTTGAAAATATCAACACCCGCCGCATCCAGCGCTTTGGCCTGAGCAGTAACCTCTTCGGCTGTCGAACCATCAGGAATTAAATCCATCACCGACAGGCGAAATACAATCATAAAGTCATCACTGACAGCAGCGCGCACGGCTGAGACGATTTCCTTAGCTAAACGCATACGGTTTTCATTGCTACCGCCATATTCGTCGGTGCGCTTATTGGTATGCGGTGCCATAAATTCGTTTATTAAATAGCCTTCTGAACCCATGATTTCGACACCATCATAACCGGCTTTTTGCGCTAGCTTGGCGCTTTTGGCAAAGTCTTTAACGGTACTTTTTATCATCCCCACCGACATAGCCTTCGGCGTGTAAGGCGAAATAGGCGCCTGAATAGCGCTCGGCGCGCAGCTAAATGGGTGGTAGGCATACCGTCCGGCGTGAAGCAGTTGCAAACAAATCTTGCCACCGTGTTTGTGCACGGCTTGGGTGTATTTTTTATGCTTTACTACATCAAATACACTGTTAAAGGAGGACGAAATAGGCGTAAGCTTACCGCGAATATTTGGACTATAACCGCCTGTAACAATTAGGCCCACGCCTCCCTTCGCGCGTTCTTCGTAGAATGCAGCGAGGCGTTTGCGATTATGCCACCCCTCTTCTAAACCGGTGTGCATAGAGCCCATCACGAGCCGGTTTCTTAATTCTCCATGCATCAATTTTAGTGGTTGTTCTAGCATGGTGTTACCCCTTTACTATTATCTGGTCATACCTGTTTCAGGGTAGCGATCTTTGCCACATTGAGCAAGCACTAGCGATACAGTATTCGCCAATATAAACACTTCGTTACTTTTTTCTGTTTAAACTTTTCAACCCTTTAGGCTAATATGGGATTCTATCCCGTACGCCCCCAAAATGGATAAAGTAAGGATCTGATTTTGATTAAAAAAGCAGTAAAGGCCACTTGGCATGGAATTAACTTCTCGCGCCAACTTTTGGTCAACATTCTTTTTATAGTGCTTGTTATCGCTATTATAGCGTCTATTGCAAGCGATGAAGGCGAGATTATCGTCCCTGACGGTGCCGTGCTGACACTTAACCTAAATGGCTATTTAGTGGAGCAGAAACGCTATGTTGACCCTCTCGATGCAGTATTTGCTGGACCGTTTGGGGGCCAAGATGAGCCGGCAGAAATTTTAGTTGATGACGTTGTTGATGTGATCAATAACGCTGCTAAAGATGATCGCATCACCGCTATGCTGCTCGATTTACAGCAGATGGGTGGCGCGCACATTAATAAACTCAATGCCGTTGCCGATGCCATTGACGCTTTCAAAGCACAGGGCAAACCGGTTATTGCTACTGGCTATTATTACACCCAAAGCCAATATTACTTAGCAGCGCATGCTGACGAAGTAAATTTACATCCTTATGGCGGCGTTTCAATCGATGGATTTGGTGTCTACCCAGTGTATTTCAAAGAAGCACTCGATAAACTTAAAGTGACGCAACACGTTTTCCGCGTCGGTACCTTTAAGTCTGCGGTTGAACCTTTGATTCGTAACGACATGTCCCCCGCTGCAAAAGAAGCAAATAAAGAGTGGCTTGGTGAATTGTGGCAGCAGTATAAAGATGAAATCACTGCACTACGTGGCTTCGATGCCAGCAACTTTGATGAAACCCTTGACGATTATTTACGCAAGCTTTCGCAAGTAGACGGGAACAGCGGTGAGTATGCGCAGCGTTTTGGTTGGGTGGATGCACTTAAAAATAATCAACAAATTCGTCAACAGATGGTCGACCTAGTCGGTTACGACGACGAAGGCAAAAACTTTTTACAAATTGGCTTTAACGACTACCTCGCATCGTTTAAATCGCCCATGCCATTCGAAAACCCAATCACGGAAAAGGTGGCGGTTATCGTTGCTAAAGGAACCATTGTTGATGGTGAGCGACGCGCTGGCGAAATCGGGGGGGACAGTACGGCTGCCCTACTTCGTGAAGCCCGTGAAGATGACCTAGTTAAAGCCGTGGTATTACGCATTGATTCCGGTGGCGGCAGCATGTTTGCCTCAGAAGTTATTCGTCGCGAAGTTATCGCTCTTAAAGAAGCAGGCAAACCTGTAGTAGCGTCCATGGGTTCAGTCGCAGCTTCGGGCGGTTATTGGATTGCTTCTGCAGCCAATGAGATATGGGCTGCTCCAAGCACCATCACCGGCTCAATCGGCGTATTTGGCACAATCATGACATTTGAGGACAGTGCTGCCGAGTTAGGCGTGTATTCTGATGGTGTGGGGACGACCGAACTGAAAGGCTCATCCATTCTGCTGGGTCTAAAAGATAAGATGGCACAAGCGATTCAAATGAGTGTTGAGAATGCCTACGAGCGCTTTTTGAATGTGGTTGCACAATCTCGCAACATGAGCCCTGCTGAGGTGGATGATATCGCCCAAGGCCGAGTGTGGATTGCAACGCAAGCAAAAGAGCTCGGGTTAGTGGACAAGCTTGGTGATAAAGACGCAGCCATCAGCGCTGCCGCTGAAATGGCCAGCCTCAAGCAGTATGACGTTAAACTCATTGAGCAACAGCTGACGCCGCGTGAGCAACTGTTAAATAGCTTATTGAGCTCATCCATGGTTAGCACGCTAATCGATAAGCAGACCCCGGCAAGCGCAAACCTTGGTGCGACCATGCAGGTCAACAGCTTACTAAAACAGGTTGAGCAGCAGGTTCAGAGTTTACAAAACTACAATGACCCTGATGGCATCTACGCTAAGTGCTTGGTATGTCGTGTTTCTAACTAGCGCTTAAAGCCTGGAATGATATACTAGCCCGATGAATTTCATCGGGCTTTTTTTATGAAACGTAAACGCATTTATATCGCTTATACAGGCGGCACCATCGGTATGAAAAAATCCAGTCAAGGCTATGTGCCAGCGGCGGGGTTTTTAACCGAGACGGTGAAAAACAGTGCTGAATTTAATCGCGACGAGATGCCGCTGTTTGACATTGAAGAATACTGCCCGCTGATCGATTCTTCTGATATGTCACCGGCGCACTGGCAGATGATAGCCGACGATATTAAATCCAAGTACCACGACTACGATGGTTTTGTGGTACTACATGGTACCGATACCATGGCCTACACCGCGTCTGCCTTATCCTTTATGTTTGAAAACCTGACCAAACCGGTCATTATTACCGGCTCGCAAATTCCGTTGTCACAGCTGCGCTCAGATGGCCAAGTGAACCTCCTAAATGCGATGTATTTAGCAGCTAACTACCCCATTGCAGAAGTCAGCTTATTTTTTAATAATCAGCTATTTAGAGGAAATCGCGCCACCAAAATCCACGCCGATGGATTCAATGCGTTTGACTCTCCAAATTTGCCGCCGCTGGCAAAAGCAGGGATTAACATTCGGCTCCTAGAAGGCCAGCTTAGCCCCTATATCGACAACGATTTACAAGTCTCGCGCATCACCCCGCAAGCTATTGCCGTGCTGCACTTATACCCAGGGATCAGCGCCGATGTGGTCAGCTCTATAATTAATGACGATATTAAAGCGCTCATCTTACTGAGTTTTGGTGTCGGTAATGCACCTCAAAACCACGAGTTTTTGGAGCTTTTGGCAAATGCGAACGAACGTGGCATTATCGTCGTAAACCTTACCCAGTGCTTGCAAGGGCAAGTTAATATGGGCGGCTACGCTACGGGCAATGCACTGCTAAACGTAGGTGTGATCAGTGGCTATGATATGACCCTAGAGGCCTGCCTCAGTAAGTTACACTACTTGCTAAGCAAAAACGCAAGCCCGCAAAGTATTCGCCATTTAATGCAAGATAACTTGCGCGGAGAGTTGAGTCGCTAAGTGATATTTTAGGCACAGCAGCGACTGTGCCTTTTATTGCATAGTGGTATCTATCTGCACGCGTAGTTCAGTAGCGCAACAAATAAGCCGCTGCCTGTACCAACTCGCTTTGCGCAAGCCCCATCACAAGGCGTGATTCACACCATAAACCACTCGGTCTGCTTTTATGGTTTGCTGAACCTGTAATTGCTCAAGTAGCTCTGGCTCAACGCGCAGTGGATCTTTATCAAGAATAACGAAATCAGCTAATTTCCCTACCTCTAACGTCCCTTTGTTTGGCTCTTCAAAGTACTGCCAAGCCGCCCACTCTGTCATAGATTTCAAAGCGATATAAGGGCTCACTTGATGGTGCGCCCCCAACACTTTGCCAGAGCGTGTCTTACGATTAACAGTGGTCGATAAAACGCGTAATGGGTTGGGCTTTACCACAGGTGCATCATGATGTTGGGTAAAGCGCATGGCGTGTTTTTGCGCCCACCCTGTGGGAGAAATATTCTCAGCACGCTCCAGTCCTAATACTTCATTTCGGTGCCAATCTCCCCAATAGAAGGTATGCATAGAGAAAAAAGACGGGATCACTGCTAGCTGTTTCATACGTTTAAGCTGATCTTCACGAACAGTTTGCGCGTGGATCATCACCGTCCTGCGACCTGCCTGCTCAAATCTTGTCGCTGCGCTTTCTATATCTCGCAATAAGGCGTCTGCTGCAGCGTCGCCATTGGTATGAACAATCAGTTGCCAGTTGTTGGCATAGGCCTGTGCCACGAGCTTAGAGCGAGCCTTATCATTGGCAATGGCTGGGTAGCCACGATACTCAGAGTTATGCTCCGCTGGCGGATGAAGATAAGGTTTACTGAGCCAGGCTGTTTTCCCTTGAGGCGAGCCATCAAAACTCAATTTGACGCCGGCTATTCGTGCCCCGCCTTGGTAATCTTTGCTCGCTCCTTGTGCAAGCATAAAATCATACTCCTGCTCAAGATCAGGGTAGATAGCCACATCAATCGGCAAAGACTGCTTTTGCGCCCGTGCTATCCAATACATACTGGTGCTCTGATCTGCACGACCTTCTTGAGCAGTGGTGTAACCATTGGCCATATAAAGGGCAAGCCCTGCGCTCGCTATTTCATCTTGTAGTTGCTCATCAATGGCCGAAAAAACACTAAACAAGGGCTGAAAAAGTGCCATTTCTTCAAGCACCCCATTCGCTTGATTAGAAAGTTCATCAATACGTATTACGCCGCCATCAATGTGTGGGGCCTGTGGTAAGTAACCCACCATTTCCAAGGCTTTGGTATTCATAACCCCCAAATGCCCGGACTGGTGCATAATCAAAATAGGTATTTCGCTGGAGACCGTGTCGAGCTCTGTGGCAGTTGGGTGCCGGCGCTGCGCCAGCTGCGAATCGTCATACCCCATGCCAACGATCCAGCCGAGCTTTTTCGCTAACATAGGTTGACCCTGGTGCCATTGAGTTAAGGTGCTCAGCAGCGCCTCAATAGAATTTACTTGGCCGTCAGGCCCTGGGAGTAAATCAGCACTCAGCTGCGCTAAACCAGCATTGAAAAGGTGACTGTGGGCATCTATGAATCCAGGCAGTAGCGCTTGCCCTTGTAAGTTCACTTGCTTAGTCTGCTCGCCAACATGGTCATTCGCTTTATGAAGTTGACCGGTAAATATGATCCGACCATCTTCGGTTGCAAGCGCTTCAACATACTGGGGGGCGTCACCGGCCATCGTTAGAATCGGGCCGCCAAAGTATAAGGTATCGGCATTTGCGAGTTTAGTTGCGGGTTGTTGAGGCTGAGTGCAGCCAATAATACCTACACTCAACAGTGCCAAACAGAGAATGCGTAACACTTTAAAGTCCTCAAAAAAGAAACTTGGAATGTGTTTTTAGCATATACAATAAAGCCCTGTATAGACAGGGCTTTATTGATCGAAAAAGCGGCTAATTAATTAGCGTACTTTAGCGTCAATATCGACCAGATCAGTTAGATGGCATAACTCGCCAGTGTGGGTTTTAATACCATGCTCACCAAAGTAGTCACGCTGCGCTTGCACTAGATGACCATTACTTGGAGTGCTTAGCGTTGCTAAGTAGTTTTGTGTTGCACACAGTACCGGGAATGCCAAACCAGTGGTCACGGCCGCACCAGTCACACTACGAAGCGCCTTCGCCTGCTCATCTAAGGTATCAATAAACTCAACACCCTGAGCAATTTGGTCTAGGTAATCTGCCCGAATAATGCACCCTGCACGCCAAGTTTGCAGTGTTTTGTTTAAATCAACTTTCCATTGATGGTTTCGTGATGCACCCTTGATCAGCGCCAAACCTTGGCGGTAGCAAAGCAGGCTCGCTAAATGAAACGCTTGCTGCAACTGGTCAATATCAATATCGATACTGTCCGTTTGCTTTGCTGCATAGGTCATTTCTTTAGCCGCATGGGTATCACCGGTATTAGTTAAGTGACGTGCCTGCACCGCAGCAACAAGCGATGGCACAGCAATACCAAGCTCCAAGGCATTTTGCGCCGTCCATAAGCCGGTGCCCTTGGCGCCCACCTTGTTATCGATTAAATCGACCAGCGGTGTATTGTCCTTGGTTGCTAACTTGAGGATATGGCTAGAGATAGAGAGTAAATAGCTATTGAGCTCGCCCTCGGCCCAGGTATCAAAAATCTCGGCAATTTGCTGTGGTGTTTTGCCAGCGCCCAAGCGCAATAGCTGGTAAGTCTCGGCAATAAGCTGCATAAGGGCATACTCGATGCCATTGTGAACCATTTTCACAAAATGGCCACTGGCAGATTGGCCAACGCGGGCAAAACACGAGTCGCCATTGTAACTGGCAGCTACTTTCTCAAACCAAGGTTCAATGCGCTCCCAGCCCCCTTCGGAGCCGCTCGCCATCATGGCCGGACCATGGCGTGCGCCTTCTGCACCACCGGAAATCCC
Source organism: Pseudoalteromonas sp. SW0106-04 (assembly GCF_001293805.1). Lineage (NCBI taxonomy): Bacteria > Pseudomonadati > Pseudomonadota > Gammaproteobacteria > Alteromonadales > Pseudoalteromonadaceae > Pseudoalteromonas > Pseudoalteromonas sp. SW0106-04. The sequence continues at coordinate 172,421 of NZ_BCAI01000005.1, read as the reverse complement.
CATCGTGGCAAACTCAAATTTGTTTTGAAATTTCAATTTGCGGGCAATGCCGTCTTTATAATTACTGTTACCGCAATCGATGATGATATCGTCTTTACTGACACCGGCATCGACCAAGTCGTGGCAGACTTTGTCAACCAACTCGCCTGCCGGTACCAACAAAAGGATAGAGCGCGGCGTTTCTAAACGACGCACCATGTCGTGAAGGTCTGAAACAATGTGCAAGCGCTCGGCCATTCCTTGTGATTTGGCACAGCTTAACAATTCTTCCCCGGCATCGGGGTTGGTATCATAGGCTACTAGGGTGAGCCCTTTTTCGATTAAGTTCAGGGCGAGATTTTTGCCCATCACCCCAAGACCTACTAATGCAACTTGCATCCAGTTTCCTCCTCGGTAAAACGTACGACTGGGTAATTCAACGTAAATACGGCGGGCATTATAGGGCATACGATGCCCCATTCAATCCCTGGCGCTGAATTATATCAAATTAACGCAAGGTACATGGATAAAGTTTGCGGGTAAGCTTAATTGACTGAATCTGACACCGGTGTCATAATGCTGAAATCTTGTTAACGAATAATAGGAATTAGAGCTGGCGGAGCGTCCTTCCCTGCTCTAACATGCTATAAGCAATAATGCCTACAGGAGAAATGCATGCCAAGACGTACGAAAATTGTGGCCACCCTTGGCCCTGCCACGGACAGAGATAATAACTTAGAAAAAATCATCCGCGCTGGCGCCAATGTCGTGCGCTTAAACTTCTCTCATGGGGTGGCCAGTGACCACCAAGCGCGCGCCGAGGCCGTGCGTGAGATCGCTCAGCGCCTAGGCACTCATGTTGCCATCCTTGCTGACTTACAAGGCCCGAAAATCCGCGTAAGTACCTTTAAAGAAGGAAAAGTGAACCTCGCCCCTGGCGCCCCCTTTATCCTTGATGCAGCGCTTGCCCCAGGTGAGGGTGATGTTAATGGCGTGGGGATCGACTATAAAGAATTACCTCAAGACGTTAAAGCTGGCGACCTATTGTTACTTAACGACGGTTTAATCCAGCTGACCGTAGAGCGTGTTGAAGGACAAAAAGTACACTGCAGCGTGAAAGTCGGCGGCGTATTGTCTAACAACAAAGGCATTAATCGCCTCGGTGGTGGCCTGACTGCCCCTGCATTTACTGATAAAGATAAAGAAGATCTTATCACCGCGACTAAAATTGGCGTCGATTATATCGCCGTGTCTTTCCCCCGCTCTGGCGATGATATGCGCTATGTGCGTTCATTGGCAGAAAAGGCCGGTTCAGATGCTCAATTGCTAGCGAAAATCGAACGTGCAGAAGCTGTAGAGACGGTTGAAGCCATAGACGACATTATCCTCGCATCCGACGCAGTGATGGTCGCGCGCGGAGATTTAGGTGTTGAAATCGGTGATGCGGAGTTAGTGGGTAAACAAAAAACCATTATCAGCCGAGCTCGTTCATTGAACCGTGTGGTGATCACCGCAACACAGATGATGGAATCAATGATTGATAACCCCATGCCCACGCGCGCTGAAGTCATGGACGTTGCTAACGCCGTGCTTGATGGCACCGATGCGGTCATGCTCTCTGCTGAAACAGCCGCAGGGGATTACCCTGAGCAAACGGTTGCCACCATGGCCCGTGTTTGCCTAGGTGCTGAGTCACAAAAAGAAACGCACATTTCTAAGCACCGCCTTGATAGCATGTTTGCCGATAATGCAGAAACAATCGCACTATCTGCTATGTATGCGGCTAACCACCTGGGTACAGTGAAAGCCATTGTCGCGCTCACTGAATCAGGCAACACCTCTAAGCTGATGTCACGCATCTCTTCGGGTCTACCTATTTATTCACTTTCACGCCATGGCAAAACACTGGGTCAGACCGCGCTGTATCGCGGCGTATACCCAGTGCGTTTTGACTCTACTAACTTCACCAAAGAATGTATTGTTAGTGAAGCAATGAATACCTTAGTAGAGCTTGGCGAATTGCAAAAGGGCGACACCGTGATCCTCACCCACGGTGACTTAATGGAAACCATCGGTGCCACAAATACCTTGAAAATTGTCACTGTAGGGTAAATAGTAGACATAAGTTTTCTATCTGAAGCAGCAACTTATGTCTCATCCAAAACGAATTGCAGTACTCACTTCCGGCGGTGACGCCCCCGGTATGAATGCTGCAATTCGCGCTGTTACGCTCAGCGCGCTATCTCATCAACATCAGGTCTTCGGCTTTTTTAGTGGCTACAACGGCCTTATCAACGAACACTTCACTGAACTCAACGCAGCCAGCGTGACCGATATCATCCACCGAGGTGGCACTATTTTAAAATCGGCCCGCTGCCCGCAAATGCACCACCCAGATGGTTTGTTACAAGCTGCCAATAGCCTGCGTAAGTGCCACATCGATGCCTTAGTCGTCATTGGCGGAGATGGCAGCTTTAAAGGTGCTCAGGCACTTGCAGAGCACTGGTCAGGGCAAATTATTGGCATCCCCGGTACCATTGATAACGATATTAATGGCAGCGATGAAACCATCGGCTTTCACACCGCAATAGATACCGCATTGGGGTGTATCGATAAAATTCGCGATACCGCGCAAGCGTTTGAACGTACTTTTGTTGTCGAAGTAATGGGTCGAGATTGCGGCATCATTGCCATGGAAGCAGGCCTTGCCAGTGGCGCGGAGCAAATAATTTGTAAGGAACTGATTGATGACGAGCCGCAGTTTTTACAAAAACTGTATGAGCAAGTGAAAGCGAATATTAATAATGATGCCGGTCATAGCTACGTGCTGGTCATGGCAGAGCACTCGCTATCAATTAGCGCCGAGCAATTAGCGGTCCAGCTGACCGAGCACAGCGGCGTTGAAAGCCGCAGTGCCATTTTGGGCTATGTACAGCGTGGCGGCGCTCCTGTGGCTGGCGATCGCATATTAGCAACGCAGTTAGGCTGCAGCGCCATCGAGCATCTTAATGCTGGCGCTGATGGTGTCATGGTCGGTGTCGTTAATAATCAGCTGAAAACTTTGGCGTTTGAGCACACCTGCGACACACGACAGCGTAATCGTGATTTTGTCGCCCGCTTAAAACGCTTTCGCCGTTAATTGGCCAGCGCCGCTTTGACTTTATCTCGATAGCTGCGACTGACTTTAAGCTCCTGTCCGTTGGTGAGCACCAGCAGGTATTCACCGCTGACTTGCGTCACCAGCTTGTTGATTTGTTTTGAATTAACAATGGCGCTGCGGTGCACACGAACAAACAATCCAGGGTCGAGTTCTTGCTCAAGCTCTTTCATGGTTTTACGCAGAATATGGGTTTGCCCATCACCACAGTGCAGGCACATGTAGTCCCCTGCCGCATCAACCCATTGGATGGTATTAGTAGGCACACGGATGATCTCGCCCTGCTCTTTCACCGCCAGCGACTCTGGGTAGCGCTTAGTTTCTAATGAGTCACCCGAGGCTAGTTTCTTGAGAATTTCTTCGCAATTATTGCCTGTGATCCCGGCCACAAAACTCGCTAGCTTTTTCTTATGGGTGTTGTCTTGTTGTGTTTTTAGATGTGATTGCACTTTCTCCACCGCCTGTTTTAGTCTGTTGTCATCTACGGGTTTGAGTACATAGTCCAAAGCATGGACTTCAAAAGCTTGAACGGCGTAACGGTCGAAGGCGGTGACAAACACCACCAAAGGTTGTTGTGAGTCTGGCAGTTGCGCTAACGCATCCGCGACCTCAAAGCCATTCATACCTGGCATCTGAATATCCAAAAAAACCAAGTCGATAGGCTCGTTGCGACAAATATCGACGGCCTCTTGCCCTTGAGCGCATTGCTGTACCAGCTCAATGCATTCAATATCAGCTAATCGTATAGCCAACCCTTTACGGGCCAGCGATTCATCATCCACGATGAGGGTTTTTATGGTATTCATTCTGCTACAGCCTTTTCATAGGGGATACGTATGTTTACCGTCAGACCGGTGGGCGTATTCCCTGATAATACAAATGAATAATTGTTCTCGTAAAGTGTCTTTAGTCGATCTTTAGTATTGGCCACACCGACACCGGTGGCATTGACCAATTGGCCATCTTTAAGCTCAGCGCCAGGGCCATTATCGCTCACTTCCAGTAACAGCTCGTTGGCAAACACTTGGGCTTTAATACTGATCACCCCGCCTTGTGTCATCTGCGCAATGGCATACTTCAATGAGTTTTCAATTAACGGTTGCAAAATCAAGCTCGGGACCAAGGCATGGCTTGCTTCGTCACTGACTTGCATGTCCACCGCTAGGCGGTCATCAAAACGTACTCGCTCGATTTCCAAATACAGACTCAACGCATGAATCTCTTGCTCGAGTGGCACTTTCTTTATCGGATCGGTATTGAGCGTATAGCGTAAAAAATCGCTTAGCCGTGACACCATCTTGTTGGCGTCTTTATTCTCTTCCACTAAAATCAGCGTCGATATCGCATTGAGGGTATTAAACAAAAAATGCGGGTTAAGCTGATAGCGCAACATTTTTAATTGCGCCTCATGCGCCATGGTATTGGCTTTTAGCGCTTTTTGTCGCTCCCCTTGGAGCAATTGGTAATATTTAATGCCAAAATACAAACCACTCCAACAGAGGATGATATAGACCGCATCAAGGCCCTGTTGAAAGTAATAAAACCACTCATCAGGGCGGTAACCATGGCGATAAATTTCCCACAAATTAAATTTTTGTACCACCGACCACAAGGTCCCTGTGGCGTAGGAAGCGGTGAACACCACCAACACTAGCAGCCACGGCTTGGCATTCCACACCCGGCGATACAAGTACCGCAGCGGCACCGTCATTAAGCAGCCCGCATAGGCATTAAGCAAGATCACAAAGACATAGATGTCGCGCATCTCAAATACTTTGGAGCCAATGTAATTCACCAGGGCATAACCTATCCAACCGGCTATCTGTAACACCCAAAAGAATCGTTGGCGATTATCAACTAGCTGCTGCCAATTCAAAATTCGTTTTACTCCTTTGCAACGCAGCCTTATCCACAGCGGTTGCATACTTATCTAACGCCATTATTAATAAAGACAACTAAAAAGGCACTGTGATTGGTCTTACTTAACCTTTCCTTCAACGCAAAACGCCGTGCAGTTGCACGGCGTTTGCTCATATTCGCGAAGGCTAGATGCTGACTCGCTTGTAGTTACGATACTCAGGGTGCCAGTAATTATTATCGATGGCTTTGATAATATCCTCATCGCTAAATTCCAACGCTTCACCTTGGGCGATAGCGACTTTAGCCACAGCAAAGGCGATACGTTTAGATAGCGATTCAATCTCAGTCAGTGGCGGCAGTAGGCTCCCTTTGCCATCATTGGCAAGGGGTGAGCTCGACGCTAAGGTTTCACTGGCCGCCATCAACATTTCATCGGTAATGCGCTTAGCCTTAATGGCAATTGCACCAAGGCCAATGCCAGGGAAGATATAACTGTTATTACACTGCGGAATAACATACTGCTGGCCATCATAGTCCACGGTGCCAAATGGACTACCTGTGGCGATAATGGCACGCCCTTGTGTCCAAGCCAGCACATCACTCGGATGCGCTTCAACCTGTTTGGACGGGTTTGAAAGCGGGAAGATAATCGGATTTTCGTGGCTCGATGCCATTGCGCGGATCACCTGCTCGGTGAATAGCCCCGGCTGCCCAGATACGCCAATAATAATGCCTGGCTCAGCACAATGCATCACATCAAGTAAAGAGGCAAAATCACCGCTGTACTGCCACTGCGAGAGCGCTTCATTGGATTGTACCAAGGCCTGTTGGAAGTCACGCAGGCCTTGCATGCCTTCGCTCAATAGGCCAAAACGATCAACCATAAAGATTTGACTGCGCGCCTGCTCTTCACTGATCCCTTCAGAAACCATTTGACTGATCACCTGCTCGGCGATGCCACATCCTGCGGAGCCAGCCCCAACAAACACCACCTTTTGGTCGCTTAAACGGGTGCCCTTCACTCGACACGCGGCCAGCAAAGTGCCCACAGTGACAGCGGCAGTGCCTTGAATATCATCATTAAAGCTACAAATTTCGTCGCGATAGCGTTTCAGCAGTGGCATCGCGTTAGGCTGAGCAAAGTCTTCAAATTGCAGCATGACATTGGGCCAACGGCGCTTCACCGCTTTGATGAACAACTCTAAAAATTCGTCATACTCTTGCTGGCCAATACGCGGATGGCGTGCGCCCATGTACATTGGGTCATTCAGCAGTTTCTCGTTATTAGTGCCAACATCCAGCATCACCGGCAGCGTGTAGGCCGGGCTGATACCACCGCACGCGGTGTATAGCGATAACTTACCAATGGGGATACCCATGCCACCAATGCCCTGATCGCCTAGGCCAAGGATACGTTCACCATCGGTAACAACGATAACCTTCACCTTACCTTTAGTGGCATTACGCAAAATATCATCGATATTGTGGCGGTCTTCATAGGAGATAAACAAACCGCGCGAGCTACGATAAATATCTGAGAATTGCTCACACGCATCACCCACTGTTGGCGTGTAAATAATCGGCATCATCTCTTCAATGTGGTCTCGCACCAAACGATAGTAAAGCGTTTCGTTATTGTCTTGGATGGCGCGCAAGTAGATATGCTTATTAAGGTTATCTTGGAAGCTAGAGTACTGTTGGTAACAGCGCTCTACTTGCTCTTCAATGGTCTCAAAACGTGGCGGCAATAAGCCTGCCAAGTTGAAGCTCTCACGCTCACGCTGAGAAAATGCGCTGCCTTTATTTAGTAGTGGCGTTTCTAATAAGGTCGGACCAGCGTAAGGAATGTACAAGTAATTGGGATCGGTGTGTGTATTGGTTTTATCGTTGGATTTGTCTGTCATATTGCCTACTTAGCACAGAAGGAGATTGCCTGATATTATTGCCCTTAGCGCGCAAATTGCAAACCCATTTGGGCTTATCAGACCATTGATTTATCGCTGATTGGCGCATTATCATTTTTGATACACACCAATGAATCTTTGTTAACAAACAGCAGGCATTCAAATACCTGCTGTTTGTTTACCTTTATTTTCCGAGAGCGATTCCCTCTCGGCGTGGATCGGCACTGCCATAGAGCTTACCGCCTTTCACCTCGACTGCATGAATGCCAGAGTTAAGGTCGCCAATACGCACTTTGTGGCCCCATTGCTCGAGCTGCGTTTGTAGCTCCACCAGCTCAGTGCCCTGCTCTAAGGTGGTGATATGGTTACGATTAGTAATACGGGGCAGATTGATCGCTTGCTGGGCGCTCAGTTGCCAATCCAACACCCCGACCAATGCATGGGCCACGTAATTAATGATACGGCTGCCGCCGGGCGAGCCAATCACTAAACGCAAAGAACCATCTTCATTAAATACCATCACGGGGGCCATAGAGCTGCGTGGGCGTTTACCGCCTTCAACGCGATTTAATACATATTTACCATCACGCTTTGGCGATAGCGCAAAATCGGTGAGCTGGTTATTGAGCAGATAGCCATTGACCATCACGGTGGAGCCAAATGCCATTTCAATGGAGGTGGTCATCGACACGGCGTTGCCTTGATTATCAACAATGGAAATGTGGCTGGTATTAGGCAGCTCAAAGGCATCGTCCTTACCATAGGCAATACCCACACCCGGGTGTCCAGCTTGCTTTTTAGCATCATGCTCAAGCATCAATAAGGCACGTTTTTCAAGGTAGCTATTATCGAGTAGCGCTTGCGTCGGCACGGGTTGGTAGTCGGGGTCGGCCATATAGACCTCGCGATCAGCGAAGGCTAAGCGCGACGCTTGGGTGAAGTAATGCAGCGCTTTGGGGCTATTAACCGCATATTGGCTGAGGTTTTTATCCTCCAGCAGCTTTAAGATTTGCAAAACTGCCATACCACCGCTGCTAGGCGGTGCCATCGAGCACACTCGGTATTGATGATAGCCCACACACACCGGGGCACGCTCTTTGGCGACATAGTTGTTAATGTCTTGCTCGGTGAGTAAACCTGGGGCGATGGGACTTGTTTGTACTGCTTTAGCAATGGCTTTGGCATTGTCGCCATGATAAAAGGCATCCACTCCCTCGCTGGCCAAGCGTTTATAAAGCGATGCCAAGGCGGGGTTTTGCTTTACGCTGCCAATAGCCAAAGGCGCACCACCGGGAAAGAAATACGCCCGCGCCGCAGGCATTTTCTCCACTCCTGGGTTAATACGGCGCGCTAAAAGCTTATGTAATCGCGGTGACACCTTAAACCCTTGCTCGGCTAAAGTAATGGCCTCATCAAATAAACGGGACCAAGGTAATTTGCCATCACGTTGATGGGCTTTCGCCAGCGCCTTCAAGACCCCAGGAGCCCCTACTGAGCGCCCGCCAACCACTGCATCAATCCAGCGTACAGCCTTGCCATTGCCATCAACAAATAACTCCGGTGTCGCTTTGCTAGGAGCTTGCTCGCGGCCATCATAGGTGGTGAGTCGGCGCTGCTTTGCATCATAGTGCAAAATAAAGGCCCCACCGCCAATACCGGACGATTGCGGCTCGACCAATGTCAGTACCAATTGCACAGCAATGGCTGCGTCTATGGCACTGCCCCCTTCAGCTAAAATCGCTTCACCGGCGCGCACCGCATAGGGATTGGCAGCGGCTACCATGTAATGCTCACCGCTTACTTGTTGTTTTGTCACCACCGCCGTGGTGGCCTCAGGCTCTCTATCGGCAAGCACCTGTTTATTGGTGGTCGTGGTGGCTGTGCAGCCAGAGCTAATAAGCAACGAGAGAGCCGCTGCTATCTGGGTATAAGTTCGTAACATAGCGCTGAGTGTTATTGTCGTGGTTAATTAATTGGCATCTTAAAGGCAAAGGGGCACAATAGGCAAAAAATAACGACCACTGTTAAGTTATGACTGTGTTTAAAACCCTCTTTTCGCACCGCGCAATGCTGTCTGTCTGGCCACTGATCGCACTGTGTACACTGCTTATGGTAATTGATGCCGCTGGGCCATTGTCTTTTCAGCGCCCCGCCATCGCTGAGGGCCAGTGGTATCGCTTGCTAACGGGGCACTTTTTACATAGCAATTGGCCGCATTTAGGCATGAACATGGCAGGTGTTCTAGTGCTGTGGTCGATCCATGGCCATTTTTTTAGTGTGCGTAAGTATTGGCTTTATTTGCTGCTCTTGTCTTTTGGGATTGGCCTCTGTTTATACGGCTTTAGCCCGAACATCTCTTTATATGTCGGCTTAAGTGGTTCATTGCACGGCTTGATTGCCTATGGTGCGGTGAAAGATATTCGCTGCGGTGAAAAAACCGGGTATTTAATTATCGTAGGCGTAATAGCCAAGGTGGCTTATGAGCAAATTGTTGGCGCCAGTAGTGACGTTGAGGCATTAATTGACTCCCGCGTGGCTATTGAGGCTCATCTATTCGGGCTATTGTGTGGCTTGGGCTTAGCGCTGTTAGAGTGGCGAGGCATAAAAAAACCCGAGGCTTAGCTCGGGTTTTTCATTAGCAATTAAAGGTTCTCTTCAAACAACTTATAAATGCGGCGGTATTCATCTAACCAACTTGAAGGCTGGACAAATCCGTGCGGTTCAACTGGGAAGATAGCCGTTTCAAAGTCCTCTTTCTCCAGTTCAATCAAGCGCTGCACTAAGCGCACAACATCTTGGAAGAACACGTTGTCATCAACCATAGGCGCATTGATCAATAGCGGCTTCTCTAACCCTTCAGCGAAGTAGATAGGCGAGCTACGCTCGTAGGCAATAGGGTCAACATCTGGGTGATTAAGAATATTAGAGGTATACGGGGCGTTATAATGTGCCCAATCGCTCACAGGGCGCAGCGCCGCTCCGGCTTGGAACAGTTCAGGCTCGGTGAAAAGCGCCATAAAGGTCATGAAGCCACCGTATGAGCCGCCGTAAGTACCGACCCGCTCAACGTCAACATTGGCGTTAGCCTGCATCCATTTTACACCATCAACCAAGTCTTGCGTCTCTGGCGTTCCCATTTGTCGATAAATGGCAGTACGCCAGTCGCGGCCATACCCTTTCGAGGCGCGGTAGTCCATATCCATAACTACGTAGCCTTCACTGGCAAGTAACGAGTGGAACATAAACTCGCGGAAGTAACCGGACCAGCCAAAGTGTGAATTTTGCAAATAACCGGCGCCGTGGTTGAAAATAACCGCCTTACGGGTATTACCGCTTTCATCGCTTTGGTAATCGCTGGGGTAATACACTTTCGCATACACCGGTTGCTCACCATGGCTTGACGGTACGGCAACGACTTTCGGAGCCACCAGCTTAGTTGCTTTGAATTGCTCCGATACGGTGTGAGTTAGCTGCGTAACCTTAGCCCCCGGAGCCGCATCCATGACATAAAGCTCCGGCGGGTGCATGATTTTTGAGTGCTGTAACAACAGTTTTTGCTCATCAGGACTCAAACTATAATCAGTCATGCCATCAAGGCTGGTTAGCGCCTCGCTGTTACCGCTATCCAGGTTTAAGCGATACACCTCGTAAATACCTGGGTGCTTTTTATTCGCTTTGTAGTAAAGATATTGGTCATTTTCGCTCAAGGTCAGGTTAGACACCTCAAATTGGCCGTCGGTACGCTGGGTTGCTTTACCTGTTAACGGCTTAGTGTAGATGTGGCTATAACCGGATTGCTCTGACAAGAAATACAAGGTGTCGCTGGTGTTTAACCAGCCAAAATCATTAAAGGTGTAGTTGATCCAGGCATCGTCGTGTAAACGATGTTGGTTCACTAACTTTTTGCCTTTAAAGTCAACGGTCGCTATCCAGCGGTCTTTGTTATCCCAAGCCTCAAGCATAACAGCAACTTGCGAGCCACTGCGGTTCCATTGAATGGCACTTTGACCCCAGCCCCAATCCATCATCAAATTGATTTCACGGCGCTTAGTTTCGCTTTCATACTCTTTGCCTTGGCGCGCATAGTTTTCACGCTTCACCTCGGCAAGCACATCTTCATTCCAACCGGGCAAGGTATTATAGGTCAGCGTTGTTTTTGCTTTGCTCGGCAAGTCGATATACACCAATTCTGTGCCCTGTGGCTTGGCATCCGCAACCCGGCGACGGGCTGGTACCGATTCTACCCCTGCATCTTGGGTAATGTAATTAGGCATGATGTCGGTGTCTGCGCGCCAGCTTCTATCATCGGTTAACGCAACGATAAGCTTACTGCCATCGGGAGAGAGCTGGGCATCCACTAAACGCTTTTTATCGCCTAGATAAATGGTGGCATCGACTACCGCGCTATTTTCATTCGCTAACTGCTGGTCGCGCTCGAGGGCATCTTTTTGATTTTTTAGCTGCAGTGCAACATAGTCAATAAGCTTATGTTGTTCCCTAGCAATGTAGCTTTTCGGCTCATTAACCTTGATTGGCTTATCTTCGAGCTTAAGGTTGGCCAACTCACTATGCAGCCCGGTGCCTAAGTCTACATGCATAAACACGTTACCACGGCGATATACTAGGCTGTTATCATTTAAAAACTGCGGCGCAGATTCAAATGCCGACGTTTTGGTGATTTGCACTAAGGTGTTGGCAGAGGTATCACGAACAAATACATCCCCTTTAAATACATAGGCCTGTAAGCGGTTATCTTGACTGTATACGGCCTTATCATCGCCCAACGTGTGTAGCTGCGCCAGCGTTACTTTGGTTGCACTGTCTGCGCCAACGGCCTGTGTGTAGGTGTCGCGTAGTTGATTACCTTGTTGTTTTTGCTGATAAACAACGGTGTTTGAATCGCTGTGCCAAAACGCGCCTTCTGGCTGGTTACCTATCCAGTCCGGATCAGCCATAGCTTGTTCAAGGGTAATAGCCACTGAACCTGGTTTTGCCGGTGTCTCCACTTGGCTTGGGACGGGAGTTTGATTCGTTTCTACTTGCGTGTTGCTTTGTTGTGCGGTGCTTTGACAGCCGCTGAGGATAAAACTGGAAGCAATGGTCGCCGCCAGTACTGATTTATGGAACATGATTGTCTTCAACTAAATACACGGTGCCCTGATTTAAGCAAAAACTCACAAGCAAAGACAGTGTTTTAAGACCAACGGCAGTTTACTTAGACAAAAAAAAGGTCAGCAAGGGATGCTGACCAAAACTCTGCGCTAGCAATAACGAAACAAGTACGGAACCTGCTTCACATATATATAGAGTACTAAGCGGCTAAATGGTTCACTGTTTTTTTATTAATTTTAGGTCCATCCACACAAGACGATGATCTGACGAGGCTTTTCTATCACTAATTAATTTATATTGTGCCGGGTCTTGCTCCGTCGGCCAATATACACCTGCCGAGATTGGCTCAAAACCGAACTTTGATGGCAACACATAATCAGCTCTAGCACGCCAGCTGGCGGTGTAATAACGCGCATACGCTTGCTCATCCACCCCTGCTCCTCCGGAGCTCTCGGGCACCATGCTGGCATCCACTTTATCATGCGCTAACACTTGATTAATGGCCTCAGGACGCGCTTTATCGCCTTGCGGTGCAGCGTTCAAATCTCCCAAGATAACAAATCGGCTGTTGGTATTGAGGCCTCCTTGGCGGCCTTGGTCATCCACCAAATAATCGCTTTGATTATCTAAATAATCGGCTATTAGTTTAATCTCAGCTTTATTACGCAGACCGTTTCTATCTTCCGGACCATCGAACACCGGTGGTGTAGGATGAGATGCCAGTAGATGCACACGTTTACCATCAACACTAATAGGCACATCCCAGAATGACTTAGAGCTTAAGCGCGCAGCTTGCCATGTACGGTTATCATAAAAAGCATTGCCATCAAGCATGGGCATCTGCGCCTGCGGTTGTTGCGCCCATTTCAATTGTGCAAACGTGCGCACGCGCTCATAGTCAATGGGGTAGCGGCTTAAGATCACCATGCCGTATTGGCCAGGGTAAAAACCAAAGCCATAAGCATCTCCGCCATTGCCAGAGAGCTTACCATTACCGTCAAAGTCGTAGTCGCTGGCAACACCGGTATTAACTGGCGCACTATAGCTGTAGGGGTAATGAATGGCTTTTACACTGCCATGATCTTTGCCTAGATAGTGGCGTTGAAAAGCATCAACTTGTTCGCGCCAATTCTCGTTATAATCGAATTCATTGAGCAATATCACATCAGGACGCACCCGTTGAATAATATGCGCGATATTGTGAATTTGCGGGTGTTGCCCTTGGGCTAGCAAGGCAGGTAAAGGCGACTCACTTAGCTCACTGGGGTTAGTAACGTAGTTCGAGCCATCCATACTGACGTTAAAGGTCGCGATACGCAGCGTTGTTGGCATAGACGAATGAGGTTGCGCACAGGCCGCAACGAACAGACACAAGGAGCCAATAAGGCCAAAACGTTTGCACAAGGTCATTTAGGGTTTTCTCTTATATAAGCAAAATGAAAACGCCATACTAGCAGCTGTTAATGACATTGTGTCAGCGTTTGGGATGAAAAAACCGAGCTTCAAGGCTCGGTTTATTAGCTTAAATAGTCTTGTTGGTTGCCATCCGTACTTTGCAACCACAAGTGCTAATTGAGAATTAACTGATGGGCTCGTGCTTCAATACCAGGATAATCCTGCTCGCTGAGGTGCTCATGCAATTCACCGAGACGCTCCCCAAGCTCATGCAAGGTATTAGCACTGACATTGATATGCCCCATTTTTCGCCCTGGTTTTACCGCTTTACCATACCAGTGACTGCGAACGCCGGTGGTGGCCAATACCTCTGCCGGGATCGCTGGCTGACCCAAAACGTTAATCATCGCACTCGGCTGTAATAGATAAGTACAACCCAAAGGCAAACCGGCAACAGCACGCACATGGTTCTCGAACTGGCAACAATAAGCGCCTTGCTGTGTCCAATGACCCGAGTTGTGCACACGCGGCGCAATCTCATTGACTAACAATTCACCGTCAACATCGAAAAACTCGATAGCAAGTACGCCAACATAATCCAGCGCATTGGCTATTTTGCTGTAGGCATCTACCGCCTGAGATTGCATGTCTTGGCTGACGATGCCTGCGACCGACAGCGTTAACACCCCGTCAGTGTGTTCATTTTCGGTGACCGGGTATACTTTTACATTCCCTTGTGCATCGCGCGCACCTATCACTGAAACTTCACGGTCAAACGCAATCATCTTTTCACAAATAATGCGATGCGACGCATCTTTATCTAAAAATGCCTGCATTTCTTGCCAGATTTCATCAGTTTGTTCGATGCTTTTTAAGCGCCATTGGCCTTTGCCGTCGTACCCAGCCTGACAAGTTTTGATCACCAAAGGTAAACCCAATTCATTCACCGCCTGCTCAAGGTGGGCACGCTCACTCACTAAAATATACGGAGCACTCGGTACGCCAGCACTATCGAGCAGCGCCTTCTCTTTGGCGCGGTCGCCGCCGCATTCAATGGCTTTTTTACCGGGGAAGAATTTGCCGCTTTGCTCACAAGCCGCAAGCACATCGCTGGGAATATGCTCAAACTCAGCAGTAATACGTTCGCTACTGGCGATTGCTTGCTCTAACGTTTGCGTATAGTGCTCACCGGTTACCGGGTGCACCACTTGTTTGCTGGCCACGTCATAAGCACGAATATGGATATCCAGCGGCGCTGCTACAAGCGCCATCATTCGCGCTAGTTGGCCCGCGCCCAGAACTAACATTTGCATATACGACTCGCTTATTCAGCTGGGTTAGGGTTAGCTAAAACAGTCTCTGTCTGCTCGGCACGAAATTGGTCGATTTTCGCCAGTAGCTCAGGTTGCTGACAGCCCAAGATTTGCGCTGCCAACAGTCCCGCATTCGCGGCACCGGCATCACCAATAGCTAAAGTACCTACCGCCACACCTTTTGGCATTTGGCAGATTGATAATAACGAGTCAACGCCATTGAGCGCTTTCGATTTTACTGGCACGCCCAATACCGGCAGCGAGGTAAAAGCGGCCGCCATACCCGGTAAATGCGCAGCCCCGCCGGCACCGGCGATGATCACTTTAATACCACGCTCAGCAGCTGAGCTCGCGTAATCAGCTAAGAGTTGAGGAGTGCGATGCGCAGAAACCACTTTGGTTTCATACTCGACACCGAATTTATCCAGCATGTCCGCCGCATGTTGCATGGTGGGCCAGTCTGACTTTGAGCCCATAATAATTCCTACTTTCATTGCCACTCCTCAGTATGAACGATATAAATGTAAATTACGCCGTATGATGACCAAGCATCAAAGGGGGTTAGCGCCGCAGTGATTCTCTTTCACCACAAAAATTGTCGCGCATTATACTAAAAAGCCCGATAAAAAGCATGGCTAAGTTTTGTTGCTAGGGGCAATGAACAAAGTTATCCATTCGCTGCTTTCCAAACTCGCCATGCCTTAGCGGGCCCCATTATCAATGCCAAAACCACCACCCCTCCGGGGATGAGCACCGCCTTTAGCACCGGCCCTAACACATAGCTGTAAAAGCATATAAAGGGCACAAACAACACATAACCGATTATCCGTGATACTATATTAACGACTGATTCCATTGTAGTTTTCCATTAACTTATAAAAATGAGCGCGCTCATTATAATAATTGAGCACGCTCAATATCAAGCAAAAGGGTTTGTTTTGAGTCACCAATTAACGCCTAAAAAACTGCAAACGCGAACACGGATCTGCCAAACCGCGTGGGAGCTGTTTATTGCCAAAGGGTTTGAGAGCACGTCAACACGTGATATTGCCAAGGCTGCAGGGATAGCAAATGGCACCTTGTTTAGCCATTTTGCGAATAAAGATGAGTTGCTCAAGGTGTTAATGATTGCGCAGATTGATAACGTCATCGCTGATGCTCAACGCAGTGACGACCATCAGCAGCCAAAACTGAAAATGCGCCACTATGCCACGCACCTGTATGCGTTTTATTTGCAGCATGTGGAATTCAGTAAGACCCTACTACAGAGTTTGATTTGGCAAGGACAGTTTTTCGATGAGCAAATACAGCAATTTAAAGCCTTGCTATTTGCATCGGCTCCCCAGTATGACGAGGTGCGTGCCGCAGCCATGATGGACTGTTACTTTATGACTTTAATAGAGGGGTTAAATCAGCCAGCCCCTAACGCTAATGCTATGGTGCGTCGCTTAAGTGCCAAGCTCGCCCTACTCTAATCAGGATTAACTTGCTTGATTGAGTTGCTCGCCAATATCGAGTGTACAGGCCGGTAACGCTAAACTGTAATGTTGTGCGCTAATTGGTTTGAAGCCTGCACGGGTAAGCGTATTGATACTGCGGTGATTTTCGACCATCACTCGTGCTTGGATACGCGCGAGCGGCTTATCAATATAGCGGCCGTATTCGGCTAATAGCAAAGCTATGGCTGCTTGCATATAACCTTTACCCCAATGCTGAGGATGAAGTTCAAAGCCGAGCTCCGCGCAACCTTGGGCGATATTATATAGGCCGCAGCTACCAATGACCTGGTGCTGGTGAATGATAGCTAAGCGCACGCCTTGCCCTTTTAGAAGTAGTTCGATGTCCGCTTGAATCATACTACGCACCTCAGTTTTAGTTTTCGGTGGTAAATAATCATTAAAGCGAAAAACCAAAGGCTGCGAGAGGATAGCAAACATTGCCGGCGCATCTTTGTGGCCTATGGGGCGTAAACTGAGCCCGCGAGATGGGCAGCGATTCATAGCGGTAAGAGTATATCGGGCTTGAGTTAGCGAATTATTGCCTTAAACTATGCTCAAGAGCAAGCACTAGAAGTTAAAAACACTCATGGCTGATGATTTTATTATGGTTCCTCCTACTACCACGGTGTACTGCCCTAAACGCGGCGAAGGCTGGACGTTAACAGGGATCACTGGCATTGAGGAGTTCGTCTCGGTGATGTTTGATGGCGTCCGCTACACCCTAAGCGCCAAAGAGGTGGTTGAGGAGTTGATCCCCAACCAGCAGCAACGCCAGCAACAAAGCGCGTAATTGCTTAACTGAAAACAAAAAAGCGCACTCCAAAGTGCGCTTTTTTTAGTTCCACAACAGCCGTTAGCTTTGCGTTGACAGTGCATGAATTCGCGCATCCAATGGCGGGTGTGAAGCAAATAGCTCACCAATAGAGCGCCCTGGTGCGATACCAAAGGCCATCATTGAGCCTTCTAGCTGTGACTCATGGTTGCCTTTTAAGCGCTCTAGTGCGGCACGCATTTTATGTGCGCCCACTAACTCGGCTGCGCCTCTGTCTGCGGCAAATTCACGTTTGCGGCTGAAGTAAGCAACGACCACAGAAGCGAGTATGCCAAATAACACCTGAAACACCATATCGAAAATAAAATAGGTCCAGCTGGGGCCACTTTGCTCCTCATCGCCATTGAGGAAATTATCAACGATGCCAGCCAATACCTTAGCAAAGAAGATAACGAAGGTATTCACGACTCCTTGAATCAACGTCAATGTCACCATGTCGCCATTGGCCACATGAGAGACTTCATGAGCGAGAACCGCTTCGGCTTCTTCTTGGCTCATGTTGTGAAGCAAGCCACTGCTTACCGCGACTAACGCGTTGTTTTTCGATGGTCCAGTAGCAAAAGCATTGATTTCTGGGCTGTCGTAAATAGCGACCTCTGGCATGTTGATACCACGTTGACGCGCTTGCTCGGCAACCGTGTTTACCAGCCACTGCTCGGTACCGGAGCGCGGCTGCTCAATAACATATGCGCCAGTAGAGCGTTTAGCTATCCACTTAGACATCAACAATGAGATAAAGGAGCCACCAAAACCAAACAAAGCGGCGATGATGAGGATCCCCCCCATACTGCGACTTGATATCCCCAGCACTGAGAATACGATAGATAACACCACACCTAGCACTAACATAACGGCAAGGTTGGTCAATAAAAAGAGCACAACACGTTTCATACTACATTTCTCCAACGGGTAAGATTATTCATTAGGGATCATCGAGTGATCCATAATGGATAGCGTCACCCTATCGACGCGTTATGCTCAATATATATAGGCAGATGTTTACGGTATCAAGTTATTTCGGCAAACGGATTTGTAAGCAACTGTAACCTTAACCTAACTCGAATAGCTCCATGAGTGCGCGGTGGATTTTTAGCTTTGGTGTGTGCTCGGTATAAGGGCTTTCACCAAGAAATGGGGCTGGCAGCCTTGCTTTCAAAGTGGCTAAATTGGCATCGTATTCCTGCATCTGTGGATCCACTTGGTTGGCTATCCACCCAGCGACGTGTACACCTTGATGCGCCAGCACTTCCATAGTTAACAATGCATGGTTGAGGCAACCGAGTTTCATACCCACAACTAAAATGACTGGCAGCTGCTCAGCAAGCACCCAATCACTTAACAGCTCCGTGTCATTAATGGGTAATAGCCAACCTCCGGCGCCTTCGGTAATGAGAATATCGGCACCGCAACTTTTAAACTCGTCGTATGCGCTGCGTAACTTGCTAACGCTAATATGTTCTCCTTGCTGCGCAGCGGCAATATGAGGTGCAATCGGTGGCGCAAAAATAAACGGATTTACTTGCTCATAGAGCACATTGGTGTTGCCGCTTTCGATGAGCGTCAGTGCATCGGTATTGACCAGTCGGCCAAACGCCTCCTCAGCACCTGCGGCGATGGGCTTGAACCCGGCCGCCTTCTTTTTATGCTGTACAGCGAGTTTCAGTAGCAAGCTGGTGACATGGGTTTTACCTGCATCGGTATCGGTTGCGGTAACAAAAAATTGTTTCATTTAATGAGCTCCAAAAATGCGACGTTGTAGCTTAATTCCACGCCCGGCTGCGATCCCTGTAAATGGTTGAGAACCTGCATATACTGATTTTTCGATAAGTGACGGTGGCCATGCTCACAGCTATTGGCACCAATAGCCGATAAACTTTTTAACGCCTGTTTAGCACTGTCAAAGCGATCAAGTAGCCTTGCTTGATGCTGCCATTGCACCTTAAACCCAGCTTGCTTTGCTGCGATGGTCAAATCGTCAACACGTATAAATTGGTTAATGGCTGGCACCCCTGCCGTGGCAAAAGCAGCTTTCACTTCCTCAAGGGAGCCTTCGCTCACCACGGCAATATATGCCCGCCCATTCGCCGTTAAAATACGGTGTAACTCGCAAAGTAAGGCAGCTAAATCAGCAGACCATTGCATCGCAAAGTTACTAAAGACGGTGTCTATCGCTGCACTGTGTATTGGTAGCGTGTCCATATCTGCACACACCACATGATTGTCATCGCCACCTAAGGTTCGTGCACACTGTAGCATGGATTCTGATAAATCAAGGGACACTAACTGCTGTGCCCTGACACTGAGCGCATGGCTATTGACGCCGGGACCCGCGCCTAAGTCTAAACATACACCCAAATGTCTGGCGCCAATGTGGTCTAACAAAACGGTACTGCTCGCGGCTTGCACTCGCGCATGCTGCTGATAATTCGTTGCCGCTTTGGAGAATTGCCGCTGGGTAGTGAGTTTTAATGCCGCACTCATCGGCATTGCTCCAAGGCGCTGACTAAGGTGCCGATATCTTCCTCAGTATGGGCTGCTGTTAAGGTAATACGCAAACGCGCAGTATTGTGGGCCACAGTGGGCGGTCGTATAGCACTAAGCCATATGCCTTTTTCACGAAGTTGATTTTGCATCACCAACGCTGATTCACTATCGCCGACGATCAACGGCTGTATCGGTGTATCTGAGGGCATCAGCGCTAAATGAGCCGCCGCACATTGGCTTTTAAAGTAATCAATCAGTACAGATAAATGTTGGCGCTCGGCGTCGGCCGCCAACAACTGCGTCAGTCGCTCGTCAATCACCTCACATTGCAAAGCGGACAGTGCCGTGGAATAGATGTAATCGCGATTACTTTGCAGCAGCAAATCGATGACCTTGTTGCTAGCTAGTACGATAGCCCCGTTGGCAGCCAGCGCTTTACCAAAGGTGAGCACTAAAATATCAGGCTTAAGCACCACAGCGCTGCCTTTGCCTCCACCGAGCACCCCAAACCCATGGGCATCATCGAGCATTAACCAGGCCCGGTGCTTCTCACACTGATTGCGTAGCTGTTCAAGCGGCGCGCAGTCCCCATCCATTGAGAACACGCCCTCGCTTACCACCAGCTTATGGTGAGCTTTGGATTTACCCAAGCGCGCATCCAGATGCGCCATATTATTGTGATTAAAGCGCTGCATCTGTGCGTTTGCCGCAAGGCCGCCATCGACTAAACTGGCATGATTCAGTTTGTCTTGCACAATCAAGCCTTCACGGGCTTGAGCAAACAAGGCTTTTAGCACACTGGCATTAGCACTAAAACCGCTGGCAAACAGCAGCGCTGACTCAAAGCCATAAAGTGCACAAAAACGTTGCTCCAGCTCTGCTTGCTCACGACTGTAACCAGTAACCAACGGCGAACTGTGCCCGCCACTGCGCCCTTTCAATGGCGGCAGCGGCCGATCGCCTAAGGCAAGATAGTCATTGGACGCAAAATTTAAATAGCGTCGACCATCCACGGCCAAGGTGCGCGCACAAATGTCATCGACTACCACGCGCTGGCGCAGTAAGTGCTGCTCTTTGGCACCCTCGAGCACATTATCAATGTATTCAAACGCCATTAGGGTGCTTCGTAAAACAGCTCTGAGGTTTTCTTATCAGCGATAGCTGAACTTAATGACGCTTCATAGGCCTCGTCTGAGTAATCCTGAGCCTGCTCTGGGCGCATCCCCAATTTGCGAATAAGGTTCATATCGGCATCGGCTTCAGGGTTGTCGGTGGTCAGCAGTTTGTCACCATAGAAAATGGAATTTGCTCCGGCAAAGAAACACATGCTTTGCATCTGCTCATTCATTGCCGTGCGCCCTGCTGATAAACGCACGTAGCTTTTCGGCATCATGATACGCGCCACAGCAATAGTGCGAATGAATTCGAACTGGTCTAAATCATCGACGTTTTCTAAAGGCGTGCCCTTGACCTTAACCAGCATATTAATCGGCACACTTTCCGGTTGCTTAGGCAAATTAGCCAGCTGGATCAGTAGGCCGTAGCGATCAGAAGCCTGCTCTCCCATACCGATAATACCACCGGAGCATACCTTCATGCCGGCATCACGCACATGATCCAGTGTGTCTAAACGGTCTTGGTAAGTGCGCGTCGTGATAATCTGCTCATAGTATTCAGGTGAAGTATCAAGGTTATGGTTATAGTAGTCTAACCCCGCCCCGCGCAGCTGCTTGGCTTTATCGTTATCGAGCTTGCCCAGTGTCATGCAGGTTTCTAAACCCAGTTCTTTTACTTCTCGGACCATGCGCTCAATGTAAGGCATGTCGCGGTCTTTTGGGTCTGACCATGCTGCGCCCATGCAAAAACGGGTCGCACCTTTTGACTTGGCTGCCCTTGCTTGCTCAACCACTTTTTCAACTTCCATCAAGCGTTCACGCTCGAGGTCGGTTTTGTAGTGCCCTGACTGAGGGCAATATTTACAATCTTCTGGGCAGGCGCCGGTTTTAATCGATAATAAAGTCGAAATTTGCACTTCGTTGGGGTTAAAGTGTTGACGGTGAATGCTTGCCGCTTTGAACAGCAAATCATTAAATGGCATGTCAAAAAGGGCTTTAACTTGTTCGTGCGTCCAGTTATGACGGATTTCGGCCTGTTCCATAGAGTTCTCTTTATTATCGACGGTAGAATTTAATTTTGTATCAGTCTACGAGTTGCCTTAGTATTGTCAACGCTGAAATGACATTTGAAGTTTACCTATGAGCAATAATTATACACATATCGACACTGAGTTTGATCGTGAGCACATTTGGCACCCCTACACATCAATGCTCAACCCTCTTCCCAATTACCCCGTTACCCATGCTGAGGGAACCCGCATTTATCTGCAAAGTGGCGAAGCCTTAATTGATGGTATGGCATCGTGGTGGAGTGCCCTGCATGGCTACAATCACCCCAAACTAAATGAAGCGCTGCAAAGCCAAAGCAACAATATGAGCCATGTTATGTTTGGCGGTATCACTCACGCGCCAGCAGTTGAACTGTGTAAAAAATTAGTGGCGATGACTCCTAAAGCGCTCGACAAGGTGTTTCTTGCCGATGGCGGCTCAGTAAGTGTGGAAGTGGCAATAAAAATGGCAGTGCAATATTGGTATAGCCAAGGCCATAAACAAAAGCATAAGCTTATGACCCCGCAAAAGGGCTATCACGGCGATACCTTTGCCGCGATGAGTGTGTGCGACCCGGTCAACTCAATGCACAGTATGTATCGCGGATTTTTACCCGAACAAATCTTTGTGCCGCCACCCCGTAGCCGTTTTAATGAACACTTCGACGCAGAAGAGGCGCACACCCTAGAGCAATACTTTGCCAAACATCATCATGAAGTGGCGGCTTTTATCATTGAGCCCATCGTCCAAAATGCCGGCGGTATGAACTTTTATCATCCCGACTATTTAAAAACCGTGCGCCAGTTGTGCGACCGCTACGAGATATTGCTTATTTGCGACGAAATTGCCACTGGTTTTGGCCGCACCGGTACCTTGTTCGCTGTTGAACACGCCGATATTACTCCAGATATTATGTGTGTCGGTAAGGCACTTACCGGTGGCTATATGACCTTAGCCGCAACATTGACCACGAGTCATGTAGCACGCGGTATTTGCGAAGGCGAAGCAGGCGTTTTGATGCACGGTCCCACCTTTATGGGTAACCCGCTGGCCTGCGCCGTGGCCAACAAAAGCCTCGAATTGTTGCTCGATAATAATTGGCATGGGCAAATAAAGGATATTCATCATTGGCTTGGTGCCTTAGAGCGCTGCCGCGAATTAGCCGCCGTGGTTGATGTACGCCGCCTTGGCGCCATTGGTGTAGTTGAGCTCAATAGCGCTGTGGATGTCGCCAAGATCCAGCAGTTCTTTGTTAGCCAAGGAGTGTGGATCCGCCCCTTTGGTAAATTGATTTATCTTATGCCGCCGTTTGTTAGCAGCGAAAGCGACATTCAGCGCTTGGCCACGGCAATATACGATGCTATCGCTCAGGGCCACTACTAATGAGGTGGTGACTGTTGCCCCTTTGAGCTGGCTATCGCCACAGTTTATAATCAGCTCAAAGAGTTAGCTTACTTTTCGCTGAACAATTAGTTTCACTGCGTAGCAATTTCACACACGCTTGAGCGCGCCAAAGGCCGCTCTTTGCGTGTTGCAGCGCAATTATATTCGCACTTAGGACTAGGAATTGGCTTGACCTTTTTGTTAGAGTACCAACCTTTTCAACTAGCAAGTGAAAATATATGCAGCAAACCGTTCAAATACAGCCAGCGGAAACCTTTGTCCCGCCTAGGTTTACCGTGTATCAACACCGTCAAATTGATAAAATTGAAGCCCTACACCAACTACCAGAGCATATGCGCTTTGAGATGAAGGTCGTGGCCAGTGTATTCCCATTCCGCGTAAATAACTTTGTAATTGAAGAATTGATTGATTGGGATAAAGTTCCCAATGATCCGGTATTCCAACTTACGTTTCCTCAGCGTGGTATGTTAGATGACGAGTCGTACGAGCAAATGGCTGCGCTGCATAGAACGGACCCAACCGCTGAACAGGTAATGGAACTGGCACAACAGATCCGTAACAAGCTGAACCCGCACCCTGCCGGGCAAATGGAAAAGAATGTGCCTGAGCTCGATGGTGAGCGCGTTGAAGGCATCCAACATAAGTACAAAGAAACCGTGTTGTTCTTCCCAGCACAAGGACAATATTGTCATTCTTACTGTACTTTCTGCTTCCGCTGGGCGCAGTTTGTTGGTAAAGCGACACGATTCAATAACAACGATGCGGACTTACTGCATAACTATCTGCGTGAGCACAAAGAGGTTACCGATCTACTCGTCACTGGCGGTGACCCAATGGTAATGCGTACCGTCAAGCTTCGTGGCTACCTTGAAAAGCTTAAAGAGCCCGAATTTGACCATATTCGCACCATCCGTATTGGCACCAAGTCACTGACTTTCTGGCCGTTCCGTTATTTAACCGATCCTGATGCGCAAGACTTACTGGCCTTGATTAAAGAGCTTGTGGATGCAGGCAAGCACGTTTCCATTATGGCCCACATAAACCATAAGCAAGAGCTGCGCACCGCAGCTACACGCGAAGCGATTGCCCTATTGCGCAAAACCGGCGCGCAAATCCGTACCCAAGCACCACTACTTAACAACATTAATACCGACCCGAATATGTGGGCGGAAATGTGGAAAGAGCAAACGCAGCTAGGGATGATCCCGTACTACATGTTTATTGAACGTGATACCGGGGCCAAGCGTTACTTTGAGCTACCACTTTATAAAACTTGGGAAACCTTCCGCGAAGCTTATAAACAGGTATCCGGTGTCAGTCGCACCGTGCGCGGCCCATCTATGAGTGCCGGCCCAGGTAAAGTGGAAGTATCTGGCGTCAGCGAGATTGCCGGTGAAAAGGTTTTCGTACTGCGCTTTATTCAAGCTCGCAACCCAGATTGGGTTCAGCGTCCTTTCTTTGCTAAGTATGACGAAAACGCCACATGGCTTAATGACTTAAAGCCGGCATTTGGCGAAGAAAAGTTCTTCTGGGAAGACGAATACAACGCCATGTAATAAAAAAACCGCCCTAGAGGCGGTTTTTTTATCAATATCCATCTAATGGTCATAATCATCATTGGGCGCTTTGCCCAAAAGCCAGTAGGTTATCCCCAGCGCTAAAGTTGTAGCAGCGATACCTATCAGGTAAAGCGGGGTGAGGGTATCAAAATCGAGGATGATCACTTTACGAGCGATAGCCATCAAAGCAGTCGCGACGACAAGTTTGACAGGAAAAACATTGCTCCCTAGATACATCCTAATGTTGATAAATATTTCCACCGCTATCAACACAGCCATAAAGCCACCAAAGGTATAAAAGATGTCATTTACATCTAGTAAAAAGTAAGGTGGCTGCATTAATCGCTCGTAAATAATGTACATAACATCGCCCACCCCCCAGAGTATTACTGCCACCATACACAGGGCTAAAACACAAATAGCACAGCGAATCACTTTGTGTAGCATGCGAAAAAACGCATCGGGATGATCAACCGGAAGTTCTTGGTGGAGCTCATGCGCTAGTTTAGGTTTTTGGGTGTCATGCTCTACTTGCTTGTTACTCATCAATGCTCCTTGATATGGTCAATTACCACTCAAATTGATAGGCCATTTTCGCTATCGTCCGCAGCGCTACTTTGTGGGTGTTGCGCTGAGCATAAAGGTGTTGCATTGCTTTGTCTTTTACCTCGCCCACGATCACTTCTTTGACTTGATAACCGAGCGCGTGCGCGGCTTCAATATAGGCGATAAATTCCCATTTTTTGATATTGGTGTTATCAACAATCACTAACGGAATGCCCTCAGCGAGCGCTTTAATATAGCGGGCTAAATTAAGATTGTGATATTCAGGTAACTTGTGTTTATCGAATTGATAGTGACCATCTTGCACGAAGAAATCGTCGGTACTGCAAATAAAGTATTGGCTAGCATCGCCGGCAACGAGGTCGTCGGCAAGGCTCTGCGCATAGTGGGTTTTACCACTACCTGGCAAGCCGCGTAGGATAAAAGCTTGTTTCATTAACTACTCACTGCATTTTAACTTAAGATTGCAAGGGTAAAGCTGACACACAAAAACGCTAAAGCAATAAGCGAAAGTGCAGCCAGATGCATCATTTTATTTATATTTCTTGCCCTTATAATGCCACAAACGCAGCAAAGACCACACAGCATTAGCATGATTAAGGCGCTATTTTTCGGTTTTAAGAGCCAATGCTCGCGAATGGGCACGTCGAAATAACGTAATATGCCGTAATCTACATCAGGGCGAGCGTAGTGAATCAATACTAATACCACAACAAAAAGCACCCAGCCTAAACCTGCACACCAAGCGACTAATCGAAAAGGGCCCGGTTTATCTCCCCTCAACATGCTAAAGCGTCTCGATAATAAGTTATATATGATTAGTTTAGGTGATATTTTCTACGCTTTTACGTATTTCTGCCCTGATTGAGGCAATTGGCAGTTTTTTTCTCCCTAAATCACGGTTAAGATAGGCCTCTTAACTTTCATCATAATACTGCTGCTGCCAACGTGCAGCGCAGTGGGCAATAGTAATCATTGGAGTGAAAATGAGCCATACAGCAATCGCCGAGCTATTAAAAGGCGCCGTTGCCGTGGACACCCAGGTCAACATTAAAGGTTGGGTGCGCACACGTCGCGATTCTAAAGCAGGTATTTCGTTTCTAGCCGTTCATGACGGTTCGAGTTTTGATCCTATCCAAGCTGTAGTGCCTAATTCGCTCAATAATTATGATGAAGTAACGCGTTTAACGGCCGGCTGCTCGGTAAGCGTAACCGGTAAGCTCGTAGCGTCAGCCGGTAAAGGTCAGGCCTTTGAAATTCAAGCGGACAGCGTTGAAGTAATTGGCTGGGTAGAAAACCCTGACACTTACCCTATGGCAGCAAAGCGCCATAGTATTGAGTACTTACGTGAGCACGCCCACCTGCGTCCACGCACCAACGTGATTGGCGCTGTTACCCGTGTTCGTAACTGCTTATCGCAGGCTATCCACCGCTTTTTCCATGAGCGTGGCTACATGTGGATCAGCACTCCCATCATTACCGCCAGTGACTGCGAAGGTGCTGGTGAAATGTTCCGAGTGTCGACATTGGATATGCAGAACCTACCACGCACTGATAAGGGCGATATCGACTACAGCGAAGACTTTTTCGGTAAAGAAGCATTTTTAACGGTATCAGGCCAGCTCAACGGTGAAACCTATGCCAGCGCAATGTCAAAGATCTACACCTTTGGCCCAACCTTCCGTGCTGAAAACTCTAACACCTCGCGCCACCTTGCAGAGTTCTGGATGGTCGAGCCGGAAGTGGCTTTTGCCGATTTGAACGACATCGCCAAACTTGCCGAGGACATGCTTAAGTATGTATTTGCTGCGGTATTGGAAGAGCGTCGTGATGACATGGAGTTCTTCGCACAACGTATCGAAAAAACGGCCATCAGTCGTCTTGAAGAATTCGTCAGCAAGGACTTTGCGCAGGTTGATTACACCGACGCTATCGACATTCTTAAGGCGTGCGGTAAGAAGTTTGAATACGCTGTTGAGTGGGGCGTGGATTTACAATCTGAACATGAGCGTTATCTGGCCGAAGAGCACTTCAAAGCGCCTGTAGTTATCAAAAACTACCCGCGCGATATCAAAGCCTTCTACATGCGCCAGAACGAAGACGGCAAGACGGTGGCAGCGATGGATGTCGTTGCCCCAGGCATTGGCGAGATCATCGGTGGCTCTCAGCGTGAAGAACGTTTAGATGTGCTTGATGCTCGTTTAGAGGAAATGGGCTTAAACAAAGAAGACTATAGCTGGTATCGCGACTTACGCCGCTACGGCACGGTGCCTCACTCAGGCTTTGGTTTAGGTTTTGAACGTTTAGTCGCTTACGTGACCGGTATGGGCAATGTCCGTGACGTGATTGCCTTCCCACGCACTAAAGGCAGTGCTACTTACTAATCATGTTGCACTCTTTATATATCGAAAACCCGCTAATTCAGCGGGTTTTTCTTTGCGCTAATGCCGTTAGCTAGCACAGCAATGGCCAACAAAAAAGCCCACAACACAAAAACAGTCGCGGGCTTTTTGTAAACTAGTTGCGCTTTAAAGCTTGGCTTCTAACTCAGGTAGAACATCGAATAAATCAGCCACTAACCCATAGTCAGCCACTTGGAAAATCGGTGCTTCTGGGTCTTTGTTGATAGCTACAATAACCTTTGAGTCTTTCATACCTGCCAAATGCTGGATGGCACCACTGATACCCACGGCTATGTACAAATCAGGAGCGACAATTTTGCCGGTTTGCCCTACTTGCATATCGTTCGGCACAAAGCCCGCGTCTACCGCAGCGCGTGATGCGCCAATAGCCGCACCGAGCTTATCGGCAATACCTTCTAACAGTTTGAAGTTTTCACCATTTTGCATGCCTCGACCGCCGGAAATAACCACATCAGCAGCGGTCAATTCAGGACGTTCAGACTCAGTTTGCTCTTTAGAGACAAACTCACTGTTCGTTGAGGCCATGCTATTGTCAATCTTTTCGATGCTGGCACTGCCGTCGCTGCTCACCGCATCAAAGGCACTGGCACGCACAGTAATAACATGCACAGACTCAAGTGACTTCACCGTCGCAATGGCGTTACCAGCATAAATCGGGCGTTTGAACGTATCAGCGTCGATAACATCAATAATGTCCGATACTTGCGCTTTGTCTAATAGCGCCGCAACCCGTGGCATAATGTTTTTGCCGGTGGTCGTCGCACTGGCAAATAGATGGCTGTAATCACCCGCTAGGCTCACAATTAAATCAGCAGTGTTTTCAGCTAGTTGGTGTGCATAGTCACTGCTATCAGCGACCAACACACGGCTGACACCGCTGAGCTTACTAGCCTGTTCAGCCGCGTCATTAAGGTTCTCACCAACCAGCAACACATCAATATCAGCGCCTACTTTGTGCGCCGCGCTTAATGTTTTCGCGGTTTCAGGCTTTAGTTCACCGTACTCGTGCTCAGCTACCACTAATGCTTTCATGACACCACCTTCGCTTCATTTTTTAACTTGTTCACTAAGGTTTCAACGTCTTCGACGATTTCACCACCTTGACGCTGAGCTGGCTCTTCCACGCTCACCAACTGCACTCGCGCAGCAAGGTCGACGCCCATATCCGCAGCGCTTTTCACATCTAAAGGTTTGCGTTTTGCTTTCATAATGTTAGGTAATGATGCATAACGGGGTTCGTTCAAACGCAAATCAGTCGTGACAATCGCAGGAAGCGTGAGCGCTACAGTTTGTAAGCCACCATCAACCTCACGCGTCACATTCACTTTGTCATCGTTAATATCCACTTTTGAGGCAAAAGTACCCTGCCCCCATCCGCGCAGCGCAGCCAGCATTTGCCCAGTTTGGTTATTGTCCGAATCGATACTTTGCTTCCCTAAGATAACCAGATCGGGTTGCTGCTCATCAATTAACTTGTCGAGTAGTTTTGCCACATGCAGTGAGTCTAGCTTCTCATCACTTTCGATGTGAATGGCGCTGTCGGCGCCCAGTGCCAGTGCAGTGCGCAACTGCTCTTGCGATGACTTATCACCAATAGTCACAGCAACCACTTCCGTTGCCTTACCTGATTCTTTTAGGCGAATAGCTTCTTCTATGGCGATTTCGCAAAATGGGTTCATCGCCATTTTCACATTCGCCAAATCGACATCGCTGTTATCTGCCTTTACGCGTACTTTGACGTTGTAGTCGATGACACGTTTGATGGGCACTAATACTTTCATATTTGCTCCTGTTGACACGCGAGTGGACGTTTTAAAGCGGCTATAACCTGCGCGGTTACTACTGACACGCCCACACCTGACGTTAACGTAAACTTATTTATTTGATGAAATCAGACTACTTCCTGTTGACGTAAACGTCAACCTAAAATAACCTTGGACAATAACCTTTTGTGTAACGATTAATTTGCATTTCGTAACACCTTATACCGTCATATAAAGCAGGGGATCATTATGGTAGAACGCGAAACCATGGAATTTGACGTGGTCATCGTCGGTGCAGGGCCCAGCGGCCTTGCTAGCGCCATTAAGCTCGCGCAATTAGCACAAGAACAACAACAAGAATTGATGATTTGTGTGGTTGAAAAAGGCTCTGAAGTAGGTGCTCATGTGCTCTCCGGTGCCGTTTTCGAAACTCGCGCACTCGATGAGCTACTCCCTAATTGGCAGGAGTTAGGCGCGCCACTGCATACCCAAGTCACCGAAGACGAAATTTTATGGTTCAGTGATGAGCAAAAAGCTAAATCCCTGCCCCACTTTATGGTGCCAAAAACCTTTCATAATAATGGCAACTATATCGTCTCTATGGGCAACGTTTGTCGTTTTTTAGCCGAGCAAGCAGAACAATTAGGAGTCGAAATTTTCCCTGGTTTTTCCGCGCACGAACTACTTATTGAAGACGACAGCGTCAAAGGCATCATTACCGGTGATATGGGTCGCGACAAAGAGGGCAATGAAAAGCCTGGGTTTATGCCGGGGATGGAGCTCAGAGCAAAATACACCATTTTCGCAGAGGGCTGCCGAGGCCACTTGGGTAAACAACTGATCAATCAATTTGCCCTTGATAAAGATCGCTCTGTGCAACACTACGGTCTGGGTTTTAAAGAAATCTGGCAAGTAGATGCACAGCAACATCAACAAGGAAAAGTGGTTCATGGCACTGGGTGGCCGCTTAGTGGAGATACCAATGGCGGCGCATTTATGTACCACTGCGAGGATAACCAAGTGGTGGTGGGCCTCATTGTCGACCTTAACTACACCAACCCGCACTTAAGTCCTTTTGATGAATTTCAGCGAATGAAACATCATCCTGTATTCGCCGATGTGCTCAAAGGCGGTAAACGCTTAGCCTACGGCGCGCGTGCTATAGCCAAAGGCGGGTTACATTCGCTACCAAAAATGCACTTCCCGGGCGGCCTACTCGTGGGCTGTGATGCAGGTACGCTGAATTTTGCTAAAATCAAAGGCAATCACACCGCAATGAAATCCGGTATGTTGGCAGCCGAAAGTATTTTCGCGGCAATAAAAGCCGGTGATCAGCACACTGATTTGGCGGACTTTGCGCAGCGTTTTGAATCTTCTTGGGTGTATGATGAGCTTTACCGCTCACGCAATTTTGGGCCGGCGATGCACAAATTGGGTAAGTTCTTCGGGGGCGCGTACAACACGCTGGACCAAAACCTATTCGCAGGAAAGCTGCCTTTTACCTTTAAGGACAACACCCCTGATTACGCGACCCTACTGAGCAGCTCACAAGCACCGAAAATTGACTACCCAAAGCCAGATGGTGAGCTTAGTTTTGACAAGCTCTCATCGGTCTTTTTGTCTAACACCAATCACGAAGAGTCTCAGCCGTGTCACTTACAATTAAAGGATGCTGCGATACCTATTACGGTTAATTTGCCACGCTTTGATGAACCAGCACAGCGCTACTGCCCAGCTGGGGTTTACGAAGTGGATGACAGTGAAGGTGAGGCAAAGTTTGTGATCAATGCGCAAAACTGTGTGCACTGTAAAACCTGTGACATCAAAGATCCTAGCCAAAACATCACCTGGGTCACCCCAGAGGGAGCGGGTGGTCCTAACTACCCTAATATGTAGTTGTTATTAAGTACTTTATCCTAAGTTGCAACTGGGGCGTAAGCCCCTTTTTTATTTATATACACTACACTTGCTGTAACAGGTCGAGCATATTTGGGGAGCTCTATGAGTCAAGATACGGTTACTTTTCGATTTTTAGCCGAGCCTACCGATGTCAATTTCGGTGGTAAGGTCCACGGCGGAGTCGTCATGAAATGGATAGATCAAGCTGGCTATGCCTGTGCCGCAGGTTGGAGCGGTCATTACTGTGTCACGGTATCTGTGGCCGGAGTAAAATTTCGCCGGCCAGTATTAGTGGGTCAATTAGTTGAAGTTAACGCCTCTATTGCGCATACCGGTAAAACCAGTATGCAAATATTTATACAAGTACGCTGTGGTGACCCCAAGACGCAACATATGGTCGAGACTAACCATTGCGTGATCAGTTTTGTCGCTATGGACCAAGCCGGCTACCCAGTAGAGGTGCCATGCTTTAAGGCAAAAACAGAAGAGCAGAAGCGCCTAGAGGCGTATGCGATTAAAATGAAAGAGATAGCCATCGAAACCGAAACACTTTTACAGAAGACCTGTTAATCGACTATTAATCAATTAGTTAGGTTCCATTCAGGGTGTAATTTTGACATTTACCGGAAAAATTTACACCTTTTTCAGGTCCATACAAAACAGCCGCGCGTTACACACCTTAAGGTTTTGTAAACAATCCTGCGCTTTTCTGTAACTAACTGAATTATATATTAATAAAACACCTAATTTTAGTTGTTTTAAGACTCTTGGCATGGCCTCTGCTTTGTTAGGCATGAACTAACAAAATGGAGAATCAAGATGAAACACACTAATAAAACTGCTCGCTTTTCCCTTTGCGCTTTAGCGATGGCTTTGACGACAACCACAGCGATGGCGGCCCCTTCAAGTTATGAACCAAGCAGTGAAGTGAACCCTCGTTTCTACACCGGTATCGGTTACGGCCAATACTCATTTGAGTTCGACAATGATGACCTAGATACTGAATTTGATGACGATGCCGGTATGCTTGAAGCTTACGTGGGCACACAGCTCAATGATTATTGGAGTTTCGAGCTCGGCTATCACAACTTTGATGAAGTGTCTGATATCGACCAACAAGCAGAATTAGATGGTGTTTCGCTATCAACCAAACTCGCTCTGCCTGTTAGTGAGCGTTTCAAAGTTTACGCAACTGCGGGTTGGCTAGAATGGGATGCAGACCTACGTGCGCAACTTGATGACCTAACCATTGCTACTACGGAAGCCGATGGCGGCGATGTGTTTTATGGCGCTGGTGTACAGTTCGCGATGACAGAGCAAGTACGCTTCAACCTTGAATACGAGCGTTATGAACTAGACGAACAAATTGATCCTGAAATGGACGTTGCGTCTGTTTCGGTTGAATACCTATTCTAATTAGCACTGCGCTTTCCCTACTTGTACAAGGGGCCCTGTGCCCCTTGTTTTTACCCGATGCCATGATTACACTGCGCTCACCTTAATTCGCTGTGTAAAACATTGTGTCTTCCCAGTATCAAATCACCGCCATTGGCCATATTCGCTCTCCGTATAAACAAAAGTTTGCTATTCCCCGGCAACCCCGGCTAGTTAGCGCGGCGCGCGCTGATCTTATCTTTACCGATGAATTTAATAGAGAAGAGTTTGTGCGTGGTATCGAGGAGTTTAGCCACCTATGGCTGTTGTTTCGTTTTCATGAAACGGCTGATAAAGGCTATTCACCGTTAGTTCGCCCTCCTCGCTTAGGAGGTAACGCTCGCAAAGGCGTGTTCGCTACCCGAGCAACATTCCGTCCCAACGCCATTGGCATGAGCGCTGTCGAACTACTGGGTGTGAATTACCAACACGGGCAGCTTAGTCTTCGGTTAGGGGGAATCGACTTACTCGATGGCACCCCGATTATTGATATCAAGCCCTATCTGCCTTATTCCGATGCCATGATGGATGCCAGTGCTGGCTTTGCCGATACCCGGCCACACACCCAGATGAGTGTCAGCTTTTCTGAACAAGCACAAAGTGTTATCGACAACAGCGACCCCGCTCTAGTGCTTGAGCAATTTATCACGCAAGTGCTTCAGCAAGACCCACGGCCAGCGTACAAAAAGAGTCAGGCTGGGGTACAGCACTACGGCATGACCTTGTATGATTTTAATATTCGCTGGCAAGTAGACGGTGAGCACAATCATGTTCTCGAAATTTGCCCGCTTTAGCGCTTTGCCCTGCGCCCGAGCGCTGCTAAACTAGCGCTCTTACCTATTAATCATTAAATAAAAAACGGAATATTCATGCGTACCAGTCAGTATTTACTTGCGACCCTGAAAGAGACGCCCTCAGATGCCGAGGTGGTGAGCCACCAGCTCATGCTTCGTGCGGGCATGATCCGCAAACTCGCCTCCGGCCTATACACTTGGCTGCCTTCCGGCGTTAAAGTGCTGAAAAAAGTTGAAAACATTGTTCGTGAGGAAATGAATAAGGCTGGCGCCATTGAGATGCTCATGCCCATCATTCAACCTGCTGAGTTGTGGCAGGAGTCGGGCCGTTGGGAACAATATGGTCCTGAGCTTTTGCGTATTGAAGACCGTCATAAACGCCCTTTTGCGCTAGGACCTACCCACGAAGAAGTGATCACTGATTGCGTGCGTAAAGAAATTAGTAGCTACAAACAGCTGCCAATCACCTTATACCAAATACAAACCAAAGTGCGCGATGAAATTCGTCCTCGTTTTGGCATCATGCGCTCGCGCGAGTTCGTTATGAAAGACGCTTACTCGTTCCACCTAAGTGACGAGTGTTTAGCGCAAACGTATGAAAAGCTACACCAAGCATATTGCAATATTTTCGACCGTTTAGGCTTAGATTACCGCCCAGTTCTTGCAGACACCGGTTCCATTGGTGGTAATTTGTCTCATGAATTCCACGTATTGGCCGAATCCGGTGAAGATGCTATCGCCTTCAGTGATGGCAGTGATTATGCCGCAAATATCGAAAAGGCAGAGGCAAAAGCCCCGAGCGAAGCCCGTCCTGAGCCCAGCAAAGAATTGCAAAAGTTCGATACCCCGAAAGCAAAAACCATTGCTGACCTTAAAGAGCATTATGGCGTTAAGCCGCACCGTGGCGTAAAAACTTTATTTGTTTACGGCGCAGCAGACGAGCAAGAGCAACGCCCATTGGTTGCTTTAGTACTGCGTGGCGATCATGAGCTCAACGAACTCAAAGCAGAGAAGCTTGAAGGCGTGCAGGCTCCACTGGAAATGGCGAGCGAAGCGGACATTGTTAAAACAGTAGGCGCTCATCCCGGCTCTTTAGGCCCTGTTGGCTTAAATACGACGATTATTGTTGACCACTCAGCGGCGGTGATGGCAGATTTTGTCGCCGGTGCCAACGAAGATGATGTGCACTTCAGTGGCATCAACTGGGACCGCGACGTCAATGACTACCAAGTTGCGGATATTCGTAACGTGGTTGATGGCGATCCGAGCCCTTGTGGTCACGGTACTTTGAGTATTAAACGAGGGATTGAAGTTGGTCATATCTTCCAGCTTGGCACCAAGTATTCCGAGGCTATGAAAGCCGGAGTTTTGGCAGAAAGTGGTAAAAACCAGACCATGACCATGGGTTGTTACGGTATCGGTGTATCCCGTATCGTTGCCGCTGCCATCGAGCAAAACAATGATAAATACGGCATTATTTGGCCGAAAAATATCGCTCCATACGAACTAGCTATCGTGCCCATGAATATGCACAAGTCACATCGTATCCCTGATATTGCTGAGCGCTTTTACAGCGAATTGCAACAAGCTGGCGTTGATGTACTCTTTGACGACCGCAAAGAGCGCCCTGGCGTCATGTTTAACGATATGGAACTACTGGGTGTACCACTGACCTTAGTGATTGGTGAGCGTAATCTCGATAACGATCAGGTAGAGCTTAAAAACCGCCGTACAGGTGAAAAGCAGTTGCTGGATATTGATGGTGCGGTAGCCGCCATTGTTGCCGAGCTTGCTAAAGCATAAACGAAAAAAGCCAGTCGAGAGACTGGCTTTTTTGTTACTGGTATTTGCGGAAAAACTCCCACGCGTCAACTTTTGAGCCGTTATCCAATACACAAAAGCTGCTCTCGCCTTGGGGCTGTTGCTCAACAAGGTATTGACCGCCCTGATCAACACAGAATTTTGCAGCGGGATTACTCATATCCACAGGCAGTTGTTGCGTTAATGGCTCGTCTTGGCAACCGCTAAGCGCAGCTGTTAACACGATACACAGCCCAGCTAAACGATACTTCATGTTGCTCTCCTATTACGCTTTACGCGTTTATCCTCGTTACACAAGTGTTTATGATCGACGAGGCACTGCTAAAACATCGCCAAAATGACCGGTTCTTGGCAAAGCAGCCTGTTAAAGCGAACAAATCATTGCTTTGCTGTCATATTGGCTCATTGTCTCCCAGCACTTGTTCACCAAGGCTGGCTGAAGGTCGCAATAATAATCAGGCTCATACCGTTAGACAAGCAGATCCGATAGTTGTCACGGATTGTTCTTTTTTTAGTCTTTTTTTTGTCATCGCTACGCTCTAGCCTCACTATTATTACGCTGCGAGTCACACCATTATGAAACAACGTAAAATCACCCATTACCCGGCCGTGTTTATCTCTGATATTCATTTAGGTTGCAAAGATTGTAAAGCCGACTATTTACTCGACTTTTTAGCCCATATTCAGTGCGATACACTTTATTTAGTGGGCGATATTATTGATTTATGGTCAATGAAAAGGCGGTTTTTTTGGCATTCCAGTCACTACCATGTACTGCAAGCGCTGCAGGAGAAAGTAAAAGCAGGCACACGGGTCATTTACGTACCAGGTAATCACGATGAGACCTTTCGTAAATATGATAAAGAGTTGCTCATGGGCGTGGAAGTACACCGTCA
Source organism: Pseudoalteromonas sp. SW0106-04 (assembly GCF_001293805.1). Lineage (NCBI taxonomy): Bacteria > Pseudomonadati > Pseudomonadota > Gammaproteobacteria > Alteromonadales > Pseudoalteromonadaceae > Pseudoalteromonas > Pseudoalteromonas sp. SW0106-04. Next base: position 136,164 of record NZ_BCAI01000005.1, on the reverse strand, counting down.
GTTTGTGCATACCACAGGTAATGGGAAGCGCTTTGTTATCTTGCACGGTGATGACTTTGATTCTGCAACGCGTTACAGCAAACTGATCAGTATTATCGGCGACGCCGCCTATGACTTTTTGCTGTTTTTAAATCGCTGGCATAATCGCGTACGCCGCCTTTTTGGTGGCCGCTATTGGTCTTTAGCAGCGTGGTTAAAATCTCGTGTACACAAGGCTCAACAAGCGATTACTGCATTCGAGGATGCGGCCATTTACGAGGCCAAGCGCCGGGGCTATGACGGCATTGTCTGTGGTCATATTCACCAACCCAAACTACGTGTCAGTGATGGTATTATTTACTGTAACGACGGCGACTGGATAGAGAACTGTAGCGCCTTGGTAGAGAATCATCAGGGCCGTATTGAGCTTTTACATTGGTCAGACACCCAGCATGTGATGGCTTCAAACCCGTTAAGCGAAGTGAATAGCAAGGCAGCATAAATTCATTACGTGACCGTAGGCATTATTCAACGACACGCCCGAGGTTGATTAATTTATTCACAGCTATTGCTATAAATCTAACCATCTAGCCTCTGTAAGGCGCGATTTGGTTGCATATTGAGCTTATTTCACGTACTAATAACTGCTCACTATAACGACAATAATGGAAGTGAATCTATGTCTGATGAGCAGATACCCACGCCACCGACTTCGGCGGCTGGGGATTCAAAATTGGATACCGCCTTTTTCGGTCATCCCAAAGGGTTACAAACCCTATTTTTCACAGAAATGTGGGAACGCATGAGTTACTACGGCATGCGTGCCATGCTAGTGCTGTTTATGACCGCATCGCTGCAAGAGGAAGGTTTGGCCTTCACGGTAGCGTCTGCTGCGGCAATTTACGGCCTCTATACCGGTGCAGTCTACTTCCTTGGCTTACCCGGTGGTTGGATCTCAGATCGCCTGTTAGGCGGTCAGCGAACTGTCTGGTATGGCGGTATCGTTATTATGATCGGCCATATTATCCTCGCAATTCCCCACCCTAGTTCGTTCTTTATCGGCTTAATATTTGTTGCTACCGGTACCGGTTTATTAAAACCAAACATCAGTGCCATGGTAGGTCAGCTGTATAAAACCGAAGATGAGCGTCGCGACAGTGGCTACGCGATTTATTACATGGGCATCAACCTCGGCTCTATGATTGGCTACGGTGTATGTGGCTACTTTATGGAAAATGTCGGTTGGCACTGGGCCTTTGGTGCAGCAGCCGTGGGCATGGCCATCGGTTTAGTGCAGTACCGCCTAACTCAAGGTAGTATTCGCGGCATCAATGATAAGCCAGCAAACCCATTGTCGACCAAGGGCGCATCGCTTGCTTGGACTGTTATTGGCGCATCAATTGCGATGGTCGCACTGACTGTTTACGCGGCACACAATGGCTGGTTGGTCATTGACCCGGTCGCTTTAGCGGGCTCGGTAGCCATCGTCTTTACCATCACCTTTTTCATTTACTTTGGCTACATCTACTTTTTAGGTGAGCTAACGGACGATGAAAAGCAGCGCATGTGGGCACTATTCTTAGTCTGTGTGGCCTCAGCGTGTTTTTGGTCAGGGTTCGAACAGGCTGGTTCATCGTTGAACTTATTCGCTCGCGACTACACCGACCGTATGCTGGGTTCTTTTGAGATCCCAACAGCATGGTTCCAGTCAGCGAACTCATTTTTCATCATTATATTGTCGCCATTTTTTGCAGCACTGTGGATTAACCTTGCCAAGCGTATGATCACGCCATCGTACAGCGTTAAATGTGCCGTGGGTCTTATCATTATGGCAACCGGCTTTTTAGTCATGTTCTTTGCCGCGCAATATGCTGCTGATGGCCTGAAAGTCGCACCTTATTGGCTTATTACCACTTACTTCCTACATACAGTAGGTGAGCTATGCCTAAGCCCAGTCGCACTCAGTGCGGTAAGCCGCTTGTCGCCAGCACGTTATGTGGGCCAAATGATGGGCGTATTTGTTCTTACCTACTCCATTGGTAATATTATCTCTGGCTTACTAGCTGGTAGCTTTGACCCAGAAAACGTTCAAGAAATCCCTGGCCTGTACATGCAAATAGCCTTGTTCAGTATTGGTGTAGGTATTATCTTGGTATTGTTTAACTTCAAAGCGAAGTATTGGGAGCGTGCGGGCCAAAATGCCCCAGAAGTTCCTGAACCAAACCCAAGCGAACAACCTGCAGAACAAAAGATTTAATACTAAATCACCACTGCCAACGGCCCTTAATAGGGCCGTTTTTATTTCAACACCACACTCTTCGGCTAAAAAAAGAACATCATTTAGCTAGTTATTCTAATTAGTACGACCAAAGTTGGATTGCTATAACAATTTTTGGCATAAGTATGAATTACCTTGCCAAATTCTGTATGATTGCCACGTTTTTATGCAGTTCAAAGGTAGTATCTATGAGTTCCTCTCAACATGTGCTCGGCGGTGAAGGCACCACCACAGCACCGGCGTGGTCTCGCCACGATACCCATTGGGTATTAAGTTTATTTGGCACCGCAGTCGGTGCAGGTATTTTATTCTTACCCATTAATGTCGGCCTCGGCGGCTTTTGGCCCCTCATCATTATGGCCTGTGCCGCATTCCCGATGACCTACCTCGCGCACCGAGGCTTAGCACGCTTTGTGTTATCGTCTAAACACGACGACAGTGACTTCACTGATGTGGTGCAAGAACACTTCGGTGCTGGCGCTGGCAGATTAATCTCACTGCTGTATTTTCTATCTATCTTCCCTATTTTACTTATTTACGGAGTCGGCCTGACCAACACCGTAAATGACTTTATCGTGCATCAACTGGGCTTTGCACAGCCACCTCGTGCGCTACTGTCCGGCGTATTGGTGGCAGCCATGGTGGCCGTGATGCTCGGAGGCGAAAAGCTAATGCTGCGCGCCTTTGCCATCTTGGTTTACCCTTTAGTTGCGGTACTGTTTGGTTTATCTCTGTATTTAATGCCACACTGGCAGGTCCCCAGTACAGATATCGCCCAAGCGCCGCAGTTTATTGAGAACTTATGGCTGGCCGTGCCTGTTATCGTATTTTCTTTTAGTCATGCTGCGGCGATCTCCAGCTTTGCCAATGCACAGCGTCGTCATTATGGCCAAAGTGCACGTGTAAAGTCTGACAAAATCCTCAAGTACACTGCAATTATGCTGATAAGTTTTGTACTTCTTTTTGTATTTTCATGTGTTTTTGCTCTTAGTGCTGAACAGCTTGAAGCCGCAAAGGAAGCCAATATTTCCGTGCTCTCTTATCTTGCTAATACCTATGACAACCCTCTTCTGGCCTATGTTGGCCCCTTGGTGGCCTTTATTGCCATCACCTCGTCGTTTTTTGGTCACTTCTTGGGAGCACGGGAGAGCTTTAATGGCTTAGCGGTTAAGCATTCGAAATTAAGTTATCAGGGGGCGGATAAGCTAGGTGTTGCCTTGATGTTTGTGGCGATTTGGATTTGCGCCATCTATAACCCCAGTATTTTGGATATGATGGGGGCGATTTCAGGTCCAATTATTGCGATGATCTTATTTATTATGCCGATGATTGCAGTGTACAAAGTCCCTTCCCTTGCACGTTACAAAGGCAAGCTCAGTACGTACTTTGTGTTACTTGTAGGTGTACTGGCGGTTTCTGCGCTTCTGTATAACTTGATAGGTTAGTTATTTGCAGCGGCAACCATGACGGCTGCCGCTGACTCCCTGTAAACCTTTTATATCTTTATCTAAAAAGCGGAACGCTTAAAGGTTTAGGGATTTACGCGTAACGAGAAAGAGACTCGATAAACACAGTATGCTGCCCACGGCCATCATTCCTATGTTGATAAACCCAGGGGGTTCAACAAATAAGAATAGCTTCACCGCAGCAAATGACAGTAATGAGATCCCCACAGTCCCCACTAACAGCCCTAGTCCTTGTCCTTTCATCTATATCTTTCCTTCTTTTATCTCTATGCACTTTATGCACATTGAAACTGAGCGAACAGTGCTAAATGTGCGGCCCCTGCTTAGTTTGATTGTTTTCTTGAACGTTTGAGGTTGTCTTTAAACTCTTTCCATCCAGAACAAAGCTCTCCACCGGCCTTGGCACACTCATTGAGCACTTCCTCGGCTTTTTGCTCATCCACGGCAACACCTTTGCCATCTCGATAGGCTTCATATACATAGTACATAGCGGTTAAATTGCCATTGTCAGCACCCTGCTGATAATAATCGAACGCCTTTTTAGGATTCTTTTCCCCAAACTTTCCCTCTTCATATAATTTTGCATAAAAATAGAACGCGGTTGTGTTTCCGTTTTCAATAGCTTTATTGAGCCAATAGTGCGACTTATCATAATTTGGCTTTAACCCTAGAGCAAAAAGCCAACCAGAGCGAGCCATAGCTTGTGCATCCCCCTGTTTAGCTTTCTCCAGTTGGATATCAAGATTACTATCGTCTTTGCCAAACAACGTGGCTTTCAGTGAGTTATCAGTTTTCACTTGTTGAGCATAAGATGCGGTGCTACTGAGAATCCCCAGCAAGACAATGAACGTTAGTTTTTTCATAACAATCCTTATTTATAGAAAACGAATCATCGATGAGACGATAATGCCAACAACGCCAAATACAACGGCAATACGTATATGAAACAGCATCGGCAGTGCCTGTTTTGTTGAGCGCTCAAGCGATACCGGATAGTTCATATGCGTAAGCGCTAATAACAGCGCTTGACCATTGATGGCCATATTGCTCAGTGCAATAGTCGGGCCTTCGTCGGTGATAAAGGTTAATGACACCACGTGTGGGCGTTTAATTTTGCGTCGAGACCAGCCAACGGAATAGCTATCAGCTACGTAATAATTCCATCTTGCCTCTATCGAGCGGACTTGCTCCTTTGCCACCTTACGCGCTTTTTTATCTGCAAACAGCAGTGCCGGGAGTTGTAAATACTGCTCACCAACCACAATATCGCTTTGAGGTGATTGGCCGATAAAGTAATACTGATTACATAAATGGGCTCGAACCAGCCAATAACTCAGGTAGGTCAGCGCTAAAAGAACACTCCCAGCAATCCAGTTTTGGGAGGAGCTCACAACGCCTATAGTGATTAGCAAACCAAAAGCGACCGCAATATATACAGTCTTACGTTGGCTGTTTGGCAGTGGCATCGCAAAGCGCGACACGCTATGGCTTGAGAGTATCTCGCCAGGAGAAGTATGGCGATAGAAAATATCAGCTACAGTGTCTTTGCTGGCTGCACCGGCTTTGTGCCCCTTTTTACTCGCTATCCCCTTACTACGTAGGGTGTAATCAATGCCTGAGTCCGCGAGCAAACGCTTGATCAGTTCACCTTGGCCTCTAAAGTCGAAGCGCTCCACTTGGGTGCTATGCTCAGATGAAAAGGTAAGCATTAACTCGTTTTTAGCGCGTCCAAACGTTAGCACAAGCTCATTGAGCGATGACAGCGCAATACGCTTTACGCTAAAGGTTATCATCCCGATGCCAAACAACTTTAGTTGGCTGCGAATTAGCAGAGCGTCGTTATCGAGTATAAAGCGCCGCTGATAAGCCGCAAGCAAAAAGGTGAACAGCGTGTTTATTAAAACTGACTCAATATCACCGCTAACGATAGCTAGGACGACTAACAGTGAAAAGAAGCCAGCTAAAATGGTCGCTATCCATTCCCGCAACGATTTTATCTGTAATCCTTGGCTCATTTTTATTCCTTTTTATGACCGAGCTTTGATTTGGTTTGAGCTTTTCTACTCGTTTAAATTTTGTAGGTATTCCATAAGGTTGAGAGTTCGTTCAGTGATGTCTTTTTTAAGATACCCTGCGGGCAAAGAAAAGGCAGACGGCTCTAGCGCCCTCCATTTTTGCTCTTGTAGTGTCAATACATAGCCGCTATCAAGATCCTCAATGCGACTTGGAAGCGCATTATGATCATAGGTAAATAATCGCAGTAATTCATCGACGTTGTCGACCATTAATCCCAGTCCTGACTGGGGAATTCTCATCTGCTGCTCTAAACGATTTTTGATCCACTCAAGCTCGGAGGCACTAAGTCGCGATTGCTCAGTCTGCACACGATATACCACAACCTCATCACGTACTCCTTGGTATTGCCGTGTACTTATTTGAGAGAAAGTGGCAGCACTGGGGTCGTTGCTAGGGTCGAGCATCATCTTCCATAACTGCTGCTCACTCTTGCCCATTCTCTCGGCCATAGCTTTAAGTTGGCGACTGGCATTTTCATAAAAAGGCTGAAAGTGGCGAAACAAGATCTGCTTGTGGCTATGAATAAGCACATACTGGCCCTCACCTTGGCGGGTGATTAGCGATAACTGCATATTGGGCAAGCGGTAGTGGTTGGCAATGGCCGAATTGGATATATGTAACACCGCTTCACCGCGCTCACCGGTGTGGCGGTTGTCTACTTGATAAACGAGGGTAAGTGACTGGGCTGAAGCAGAGCTGGCTACCATCGCCAGCCATACCAATAATAGGCGCATAAATATCGTCCATTGATAAAACAATCCTTTGAATAATGGACGATATTAGCAAACTAGGCTGCCAAGTAAAGCGCCGCTAAGGGCGCATGGCTGAAAAAGCCCTTTAACTATTTTCCTTCGCCGCTACCGTGAATATGGGTGAAGATATGACTAACTTGCGCATTACTTTGCGGTCCGCTATAGCCATGACAAGCAAAACAATTAGCTGCGGGTTGCAGGTTACTGTTACCACTGTAACTCAATTCACCGAACCCTTGCTGAGCATTGGTCTCCATGGTGGTATTGGCAAGTTGAATAGAGCCTCGTTGATTCTCAAGGCTGCTAGATTGACTGGTATCACTGACCCACAATGCCCCAACTAACTTGTACTGGCTGAGTACCTGGAGCTCACTGCTATTAGGCAAGGCGGCAAAGCTGCTTTGTAACTGCTTATTAATGGTAGTGATATTAACGCGATTTTTTGTCGCTTGATTATCCCCTTCACGTGTACCTTGTGCGTAGACTTGGCAAATTTCTGTTGGCGTACCAGTTAAGGGGGTGCTGCCGGAGATATCCGCTGTTTTATTGAAGTCACAGCCCGCTTTCGGGTTAGGTAGGGAGCTTGCGCATTGGCTACTAGCAAAACTCCACCCTTGCGACGTTTGTGGCTTAGTTTGACAGTCGGGGGCGTTGCTACGGTGCTCGAACGTAGCCCAAATAAACTCTGGGTGCAGCGCCGTACTTTTTACTAAATGAAAACCCACCATACCGTAAATCTCGTCGCTCTCAAGCTTGCCGTTGGCGTTAGTATCAGATTGGATCCACACATAGTCGCTTTTCTCTTGTTCGCTGATCTTGCGCCAAGACGACTTTATCTCCGTCGTGCCAGCAGGCAGCGTTGTCGAGGTTGATGCAACATTACACATGTCTTTATTAAAGCGAGCCTCGTAGAGAACGACGTTACCTTGTTGGTCATAAATAACTGCGTCGTTGAGCGCCTGGTTGGTGCCGCTAGGTAAAGTGAAATCACTGCTGCTAGTGTGGCTGTCTTTCTGCGTGCGAATAAAGAGCTTTGACGCAACGGTGTTCGTTGCACAGGAGTTTTGTTCAGTCCCCAAAAACACGGGATATTGGCCGGAATCAAGGAAATTGCGTGTCGATTGTGGCGCTGCCATTAGATTGATAAACCACTGCCAAGAAAATTGATAAAACTGGCATAGGTTCTCACCCTCCCCCGGAATTTCTGCCGGTGGGTTGCTGGGGTTGGTAACCCACTGCTGACTGGCCTTGCAAAACAGCGGATCACCGCTTTGGATTTCATCAGCCACTGGGGTCGCATTGTTACAGCCACTAAGCACCAGCGCGATGCTAGTCGCCAAGATGAGCGGTTGGGTAAGATTCATGACGGTTCCTTCTATACCATTTAGCGTAGTGCTGAGTATAGAAGGAACGTCTTATATAGATATTACATCGGGTAACAATTAGTTAACTAAATTACCTAATTTAGCGAAACAACACATCCTCTTTATTAAACCAGTAGGTACAAAATGCCAGTAACGCCCCGGCAAGCACCACGGTGGCTGCAAAGATAAGTCCCACTAAGCCCAAATCAACTGTGCCTTTAATGATCTCTTTGATAGCCAGGCAAATATTAGTTATAGGGATCAGCGCTGTTTTAGCGGTCAATTCCATATTCGGCATGATGGCGACAATGATAGGGATGAACACTAAAAATGACAGCGGAGACATGTAGTTTTGTGCCTCTTTAAAGCTGCGCGCATAAATAGAAATGGTCAGCGCTAAAGAGCCAAAAATCGCGGCAACCGGAATTAATAGCAACAAAATCAATAATAAGTCGGTCACCATTACCGTACCAAAGGCTTCTTTAAGCATATCAAGCTCAATAAATTGCCCAGCCAGGGTGATCCATAAGCCAAAACTGAGTACGGTGACCATGGCACTGGTAATGCCACTGCAAAATACCGTTAAGAATTTACCGAGCACCACTTGAGTACGTGATAGAGGCGTCAATAACAGGGTCTCCAGAGTACCGCGTTCTTTTTCACCGGCCCCTAAGTCAATGGCTGGATACATGGCGCCCGTCAGCACTAAAGGTAGCAGCAGATAAGGGATATAGGCACCGATTTTTTCACCGAGATTTTCGCGCTGATCAGCGGTATTGACCTTCTCAAGCTCGATGGGCTGTAGCAACGCCGCCTGGGCATCTTCACTGACCCCAAGCTCAATAAGCTTGGCACTTTGTAGTTGCTGCGCGTATTTGTCCGCTACTTCTTTCAAGTTGGTAAATAAGAAGTTGATGGTTTGCGCATCATTAAATATAACTTGCCAGGTGCTCTGTTCACCGTTATCCAGCGCGCCTTGCGCATCGTGTGGAATATAAATACCGACATCGATGGTTCCTGCTTCCACCGCCGCTTTTAAGTCATCAATGCTCTGGTATGAATGCTTTTGTTCAAGCTCTTTAAAGCTTTTATGAAAAAAGACTTCCTTCGCGAAAGGCTCTGCATATTGGGCATTAACGATGGCATATGTGTGCACTTCCTGCTTGGCCTCAAGCGCGGCCTGCGATGCTAAAAAGCCAATAAGCGCAAAAATTATCGGAAAAATAAGCAGCGGCAGCGCAACCACGAACATCAGCGTTTTTCTATCGCGTAACAGCTCTTTTATTTCCTTTAAAAATACTTCATACATGGCGATGATCCTCAAGAATATTCATAAACGCGTCGTTCAGCGCTGTCGCGCGCCCTTGCTCGCTAAACTGCGCTAAGGTGCCGTCAAAGCAAGTGACCCCTAAGTCAATGACACTGACACGGTCACACAATAACGCAACTTCATCGAGATGATGGGTCGAGAAAATCACCGGTGTGCCCTGCTCTTTAAGGCCTTTAATAAAGTTAATCACCGTTTGCGTGGTCATGATATCCAAGCCTGTGGTGGGCTCATCCAATATCACCACATCGGGCTTATGTACCACGGCTCTGGCGATATTGGTTTTTTGCTTCATTCCGGTAGACAGATTATCGGCTCGCTTGTCCAAAAAGCTGTGCATATCCAACAAGGTAAATAGCTCTTCACAACGTTCTGCGAGCGCCGAACCTCTCAGGCCATGGAGCTTGGCGAAGTACTCAACATTTTCTTTCGCTGTTAAGCGCCCATACAAGCCTGTAGACCCTGAGAGAAAACCAATGGCTTTGCGCCCCGCTAAGGGCTTTTTAACCGCGTCCACGCCATTAACTTCAATGCTTCCTGAGTCGGGTTTTAATGCGGTTGATAACATTCGTAGCGTGGTGGTTTTACCGGCGCCATTAGGCCCAAGTAACCCTAGTACTTCACCTTGATTGCAATGAAAGCTGACATCGCGTACCGAATGGAAAAAGTCTTTGTCTTCACGGGGGTCTTGCTGCGACTCTTTGACATTTTTCTTATGGTCTTTGGTGAGTTTGAACTTTTTTTGTAGCCCATTCACTCTTATCATTATTTTGTGTTCCTTCGTTTTGGTCGAAAGTAATCCGTATTGGCATAAAAATTTGGGTCGACATTATCGTCATACCATCCCGGTACCCCGAGCAAGGGAAGCGGGCATAGCTGAGAGTTATCAGCCAACACATTTTGCTCGGCTATCATCTCATATAGGCGCGCATCGAGGTAGCGGTATTGGGCACTTAAATCTTTACAAAATATATCAGCGTCAACGTCGATAAATAACGCTTTACCTGTTAAGCCAATAAACGGCTGTGTCAGCATTTCATAATTGGCATGGCCAAAGGTATAGGCACGAATGCTATGTTGCCACTGCTCTTTGCGTTCTACGAATACCTCCTGCCACTGGTGTTGGCGAAAGGCGGTTATCCAACTGGGATCACTCACCGCTAATACCACGGCACATTCATCAAATAAGGTCAGTGCATTACGTTTTTTACTGCGCTTAGAGCAGGTTTGCAGAGCCATTTCCTCAATATGTAAGCGATTGAGTAAGGCCTTGGTTTTAGGAAATAGCCGCCATATATAGGCACCAAACAAGTCATGCCAGTTTTCGCTGCGCGTGGGGACTTTGCCAGTTTCATAAATGAATTGCTCATAATAGCGCCCATCCTGTTCAAACTCGCTATTGGCTATAAATTCTATAGCCAAACCTTGGGCGTTCATCAATTGATCTTGGTTTAACTCTCTCAAACTCGGCCAGTCGCGATATTGCTCTAAGGCAAACAGGGCGTTGAGGTGGGCAAATGCACCGCCTTGTAAACAATCAGTGCGCCACTGCGGATAGGGGGTAAAACGTTTCATTACTACTTATTTTAACCGTAAATTTTGCCTAGTTTAGCGCAAAAACTGGTGTAATTTCATCGCTATCCTTATACTGGCTGTCGTCTTATAGCAATGAAATGAATAAATATGAAACGCTATTTCCCACTGACTTTACTTGCTGGCGGCATCCTTGCTGGCTGTGCAAGCACACAAATTACTGAACAAGACGTTATGGCGGGCTGGAACAGCATCAATGCTGAACAACTCGCGCAGCACGTTAAAACACTGGCTTCGGATGAATTTGGCGGACGAGCTCCGTCAACCAAAGGTGAAGAACTCACACTCGCCTACTTAACCGAACAATTTACTGCCTTAGGCTTTAAGCCCGGCAATGGTGATAGCTTCTTACAAGAAGTGCCGCTGGTCTCGATTGAAGCCGACCCCAACATGACCCTCAATATTGGCGGAAAAGACTACCAATATAAAAAAGACATGGTCATGGGGACCAGCCGTATTAGCGCTAAAGAGGCCATTAACGATTCTGAGCTGGTATTTGTCGGCTATGGTGTGAACGCCCCAGAATATGGCTGGAACGACTATGAAGGTCTTGATGTAAAAGGTAAAACCGTAGTCATGCTAGTTAACGACCCAGGATTCGCTACCAAGGATCCTGAATTATTCACTGGCGATGCCATGACCTACTATGGCCGCTGGACATATAAATACGAAGAAGCAAGCCGCCAAGGCGCTGCTGGCGCTATTATTGTGCACGAGACCGCACCTGCATCTTATCCGTGGTCGGTGGTCGAAAACTCGTGGAGCGGCCCCCAGTTTGGTTTCCAAAAAGATAACAACAATATGGACCGCGTGGCGGTGGAAGGCTGGGTGACTGTGGATGTAGCCAAAGAGCTATTCGCAAAAGCCGGTCTGGATTTTGACCAAGCTAAGCAACGCGCAAGCGAAGGTGCTTACCATGTTGATATGGGCGATTTAACTGCCAGCGTTGAAGTAAATAGCGAAATCAAAAAATCGATTTCCTATAACTTTATCGCCACGCTACCTGGCAGCACCAAGCCTGATGAGCACATTATCTACTCCGCGCACTGGGATCACTTAGGAACCGATAAGAGTCGTAAGGGCGACCAGATTTATAATGGCGCACATGATAATGCTACCGGCACTGGCGGTATGATTGAAGTCGCTGAAGCCTTTGCCACATTGCCCAAAAACCCAGACCGTTCGATGACGTTTTTAGCCGTTACTGCTGAAGAGCAAGGTCTGTTAGGGGCAAAATACTACGCTGCTAACCCGGTTATCGATATTGATAAAACCGTTGCCAATATCAATATGGACAGCTTGAACCTACTCGGTAAGGTTAAAGACATCAGCGTTGTCGGCATGGGTAAGTCTGAACTTGATGATATGCTAAGCGAAGCCGCGAAAATGCAGCAGCGTAGTGTGTCTGGTGACCCTAAACCAAGCTCAGGTGGGTATTATCGCTCTGATCACTTTGCCTTTGCCAACATGGGTGTGCCGGCGATGTACGCCGGGGGTGGCAGTGAGCCTGCAGATGCGCAAACGGCTAAGTATCGTAAACGTATGGGTCTAGTGTTGCGCGGCTGTTATCACCAACCTTGCGATCGCTATCGCGATGAATGGGATTTATCCGGTGCCGTGCAGGACTTGCAGCTGTTCTACAAAGTGGGCTATGACATCTCACAGCAAAGCGAATGGCCGCAGTGGTATGCAGACGCGGAATTCCAAAGATCTAAATAGGTTTAATTATCATTTAGATTAAACTATAGTGTAACCTAGTTTATGATCTAGGTTACACATTATGCCCGTATCGACTCTCTCACCCTGTGTTCTTACAACCAATTGGATGAAAGTCATTAATAAACGGTTATTTTTCCCTCTTGGTTTGGCGCTACTGTTAGCCATACCTAGCACTCGCGAACTGACGTTAACGGCGCTCAGTGATGCTTTTTTTCAGGTCAGTGTCTTTGTCGCTGCTACCCTGCTGCTCTACTACCTGCTAATAAAGCGTTATCCTTTACTGGAATTAGGGCAGTTCTCTCAGCGTTACCCTAAATTTGAAGTGTTATTTGCGGCGTTCTTAGGCGCGTTGCCTGGCTGTGGTGGTGCCATTATTGTCGTGACCCAATTTACCCGGGGGCAAGTCAGTTTTGGTGCCGTTGTGGCGGTGTTAAGCGCAACAATGGGAGATGCCGCATTTTTACTCTTGGCAGCCAGTCCTTTCGATGCCCTGTTAGTCCTTGCTATTGGCCTGGTGGCGGGCACGTTGATGGGCACGCTGGTCAATAAAATACACGCCGATATCGAATTTCACCATAAAAAACCAGACCCCGATGTATTGCAAGGCAAGCCTGCAAGCCCATTATTAATGGCGACAAAGCAAATATGGATATGGACATTACCATTGTTATTACTTGTTGCCCTCGTTTTGGCGTTTAATATCGAGCCTGCAACCCTATTCCAAGGTGCCGATACCATGGTGCTGTATGGCGGTAGTTTTTTAGCGGTGGCGTCGATGCTGGTGTGGGCGCTCACCAAAAATGAGGGTAATTATCAATCTATTGCCTGTGAAGACTGCCCGCCCGAGCCAGAATCTGCAACTGTTAAGGCTATACAAGATACCCATTTTATTACTGTCTGGGTGGTGGCTGCGTTTATTACTTTTGAACTTGTCAGCACCCTCGCAGGGCTTGATTTAGCGGTGTGGTTTAATCAGTATGCACTATGGACGCCCTTAATCGCTGCGCTGATTGGTTTAATTCCCGGTTGTGGCCCGCAGATCGTTGTCACTGGCCTATACCTTCAAGGTGGGCTCCCATTCAGTGCCTTATTGGCCAATGCCATCTCAAATGATGGGGATGCCTTATTTCCTGCCATCGCCCTGTCACCCAAGGCCGCATTTATTGCTACAGTCTATACCTTGATACCGGCGCTCGTTTTAGGCTATGGCTGGTATTTTATAAACCTGTGGACATAAAAAAAGCCGGTACTGAACCGGCTCTATATATCTCGTTATCGATTAGGCAGTGGCGCCTTCGATATTGCCCTCTTTAGGGTTAGCGCCGTAGTCATTGTCACCTTCTTGGCTGTCTTGAACCAAGAAAATAAGCAGTACGATAGCACCAATCAGTGGAATAAGAGCAATCAATTGCATCCAACCTGAGCGGCCTGTGTCGTGTAAACGACGTGCAGTAATAGCAATATTTGGGACGAACAGTGCTAATGAAAGAACAGAGGTAAAAAGAATAGTGCCAATGACGCCATCAATGACTGCCGCAATCACGTAAAAGATTAAGTAAAAAAGCACAAACATCCAAAAGCCCTTACGACGCGTACGGCCTGTGAAATCTGCATAGCGCTTAAGCGCTTCTGTAAAATGTTCCATATTGAAATCCTAGTCTTTATTGTTTATTCCAATAGCCGTTCAAAACCTGAATGGCTGGGTCGCTTTTCATTTCAAAGCAATGATAATGTTAATCGATAACAGCTATAAAAAAAACTAGCCGGAGCTAGTTTTTTCAGTTTTTGTTCAGCTAATTGGACCAGTTAGCGCATCGCCATCAACATTTTACTTGGCTGCTCTAGGAAATCTTTCCATAGATTATTAAAGCGGGCGATGGTGCCGCCATCAATTACACGGTGATCTCCAGACCAACTTACCTGCATTATTGCACGAGCTTCAACATCACCGGCTTTGTTAAAGCGCGGCAATTGCTGTACTTTACCAAGGGCAACAATGGCTACTTCAGGCTTATTGATAATCGGTGTGGCTGTCGTGCCGCCAATAGCACCGATGTTAGAAATAGAGATAGTCCCTGATTTCAAATCTGCTGGCGCCACACGCCCTTCTCGGGCACTGTCGGTAAGGCGAGTTACTTCGTTAGCCACATCAACAATCGATTTGTTCTGCACTTGTTTTACATTCGGTACCAGCAATCCAAGTTTAGAGTCAACGGCCATGCCAATGTTGTGGTCATCGAAGTAGGTTAACTCAGTGCACTCATCATTGACTTGCGCATTTAACACTGGGAATTCCTGCATCGCCAATGACAGCGCCTTGATGAAAAACGGCATCATGGTTAACTTCACGCCTTGCTTCTTATACTGCTCTTTGAGCGTGCCGCGCAATGCGATTAAGTCCGTAAGGTCAATTTCGTCACTGTATGTAAAGTGCGGAATGGTGGAAACCGACGCCGACATCTGCTTCGCCATGGCCGCTTTCATACCTTTGATCGGCTCTACACGAGACCCGCCACTTTGTTGATTGGCGTTACTCGATGTAGTGTTGCTCGGCCCTTGCTGCGAAACACTTTGCGCTGTGTCACCAGATGCCAAGAAGCGTTCAATGTCTTCTTTGTATACACGGCCATTTTTACCGCTGCCAGGAACTTTGCTGATGTCAATATCATGCTCACGCGCACGGCGACGCACAGCCGGTGATGCTAATGCTTTGCCTTGGGCAACAGAGGTGTCAGTATTGGTCTCTGAGGCTGCTTCATTGTGCTGTGATTGCGTTGCCGAGTCGGTGCTTTCGCTACTTTGCTCGGCGTTTGTCGAACCGGCAATTTCCATTTGGAATAGCGGGCTGTGCACCTTAGCAATATCACCCTTTTGATAATAGAGCTTCACCACTTGACCGTCGTACTTAGCAGGGATTTGTACCAAGGCCTTATCGGTCATCACATCACATACCGCTTGGTCTTCTTTAATGGTATCGCCTTCACTTACCAACCATTCAACTATCTCACACTCGACAATGCCCTCGCCAATATCAGGCAAGATAAAGTCCTCGCGCTGAGTACCCGCGCTGTTAGAAGTTGCACTCGCTTGCTTCACTTCGGGCTCTTGCTGGGTATCTTGCGGCGCAGGGCTATCACCTTGCTCGCCATTCACATCCATTGCAAACAGTGGCTGATGTACTTTAGCAATATCCCCTTTGTCATAATAAAGCTCAGTGATCACGCCATCATGTACCGCTGGGATTTGCACTAAGGCTTTGTCAGTCATGACATCGCAAATAGGCTGGTCTTCTTTGACTTCGTCACCGACTGCCACAAGCCACTCAACCACTTCACATTCAACAATGCCTTCACCAATATCTGGTAAAATAAAATCTTTTGCCATGATTATCCCCTTAAAACTCAACCGCGTTTTTAATGGCTTCGAATACCTTCAGCGCATCTGGAATATATTCTTTTTCTAGTGCTAATGGATACGGTGTATCCAAACCACATACACGCGTGATAGGTGATTCCAAGTAAAGGAAGCATTGTTGCTGGATGGTCGCCACAATCTCGGCGCCAAAGCCGTTGGTGATCGGCGCTTCATGGCTGACCACGAGGCGACCGGTCTTT
Organism: Pseudoalteromonas sp. SW0106-04; assembly: GCF_001293805.1. Lineage (NCBI taxonomy): Bacteria > Pseudomonadati > Pseudomonadota > Gammaproteobacteria > Alteromonadales > Pseudoalteromonadaceae > Pseudoalteromonas > Pseudoalteromonas sp. SW0106-04. The sequence continues at coordinate 119,996 of NZ_BCAI01000005.1, read as the reverse complement.
TTCACAGACTCAGCAACAGTATCGACATCCCAAGGGAGGATGCTGCGCAAGTCTATCAGCTCCACACTGATCCCCTGCTCTTTAGCTTTCTCAGCCGCTGCTGCAATGATTTCCATCTGTGCACCCCAGGCCAATACAGTCACGTCTTTACCTTCTTGCACCACTTCGGCTTTGCCCAGCTCAATGGTGTAATCTTCCTCGGGCACTTCGCCGGTAGAGGCCCGATAGAGGCGCTTTGGTTCGAAGAACAGCACTGGGTTGTCATCTTTGATGGCGGCGCGCAGTAAGCCTTTGGCTTGGTATGGGTTACGTGGTACGACAATCTTTAACCCCGGGGTGTGCGCAAAATACGCTTCAGGCGATTGCGAGTGGTATAAACCTCCGGCAATGCCACCACCATAAGGTGTACGGATGGTAAGATTACCGACATTAAACTCGTTACCGCTGCGGTAACGGAACTTCGCTGACTCATTAACGATTTGGTCAAACGCAGGGAAAATGTAATCCGCAAATTGAATTTCAGCAATCGCTGGCGCACCAAACGCCGCTAAACCATTGGCGAATCCCGCAATCCCTTGTTCGGTTAACGGCGTGTTGAATACCCGGTGTTTCCCGTATTTCTCTTGTAATCCGGACGTGGCCCGAAATACACCGCCAAAGTAGCCAACATCTTCACCGAAAATACAGGCATGGTCGTGCTCTGCCATGGTGATATCCAACGCCGAGTTGATAGCATGAAGCATGTTCATTGTTTTCATTATTTCAATCTCCCTGCTGTTGTTGGATAGGCATCGGGGTACTTCTTAATATGAGTCTTTAATTCATTGTATTGCTTTTCAAGACTCGGGATGGGCGTGTCATACACGTCGCTAATAAGGTCTTCCAACGGTGGCTTAGCCACTTTTTCTGCCGCCTTTAATGCTTCAAGAATTTGCTCACGCACTTTCTCTTTCACTTGCTCGTCTTCTTGTTCATCAAGCCACTCTTTTCTCAGCAACCAATTGCGAAAACGTGCGACTGGACAGTTTTCACGAAAGCCCGCTTCTTCATCTTTAGAGCGGTAGCCGCTTGGGTCATCCGAAGTTGAATGCGCCCCTAAACGGTAAGCGAGGGATTCAATTAGCACAGGCTCACCAGTTTCGGTGGCAATTTCCCGCGCTTTTTTGGTCGCCGCATAAACGGCTAATGCATCAGCTCCATCTACACGGATAGCTTTGATTCCATAACCCACACCACGCGACGCAATACCGTCACCAGCAAACTGCTCATCGGCCGGGGTGGAAATCGCATAACCGTTATTACGCGCAAAAAACAGCACTGGCGCTTTGTGTACAGCGGCCATATTTAACCCGGCATGAAAATCACCCTCTGATGCCGCCCCTTCGCCAAAATAGCAAATGGTGACGTTATCAATGGTGCTATCGAGCTCGCCGGAGTCTTTGTTGACGTGCTTAAGTTTCTGCCCATAAGCATACCCAGTCGCTTGTGGGATTTGCGTGCCCAGCGGTGACGAGATGGTCATGTAGTTGAGTTCACGTGAGCCGTAGTGAATTGGCATTTGGCGGCCTTTACCCAAGTCCTGCTCGTTAGAGAACATCTGATTCATGAACTGCTCTAGGGTAAAACCTCGGTAGCGTAGCGCTGCCTGCTCACGATACTGCGCCATGATCATATCATTATCATCAAGCGCCGCCGCACTGGCGGTTACCGCAGCTTCTTCACCTAAACACTGCATATAAAAGCTGACACGCCCTTGGCGTTGTGCTGCTTGCATGCGCTCGTCTAAGGCACGAATGAAGCGCATAGTATCGTATATTTTAAGCGCTGTTTGCTTATCAATTTCTGGCTCTTTTGCGCCCTCAAGCACACTACCTTGTTCGCTAAGAACGCGATAAGTAGGCACATCGAGGCCGTGGCCATCAATAAATTCTAGTTCGTGATTAATATTCAACGAAACATTATTGGGGTTAGTCATAACCTTCCCTTCTGTTGTTGTCACCAAGCTAAGCGTTGAGATGTTGTTATTGTTGCTTTGCCGATCGACTGACTTGCAATAGTTAGTCTTTCAGTTAGTAAATAGTGGTCTAAATCTTCCACTACACGCGCTTAGTTTAAATTATGCTGCCGCCACTTTACGTCAACGTAAAGGTATATTCAACTAATGATAGCCGAATATTCACATCATTGAGAATGGGGCCTTGGCAAGTTCCGTGTACGCTCCGTAACATATTGAAATAAATGGATATTACGGAGCAGAGTGGTCGGATCAGATGAACTCATCGGTGAGTTTTGTGGGGACAACTGTGAGCAAAGCGCGTTGCCCCAATGCGACTTTAGCGTTAGGGAAAATAATCGCCTCTCCCTCTACCTCGGCACGAATTTCTTGCTCACCATCATGACCTAATAATTCACCTTTGGCGAAGCCAGTGAAGTTAGGCACATCGTCGGCAAAGGTAAAGCTGAAGTCTTCATGATGGCGATTAATGGTGCGATAAACCGAAAATAACTCAACATCATCAGCATGAAGTTCAGGGTAAGTCACGGTTGCTTGCGTGATCAATGCCTCAAGGGTGGCTTTGGCTTTAGCGAAACGGCTCATATCGTTGTCACCAAAAGGACGCACTTTCCCTAATTCAATAGTGAACGCATCTGCATCAAAATGACGGGAAGAAAAATAACTGAAGGTGGATGCGGGTTCAGACATTAGCAACACCGTTTGTACACCACAACTAAGCAAAAACTGTAGTTGTTCGCGTTTATGGGGTTTACCATGTAAAAACGGATACACCGCAAATTTCTCGTTCTTAGAGTCGCGAATCGCGGTATGCAGGTCATAATGTGCACGATAGCGCCCTTGCCCCGCCATGGTAAAGAACTGCTCTACATAGTGTTCAAGCTTTTTCGCGCGCTGACGCTCAGGGTTATCTACCCCACCCTCGCTGTGCTTGCCGCAGAACAGACGATTAAGGTTTTCATCGACAAAACGCTGGCCAATATTAATTGATTTCGGATTACCAAAAATGAACAGCACACGGTGAGTTAAAGTAATGTGTTCAGCGATAATGGCTTGTATCAGTTGATCACAAATTTCTATAGGCGCGGTTTCATTGCCATGCACGGCACTGGAGAAAACAAAATCCTTATCACCGTATCGCGCTGGAGTGAATTCAATGACGCCTGTGTCAAGGACCTTTACAATTGTGCCATTATCAAGCGTGAACTGCTCTGGCGGCAGATTGAATTCATTTTCACGGGTTATGCTAAGGAAGTCACCGGTCTCTTTCAGACGCTGTAAATACATAGTACACCTTTATTGTGAGAGCTTCGCCGCCTATTGGCAGCGTTATCAAGATAAACAGTAAAAAGCCAGTCGAGCGACTGGCTTATGTGAGCGGGTTAAGCAATGGCGTTATCAACCAACGCCTTGGCTGCTTGTTCTAATTGTTGTAAATGTTCTTCACCTTGGAAGGACTCAAGGTAAATCTTGTAAATGTCTTCGGTGCCCGACGGTCTGGCCGCGAACCAGCCATTTTCAGTCACTACTTTTAGACCACCAATCGGAGCATCATTGCCTGGCGCATGAGTCAGCTTGGCTGTGATCGCATCTCCGGCCAGTTCCGTGGCCGTAATGGCCTCAGCACTGAGTGCTTTCAGTTTCGCTTTTTGCTCACTATTAGCAGGGGCGTCAATGCGCTTGTAAACAGGCTCACCAAATTTTGCCACTAGTTGCTGGTAATACTGCGAAGGCGTTTTACCAGTAACGGCGAGAATCTCAGCAGCAAGTAACCCCATAACAAATCCGTCTTTATCGGTGTTCCATACCGAGCCGTCTAAGCGTAGATACGAAGCTCCGGCACTTTCTTCACCGCCGAAGCACAATTCACTGCTGTGCAAACCATCAACAAACCATTTAAAGCCCACAGGGACTTCAAACAAGGTTTTACCGTGGCTTTGTACCACTTTATCAATCATCGCACTGGAGACCAGAGTTTTACCGACTTTCACATCGCCCGGCCACGCGCTGCGATGAGTCAATAGGTAATCAATAGCGACGGCAAGAAAGTGGTTGGGATTCATCAATCCGTCTGGGGTAACAATACCGTGGCGGTCATAATCTGGGTCGTTACCAATACCAATATCAAAGCGGTCTTTTAGTGCAACCAAATTGGTCATCGCATAAGGGGATGAGCAATCCATTCGGATTTTGCCATCTTTATCTTGTGGCATAAACGCAAAACGCGGGTCTATCGCGTCGTTCACAACCGTGAGGTTTAATCCGTATTGCTTGGCAATATGCGGCCAATAATGAATTCCCGAACCACCAAGGGGGTCGATCCCTATGGTGATCCCTGATTTGGCAATCGCGTGCATATCAACGACATTAGCTAAATCAGCAACAAATGGGGTTATTAAGTCCACGTATTTGATAAAACCAGAGCGCACAGCCTTAGCAAAGGGGAAAAGCTCCACTTCCACCAAGTCCTCAATGAGCAGCTGATTGGCTCTATCTTCAATCCATTTTGTGGCGTTGGTATCAGCAGGCCCACCATTGGGTGGGTTATATTTAAATCCACCATCTTGAGGTGGATTATGTGAGGGCGTCACCACAATGCCGTCAGCCAATTCATGTGGGTGGGCTTTATTGTGACTCACTACCGCATGGCTTATCACCGGAGTGGGCGTAAAGTCATCGCCTTGCTGGGTAATGATTTGCACTTCGTTGGCGACCAATACCTCAATGGCAGAATTAAACGCCGACTCCGACAACGCATGCGTATCTTTGCCTAAAAACAGCGGCCCGAAAATATTCTCTTTTTTGCGGTAATCACAAATAGCCTGGGTAATAGCCAAAATGTGAGATTCATTAAACTGCGTATTAAAAGAACAACCACGATGACCGGAAGTACCAAATGCGACGCGGTGCTCTGGAAATTGCTCCACGTCAGGCTCATTGAGATAATAAGCGCTCATTAATTTAGGTATATTAACAAGATCGGCTTGCTTGGCGAGTTTTCCGGCATTGGGGTGAAGGGCCATACCTGATTCCTTATAAATAGTCGCGAATAGTTTCTGCTTGCTCTTTAGTGTAACCCAGCTCTAACGCCGCTTCATGCAACATCATTTTCTTACGGGTAGTATTAGAGTTGGTCATTACCCAAAAAGGACTGTCATCGATATTCTTCGGGTTTAGACTGCTACCACTGGCCTGCAATTCCTCTTTACTTTTACCAAAGTATCGACGGTCACGGCCTTTAATATTCAGTACGCGGTGGAATGTGGTTTTATGGGTGCGATGCAGCGCTGCAAGAATAAACAAGAAGCGGCCAACAACGCCCTTTTGCATCGCCAATTCTTCTTTATTAAGAATGTCGAACACGCTGGCTTGGCTATCATCAGCTTCAGCTATGGGCTGCGCTTGCTGCTGCTCGGGCTCATCGCTTACATCGGTTTCTACAGTGGCTGGCGCAGCTACGGGCGCTGCGCTTTGCAAATTCAATAAACGACGCAAAATCTCAGAGGCACTTTCGCCAATGCTTTGGGTATTGCTGGCAATATATTGGTATAGCTCGTCGTCTATTTCTATTTTTTTCATGATATTCCTGTCATTACTGCCAAGTTTACAAATGCTTTGCAGAATTATACCCAAGTTACCTGAATAAGCTAGGGGGCGTGCCCTGTATAGGCCCTTAGCAACTGAGCAGTGTTTGACCAAGTGTTGCATTGCGCGCGTCCAGTGGGCACAATTTACCTACTTTCATCGATGATAACGTGTTTATGTTACTAAATTATCAAAGCAGCTCTGAGGCGCCGAAAAATGCGCCCACTGTGCTTGTTATTCATGGTTTATTTGGCTCATTAGATAATCTTAAGGTCGTTGCCAGAGCCCTCAGTGAGCAGTTTCATGTAATTAACGTGGACGTGCGCAATCACGGTCAATCTTTTCACAGTGAGACCATGACCTACCCGGCTATGGCTGAGGACATTATTGCGCTGATGGATGAGCTGGAGATCGCGCAAGCGCACATTGTGGGTCATTCCATGGGCGGCAAGGTGGCTATGCAAGTAGCAATAGATGCACCCGAGCGCGTCAGCAAGCTCGTTGTACTTGACGTGGCTCCAGTGAGTTACCACTCCCGTCATGACGCCATTTTTCAAGCGCTTGAAGGCGTTGCCAGTGCATCGGTTAGCTCACGTTCGCAAGCGGATGAGTTAATGAGTGAATACATAGCCACACCGGGTGTACGCCAGTTTTTGGCTAAAAGTTTGAAAAAAACCGACAAAGGCTCCCTAGAATGGCAATTTAATTTGCCAGTGCTAAAACAGCAATATGCAAATATCCTATCGCAGCCAGTTGTAAATGATTCTTGTTTGTGTGATACACTGTTCGTTAAAGGTGGCGACTCAGATTATATTTTGCCTGAGCACAAAGAACAGATCATGACCCTGTTTCCGAATGCCAAAGCAAAAGTAATTCAAGGCACCGGACATTGGCTACACGCTGAAAAACCGGCAGCAGTAAATAAATCCATCGTTGATTTTTTAACACGTTAATCCATATCAATAGTGTGGGCGTAATTTAGGGTGAGTATAACGGAGGCTAAAAGCCTCAATATCACCTAAATTATTGGATTTTTCTGTGCTACAATGCGCGCCGTTTTACAGATAGGTAGCAGTCAATGGTCGACCAATTAATCAATGAGATCGATACCCTCGGGTTATATTTTGGCCTTGCTGGCATCTTTTTTTTCATCGGCATGGCAATTCAAGACGTACTTAAAAAAGGCGATGTGCCTAAATTTGGTCGTTATATTGTCTGGCTTGTGTTGTTTTTAGGCTGTTCCGGCTTTATCGCCAAGGGGCTTATTCAAGTCTTCTGGCAAGGAGCAGGTGTGGGTTAACCATGGCCAAGTCAGAGCTAGATAGAACCACGCTCGATTTATTCGAGTATGAGCGACGCCCGGGTCGTCCAAAAACTAACCCGCTCCCTCGGGAGTTACAACTGAAAGTAAATAAGCGTAACCAGCTCAAGCGCGATAAAGCGCGGGGCTTGAAACGCGTCGAATTTAAAGTTTCATCAGAGCTGTATCAAGCATTAAATGATATGGCAGATGCGCAAAATATTAGCCGTAGTGCGTTGATTGAAACCATTTTGCAAGAACGATTGGCTATAGATACATAAAAGGTTATTTATTCATGGCAAGTGTAGGTATATTTTTTGGTAGTGATACGGGTAACACTGAGCACGTTGCAAAAATGATCCAAAAAGAGCTCGGCAAGAACATGGTAGCCGTGCACGACATCGCGAAAAGCAGCAAAGAAGAGATTGCAGAGTTTGACCTGCTGCTCTTTGGTATCCCCACATGGTACTACGGCGAAGCGCAGTGTGACTGGGATGACTTTTTCCCTGAACTAGAAGAAATCGACTTTGACGGCAAGCTATGTGCTATCTTTGGTTGTGGTGATCAAGAAGATTACGCCGAGTACTTCCTTGATGCCATGGGCATGGTCAACGACATTATCACCGAGCGTGGTGCTATTGTAGTCGGTAATTGGCCTACCGAAGGCTATGATTTTGAAGCATCAAAAGGGCTGGTTGATGACGAGCATTTCGTTGGCTTGGGCATTGATGAAGACCGTCAACCAGAGCTGACCGATGAGCGTGTAAAAACCTGGTGTAAGCAGATTTTTGATGAAATGTGCCTAGCAGAACTTGCCGACTAAGAACAAAAACGCTAAGGGTAACTTGGCTTTACACTTGATAGTAAAGCACGTTATTCTTAGCCATTATTATGCGTCGCACGCACCGCTTGCTGTCCCTTAGCGGTGCAACCAAGAATCTAAAATCGAGAACAAGTTGAATGACTGATCATAATCTAGAGCTTAAAAAAGCGGGCTTAAAGGTCACGCTACCGCGTATTAAAATCCTAGAAATCCTCCAGTCTCCGGATAACCAGCACATCAGTGCCGAGGACGTCTACAAAATCCTGCTTGATAACAGCGAAGAGATCGGTCTGGCTACTGTTTATCGCGTTTTAAACCAGTTCGATGACGCTGGCATTGTCACCCGCCACCACTTCGAAGGCGGCAAATCGGTATTTGAATTGGCCGGCTCTACGCACCACGACCATTTAGTGTGTTTGAAATGTGGTCGAGTGATCGAGTTTGAAGACGACATGATTGAACGTCGTCAGGTAGAAATCGCAGAAGAAAACGGCATTACGCTAACCAATCACTCACTCTATTTATACGGCGAGTGTAAAGATGTTGAAGCGTGTAAGAACTACGCCGAGATAAGCAATAACTAATTGCTTATATGAAAAAAACCTGCGCTAACGCAGGTTTTTTTTTGTGTCTTTAGTTTACTGACAATGGCCTTCATCAATACTAAGTTTCAAGCTCGCTCCAGCGCTGTTGCCAGATACTTTTAAATACCCCCAGTAGTTGCTTTGACCACTCACCGATAAACACTCCACGTTTCCTGATGTATCGCTGCGCGCCTCAACATTGCTGCCGTTGGGCCAGCCTTGGTTGGCATATTCCAGCATTAAATCGCCACTGCCATGGGCCGCTTCGATACGCACACTTTGCGCTGCGGCGACATTTTCAATACTAAACCACATCGGTGCCTGCGCACCTAAGCAGATAGTCTCACCGGCCACTAAGTGCCCATCAGTACGCGGTCCTTGTTGCGCGCACATATCATCGATGTGAGAAGACGCCTGATAGCTGGCTGTTAGGCTCACATCTGCAAACGCATTATACCCCCTGACCATGATATACACTTCACTGGTCGCGCTACCTAGATTGAGCTGGCATTGTTCCTCATTGCCACCAATATAAGGACGACAGTCAAACTCGCCTGTGGTGGGGACTTGCTGTTCACGAACATAAAGGTCAGCATCACCACTGCCTCCTGAAAGGGTCACATCAAGCGCTGAAGTGCCTTGCGGCAATGTGATACGGAACACTTGCTCGCTATCTTGTGCTCCACTGATAGACACGCTTTGCCCATTGCTCAGCTCAGTAATACCGCCGCTGCTATCGGCCTCAATGGTAATACTGTGACTAACACTGTGGCTCAGGCCCTGCTCATCACTCACACTCAAGGTCACGGTGTAACTGCCCGACTGATTATAACTGTGCTGTGCAATAGCCCCTCGCCCTGATGTGCCATCGCCAAAGTCCCAAAGATAGCTTGCGATAGCGCCTTCGTTGTCGCTGCTCGCACTGCCATCAAAGGTCACACTTTGATTCACAACCCCGGTATCGAGGGCGTTAATACGGGCCGTTGGCGCGGTATTGTTCTCGCCACCGGCGAGCGCTTGTGTCCAAGTTGTGAATTCATTGCCATAACTCGCCGCCCAGCTATTCACTTGGCTTTGATAGCCTTGCCAGTTGCCCTGGCGAGTATTCGCTAGCATGTTGGCCAACTCGCTGCGGTGACGCTCAAACATAAAGCGCACCCCCAAGTATCCCCAGCGATAAATTCTATCTTGGTCAAAACCGGCATACGTGGTGGCAAACACCTCGCCTAATTGGTAAGTGCTGCCATCTTTTATGGTCTCAATTGCCGCGCTATTGTCCTCAAGTAACGAGACATATTCAGCCACTCCCTCACTCCACCAAACTATATCGGCTGTTGGGGCGTTAAAGTCACCATAAAGATTAAAGCGCCCGTCTAAGTAGTGAACATATTCATGCTCTAAATTCCAGACATAGTGTTCAGCGTTGGCATAGCTGGCCTCGTAAGCGACAAAGTTGGCCTGATTGTCCGGGTTACTCGGATCCCCCTCTAAATACATACCGCCATTGTTGGTATCGATGCCAAAAATAACCCCAGCATATTTTTTATAATCGTCGCTGCTATTGAACACATTCACCTGTAAGAAGGAGTTCAAATCATCGGCAACAGGTTGATTATTAGTGGCTAACTTGTCGTGGAATACCCCTTCTTCGTAGGCCATTTTTTCACAGGCTGCTTGTTGTTGGCTGGCACTTAATTGTTGTGCCCGAATGCGAATGGTGTCACTGCACTGGTGAATTTGACCCAATACCTGCTGCTCAACCTGTTCTTTAAAACCACACACCTCAAACTGCGCGCAGGCACCGTAGTAATCGACGATATCGGCTGCGCCTAACCAGAGGGCATCACCGTAGCCAACCATGTTATAACGGGCAAATAGTGCGCTAAGCTGATTATCGGCCTCATCTTCTATTGGCTCACCGCTGTGCATTTTTAACCGCGCTAACTCCCTTGCCGCGTTGGTGATCAGATATTCGCTGTCGCTACCTATCATCCAGGTTTGCGCTGTGAACTCACCTAACAGTCGTGCCAGCTCCGTATCGGTTTTTGCCAGCGCCATGAATTCATCATTCCATTGACCTCGGAACAAAATGGTAAAAATACCATTTACCGCCGAGCGCATATGCCAGCTATTACCATAACTTTGGTCCCAACGACTTAGCCATTGTTTAACTTGCGCTAAGTAGCGGTGTTGTAATTCAGCGCTATCCATAGTGATGATCACTTCACTAAGCGTCTTGCCATGGGCGTCACTGTTGGCATAAAAGTGGGTATTGGCAACAAAGGCATCCAGTGCTTGCTGGGTCGCCTCAGTTGCAGCTGGCGATAAGCTTACCTGATCGTTATAGAACTCGACATAGAAACCAGCGCGCAGGAACAAAAACAGCGCTTCCAAATCAGCACTGCCTTGGCCGTTATAATTGCTGGCAAGCACAAGTGCCCTATCAGCGACTGCTAACATTTTACCATCAGTAACAATTTGTCCAGCGACTTCATTGCTGGCACTAAATAGCGCGTTGACGCAATCCACCCCCTGGCTGGTCACTTGCTCGGCGATGGTGGCGCTCGACGCGTCAGCCAGTTGCTGCAGGGCACACTGCGCACTCGCATCTGCCATCAAGCTAGCATGTGATAGCTCATTAACTAAATGGACTGAAGAAAGCTGCTTTTGCCTATCGGCCGTTGGCGGCGCGATATGTTGCCTCTGCTGGTCCGCCTCATGGGCAACGGCCAATGAGTGCTGTGCACTTATAGGTTTAAACAATCGCTTGCCTTCACTGGTGCCCGGGTGCGCGCTAACGTGGCCAGCTACGCAGCCAAGCGCAACCATCAGTGCCGACGTAATTGCTGATTTTCTCATAATGTACCTTTTCTGGGTTGATTGAACTCGCGGCAAAGTTAACATTTAGTTAATAATGTATACAATATATTTTATATTCGTTGTGGTTATATCGTTAGATTCAAATTCCCTTTTTTGATTACAAGCAACGTGTTAGGCCATTGCTCGCTGCGAACCTAACTGCAAGATGCTAAGCATATGGCTGAGAAAGAGAAGGAGAAGAAAATATGACAATGGCGGAAATGGACGTCCCGGTTTTCATATATTGACTATACTCAGGGCTAGCGACCATGTAGGTCGCATTATGTGGTAAATTCATAGGGCCTACCGAATCATGCAAGAAGAATTATTAAACTCGGTTATCAAAATCACTAAAACCAGAGATGTAAACTCCCTCGAATACAGCCTAGTCACCACCCTACAAGAATTCATACAGTGCCAAGAGATAGCAGTCTATAAGGACTTACAAGACTTTGGCCGCAAGGTCATTGAGTGCAGCCTAGTGCTACACCATGAGAATGCCGGTCAATATCAATGGCACGACACACACATTGTAGAATCCCCTGAATCTGAACTTCTCTCGTGTTTACAATCTGCTTGTATCATTACCGTACAGAACAACAACGGCATTGAGCATCGCTGGCTGCCCATTTCGATTTTTGATAAACCTGTGGTCGCCATCAAGGTGGTCAGTAATCACTTGAGCTCATCACAACAAGTGTTACTAAACGCCTTTTGCCGTATTTACGAAAATTACCTAACCATTTTACATGAGAATGAGCGCGACAAGCTGACCGGATTATTAAATCGGCAAACCTTTGAGCGTAAATTTAAACGCCTGCTAGAAAAGCAAGTGATGAACCAAAAAGCCCATAACCGAGAGAATAATAACCGCAAGCGCCAACCCGAGAGTTACTCGTGGTTAGCAATGGTGGATATCGACCACTTCAAACAAGTTAATGATAACTATGGTCATGTCTGTGGTGATGAGGTATTGCTTATCTTGGCGCAGCAGATGCGTGGTTTCTTCCGCGCTTCAGATTTAATGTTTCGCTTCGGCGGCGAAGAATTTGTACTTATTTTTGAGCCTTGCAAACAAGAAGATATCAATGAAAAAATGCAGGCGTTTATGGACCATGTGCGCAACACCCACTTCCCCTTTGTAAAAACGCTGACAGTCAGTGTGGGGATGGCTCGTATCAGCCCTTATGACTTCCCCATCAGCGTATTAGAGAACGCCGACAAAGCACTTTATTATGCAAAAAATAATGGCCGTGATCAGCTGCACTTTTTTGATGATCTTGTGCAATCCGGTGCAATTTCACCGGACAATGCTAATCAGGATGAAGGGGATATCGACCTGTTTTAGGCCGCTCCCCAAGGTGTCACTGAGTCGTTTGCGCCGCAGCTAATGGGTGTACAACTGCTCAAGGTAACTGACGGCGACTTGGTGCCAGTCAAAGCGCGTGTTTTTGGCTTGCGCGCACAATGTCTGCCACTGCGCTGGCTCGTTATGGTAAACAGCAAGAGCACGCTGCAAGGCAGTGAGTAGCTGCTGGCTTTGCTGTTTTGGGCTATTGCCCGTGAAGGTGAAACCATTGACGCCTTCGGCAATGGTGTCTTTAAGTCCGCCCACTTGATGTACTAAGCAGGGCGTGCCCTCGCGCATCGCTAAAAGCTGACTGATGCCACATGGTTCAAATGAGCTGGGCATGCAAAATAATGACCCAAGCTGGTACATCGCATCACCCAACTCTAGGGCAAAGCCGCGTAAAAACAAAAAGTTGTCATGCTCAGCCATCGCCTGTGTTAGCACTGCTTCAAGCGCCGGATCGCCAGATCCGAGCATCATAAAGTGCTTGCCTTGCTCAGCCAAACACCGTAGCAGATCACCCAGCGTATTATCATGCAGCAATAGCGCGACTTTTTGCGGGCTGATCCGTCCTACCGAGCATAGCCAAGGTGTGATCTCGTTGGCACGCCATTGTTGCAGGCGAACATGGGCGATGTAATGACTCGCGCTTAACTGATTGGCCTTGCCCATCCATTGTAATACAGCCTGCTCAGCGAGCTGCCATAACCGTTTTTGAGTGTAATTTACCGACTCGCTTTGGTAGTCACAGCCATTGAGGATGCCCAACAACCGATTTTGCTGCTGCGCGGCAACCAACTGATTTTCCAACCCTTCTCCACCGATAAAACCATGCTCCATATTGCTTGGACGCTGAACCTCTTGCATATACTGGGGCGAGACCACATGCACTTTGTCACATAGTTCAATGGCAGCGCGCATCGGATTATAGCAATGGGGATAGCGCGGATCGCAAATACGCTGGCCATCGTAACTAAACCATGGAAACCACGATTCAAGCGCCGACGGGTCGTGGGCAAACGGCCTCACTCCTTGCAATGCTAAGTTGTGAATGGTGTACACCGTGTGCATGGCTTTAAGTCTTTGAAAATCATTGCCATAAGCACGAAGCACCGCCAACGTGGCGCTGTGCCAATCATGTAAATGCAACACATCGGCCGCTAGCACACCTTGCTCTATCGCCTGTGCCACCGCCAAGCAAAATAAGGCAAACTTACTGGCATCAGCAGCAAAGGGCCGGCCGTCTTCATCGTGGTGATAAACATGCTCACTGCACAGCCACGGATGCGATAACACATAGTGACTGACCCCATCGCGTTTGCTCACCAACAAAAGTTGTATATTAAGCCGTTGGTGGGCAAAGTGAACCTGCACCTCGGCGCAGGGCTGCGCCTCAATGAGCTCCATACATTGGTAATGCGGCAAAATGACATCGACTCGGGTGCCTTGCTCGGCCAGCGCTTTTGACACATTGCCCACCACATCAGCCACCCCACCCACTTTTGCGCCGACAATGGCGCTGCTTTCAGCACAAACAAATAACACTGACTTCATTATTACGCTCGCTGCTGACTCTGGGCATCGGTTTTTTGCGCAAGCGCCGCCAACATATCGCGCGTTACCAGCACAATGCCATTTTTGGATACGCGAAAGCCGTGTTCAATATCTTCCTCATGATCTAAGCCAATGGTCAGTCCTTCTGGTATTTCACAGCCCCGGTCAATGATCGCTCGCTTAATATGGCAACCGCGATGAACGACCACACCCGGCAGCACCACCGCTTGCTCGATTTGACAAAAAGAGTGCACGTGCACATTAGAAAATAATAGCGACTTGCGCACTTGCGAGCCGGAAATAATACAGCCACCGGAAACCGTTGAATCCACCGCCATCCCCCGGCGTTCATCGTCATCAAAAATAAACTTCGCTGGCGGTAATTGCTCTTGGTAGGTCCAAATTGGCCAGCTAGGGTCGTACAAATCCAATTTCGGCTGCGGTTCAACCAACTCCATATTCGCTTCCCAAAACGAATCCAAGGTGCCAACATCACGCCAATAGGGCTGCCCAGACATGCCCGGATCGGTAAATGGAAAGGCATATACCTGGTGATTGTCGATGATTGCCGGGATGATATCGTGACCAAAATCACGCCCCGAACAGCTGTTTTGCGCATCTTTTTGCAATTGTTCAAATAGAAATTCAGTGTTAAATACGTAGTTGCCCATCGACGCTAAGCACCGACCCGGCTTTGCTGGAATTTCATTCGGCACAGCGGGCTTTTCATCAAAGCGACGAATACGGTTTTGTTCGTCCACGGTCATAACACCAAAGGTGTTGGCAGCCTCTTCGGTATCGACTTCAATACAGCACACCGTCATATCGGCGCCCGTTTCCACATGTTTTGCCAGTAACGCCCCGTAGTCCATACGGTAAACATGATCGCCTGATAAAATCATGACATAACGGGGTAGCTCATGACGAATGATGTCCATATTCTGAAATACCGCATCGGCGGTGCCACAATACCACTCATCGCCGTAGCGCTGTGACGCGGGTAAAATCTCTACTGACTCACCGAGCTCTTTTTTAAAGTGCCCCCAAGCGCGATGCACATGACGAATTAACGAGTGCGACTTATATTGAGTCGCCACCCCGACCCTGCGTATCCCCGAATTGATGCAGTTCGACAGTGGAAAATCGATGATGCGATGTTTACCCCCAAAATACACGGCCGGCTTGGCGCGCCAGTTGGTCAGCTCATGTAACCGCGATCCCCTGCCTCCGGCGAGGATCAAGGCGTAAGTATCACGGGTTAAAGTACTAATGTATCGATTTGCATAACTTGGCATGGTTATTCTCCTTGGCGCGTTGGCATGGCCTGTAACTGCCATATGTCTTCACTGTATTGGGCAATAGTACGATCACTGGAAAACTGACCAGAGGCAGCGGTATTTAAAATACTCATTTGTGTCCAGTGTTTAGGGTCTTGATAAGCTTCGCTGACAGCTTGTTGAGCTTGGCAGTAACTGGCAAAGTCATAACAGGTAAGCCAAGGGTCGCTATCGTCATAAAGGAGGTTAATAATGGGAGCGAAAATATCCGGCTCACACAAATTAAAATGACCGCTTTGTAGCAAGGCGATTACTTTTTGCAACTGCGGGTCGTTCTCAATAATAGCGCGTGCGCTATAGTGCCTGCGGATATCGTCAATTTGCTCAATCTTGGCGCCAAAAGTAAAAAAGTGCTCGCCACCGAGTGCTTCAAGCATTTCCACATTGGCGCCATCCAGGGTGCCTATGGTCAGTGCGCCATTCATCATAAACTTCATATTGCCGGTGCCTGACGCCTCCTTACCCGCCGTGGATATTTGCTCTGATAAATCCGCTCCAGGGCAAATTGTTTCCATCGCGGTGACATTGTAATTCGGTAAAAACGCCACCCTTAACCACGCCTTCGCACGAGGGTCATCGTTAATGGTGTTAGCAACATTACATATCAACTTAATAATGCGCTTAGCCATATCGTAACCGGGGGCCGCTTTGCCCCCGAACAGCACACAACGGGGCACCATGCCTTGCGTATCGCCATCACAAATGCGCCGGTATAAATGAATCACATGCAAAATATTGAGCAACTGACGTTTATATTCATGAATGCGCTTGACCTGCACATCAAACAGCATGGTCGAGTCAAATTGCACGGCGCAGCGCTGTTGCACCAACTCGCACAGCCGCGCTTTGTTGGCTTGCTTTACCTTTTGCCACGCGGCAATAAAGCTATCGTCGTCGTAGTAACGGCGAATACGGTTAATATGCGCGAAATCTTTTACCCAATCATCGCCTATTTTGGCGGTGATCAACTGTGCCAGCTCGGGGTTACAATGAGATAGCCAACGCCTAGGCGTGACCCCATTGGTCTTGTTATTAAACTTCTGTGGCCACAGCGCATAAAAATCTGCAAACAACTGCTCTTTTAGTAAGCGGCTATGCAGCGCCGCCACCCCATTGACGGAATAACTGCCAACAATGGCTAAATAAGCCATACGCACCTGAGGGTTTGGCCCCTCTTCAATAAGCGACAAAGCACGCTGTTTTTGTGCACACCCGGGCCACTGTTTGGCGACTAAGATTAAGAACCGTGCGTTAATTTCATAGATAATTTGCATCAAACGCGGCAGTAGCCGTTGCATTAAAGCCACAGACCATTTTTCCAGCGCTTCAGGTAGCAAGGTGTGGTTGGTGTAGGCCATGGTACGAGTGGTTATCTGCCAAGCATCGTCCCAACTCATGCAGTGTTCGTCGATAAGCAGGCGCATTAATTCAGCTACTGCAATACTGGGATGCGTATCGTTGAGTTGAAATACATGATAATCGGCAAAATCTGTAAACTGTGCGCCTTTAATTGCTATCCATTGGTTAAGCCGGTCTTGCAGTGCGGCACTACAGAGAAAGTATTGTTGGCGCAGGCGCAGCTCTTTGCCATTTTCACTGCTATCGTTCGGATACAGCACCATGGAAATTTGCTCGGCGAGGTTTTTTTGCGCCACAGCCTCGGCATAGCCACCAGCATTGAACTCACCAAGGTCAAACTCATCGGTGGCCTCACTTTTAAATAGCCGTAAGGTATTGACGATATCATTACCATAGCCTGGCACTGGCACATCATAAGGCACAGCTAACACATCTTGGGTGTCCAGCCATTGGCGGTGTTCGCGGCCTTGATGGTCTCGATAAATATCGACATGACCAAAAAACTTCACCCGCACGGTTTTATCCGGTGCTGGTAATTCCCACGGATGGCCTTCACGCAGCCAATGATCGGGCTGCTCTATTTGCTGACCATTATCAATGCGTTGATTGAACATGCCGTATTCATAACGAATACCATAACCTGTGACCGGCAAGGCCATGGTCGCACAGCTATCTAAGAAGCACGCAGCCAAACGCCCTAAACCACCATTTCCTAAACCAGCGTCGTGCTCAGCGCTGGCTATATGTTCGAGCTCGGCGCAGTAATTGGCTAGTGCGGCGCTTACCTCAGCAGCCATATCTAGGTTTAAAATAGCGTTATTTAAGCTACGTCCGATGAGAAACTCTAACGACAGGTAGGCAACTCTTCGTGTTGGCACTGAATTAGTGACATTGCGGGTTTGTCGCATGCGCGCCACCAGCCTATCACGTATTGTCAGCCCCAGTGCTTGATACAAATAATGCTGCGATTCGCCCACTTTGTCGCGCCCGAGGGTATAGTGAAAATGACGAGCCAAATCATCGGCCAACGTTTCGCTATCAAGTAGCGGCGCATCCTGCCAATCCACAGGGTGGCATACAGTGCCAGACGTAGTCATAGTGTTTGCCTTGTATTGTGTTTGTTTTCAACGTTACTAAACACCCAACCACTACAGGGAGTTAAGGTTATTTCTTGATCCACAGCGATGCCCTGCGCTGCAGGCACACTGTGTTCGTCCGTACTCAAGCGCAGGTGCCATTGCAGTGGCGTATTATCAGGGCTCACTAAGCGCAAGGCTTGCTCGCGCCCGCCGCGATGCAGTACCACACATAAATAGTGATGGGCCTGGGTATCGATACTGTAATACACCAAGGTATGCAGCGAGGGGTCATGCCAATCGTCATTTCTCATCGGCCGCCCGTCAGGGCGATACCAAGCAATCACAAAGCGCGGGTCGTTGTCATGGATGTACTCCGGGTGCGTAAAAATGGCGAATTCACGACGCAGCCTTTGCACATCGCTGATAAACAGTGCTAACGGATGGTGGCGAGAGACATCGTGCCAACTAAGCCAATTAATGGCGTTATCTTGGCAATATGCATTATTGTTGCCCCCCTGTGAGTGCCCCATTTCCGAGCCGGCGCTGAGCATAGGCACGCCTTTGGAAAGTAATAAGGTGAGCAGTAAGTTTTTTTGTGCTCGCAAACGCAGTAACTTGATGTGGGCATCGTCGCTGTGCCCTTCCACACCATAATTACAGCTGTAGTTGGCATTATGGCCGTCTTGATTGCGCTCTCCGTTGGCGTGATTATGCTTTTGCTCGTAGCTGACAAGGTCGGCCAAGGTATAGCCATCATGACTGGTTATAAAATTAATGCTGTAGCTTGGCACCATGCCGGTGGCGCTAAAAATATCGGCAGAGCCATGCAAGCGCTTGGCTAACACGCCCAGTAAATCGCTATCGCCGCGCCAAAACCGCCTGACAACATCGCGATATTGGTCGTTCCACTGTCGCCATGGAGCAGGAAAAGCGCCAAGCTGGTAACCTCCGGGGCCAATATCCCAAGGCTCGGCAATCAGTTTCGCGTGTTGTAATACCGGGTCTTGTGCAAGGCATTGAAAGAAGACATGCTCAGGGTTAAAACCATGGTGCTCTCGGCCTAAAATACTGGCCAAGTCAAAGCGAAAGCCATCAACCCCATATACCTGATACCAATGCCGTAAGCTGTCCATGACCAAGCGCAGAGCACCCTGTTGGGTTAAATCTAAGGTGTTACCACAGCCGGTGTCGTTAATATAATGACCTTGCTCATCAAGGCGGTAATAACTGCGATTATCAATGCCCCTTAGGTGGCAACAAGGGCCAAGCGCTTCGCCTTCACAGCTGTGGTTGTAAACCACATCAATCAGCACTTCGATATTGTGTTGATGTAACTGCTCAACTATGGCTTGAAATTCGTGCACATCGCCGCTGACCAAATAATCACTATGCGGAGTGAAAAAGCTCAGGGTGTTATAGCCCCAATAATTACTCAGCCCGAGTGGCTGTAAAAACGCTTCACTAATGAACTGCTGCACGGGCATAAGCTCAATGCTGGTCACACCTAGCGCCTTGATATGCTCAATGAATTGCGGCGTTGCCAAGGCTGCAAAACACCCACGCTCGGCTTTCTCAATATCCGGGTGGCGCTGCGACCATCCCTTAACATGACATTCGTAAATAACGGTGTCGTGCCAGGCAATCTCCGGGCGTTTACCTTTATACTCGCTCAGTGCGGTTACCTGTGCTTTAGGCATTAAGTGAGCATTATCGAACGGACAAAGCTTACCTTGCTCATCGACAGCGCGGTGGCGAATACTGTGTTGAAAATCACCAAATAGCGAGTGTGCGTAAGGGTCCAGCAGCAACTTGTTAATATTAAACAACTGCCCTTGTTCAGGAGCAAAAGGACCATCCACTCGATAGCCATATAGCTGCCCTTCTGCAGCCCCTGCAACATGAACATGCCAATACCCAGGTTCACCTTTATGTAGGGCTATGCGTGCAATTTCACTGTGCCCAGAAGCATCATACAGACACAAGTACACGGCACTGGCATGACGCGAGTACAAGCAAAAATTAACCCCTTGGTCATCAATATAAGCCCCCAAGGGGGCACCAACGCCCGCCTTGGTAATAAATTTACTCATGATCAGGTGCCTCCCACAACAGATAAACACACGCCAATGGCGGCACACAGATGCTGATAGACTGACTTTGGCCATGCCAGGGTAGTGGCTCTGAATAGAGTGGCTCTGAATAGAGTGGCTCCGAAAGGAGTGGTTGCTCATTTGCAGGTCGCTCAGCGCACACCCTAACGCCACTGCCGAAGTATTGGCTCTCATCGCTATTAGCGATAACTCGGTAACTACCAGCGTGAGGCACACCAATGCGAAAATCATGATGTACTTGAGGCGTCATATTCACAACCGCGAGCACGACTTGCGGGAGGCTACTGGCAATACGTACAAAGCTGTAAATGCTTTGCTGGCTATTGTTCCCATCTAACCACCGAAACCCACGCTCATCACAGTCATTTTCATGCAGAGCCGGGTAAGAACGATAAAGCTGATTCAGGCATTTAACCCAACGCTGCATGCCTTGGTGCGCTGGGTCGTCAAGCAGGTGCCAATCCAACGCTTGGTTATGGTCCCACTCGCGCTGCTGAGCGAATTCGCCGCCCATAAATAGCAGCTTTTTGCCAGGGTGAGCCCACATAAAACCTAAATAGGCGCGAAGGTTCGCATGTTGCTGCCAACTATCTCCTGGCATTTTGCTCAGCAGCGACCCTTTGCCATGAACGACTTCATCATGGCTTAAAGGCAAAATGTAATTTTCGCTATAGGCATAGACCATGGAAAAGGTCATGTCGTGGTGATGGTATTGGCGGTAAATCGGGTCTAACTGCATGTAGCGTAATGAGTCATTCATCCACCCCATATTCCACTTAAAGCCGAACCCTAAGCCGCCACTGTCGGTGGTTTGTGTGACTCCTGGCCACGCGGTCGATTCTTCTGCGACCATCATAATGCCGCGATTTCGGCCATAGCACACACTGTTGATTTGCTGTAGGCAAGCAATAGCGCCGAGGTTTTCTCGCCCGCCCAAGTGGTTGGCCAACCACTGCCCGTGCTCACGACTGTAATCAAGGTATAACATCGATGCCACGGCATCCACGCGCAACCCATCTACCCCGTATTGCTCTAACCAAAAGCTGGCGCTAGAGGTGAGAAAGCTACGTACCTCTTGGCGCTCATAATTGTAAATATAGGTATGCCAATCCGGATGATACCCTTGGCGATGGTCGGCATGTTCATACAAATGCGTACCATCAAAACGCCCCAAACCGTGAGCATCTGCCGGGAAATGCCCCGGCACCCAATCTATTAGCACACCAATATTGTGCGCGCGGCACTGCGCGCAGAAATAGGCAAAATCATCGCCACTGCCGAAGCGCGAAGTGGGCGCGAAAAGGCCGGTGCTCTGATACCCCCAAGAGCCATCAAAGGGGAATTCGCTAACGGGCATTAATTGAATATGGGTAAACCCCATTTCTTCCACGTACGGAATTAATTGCGCGGCTAACTCACGGTAATTTAAAAATTGGTTATCGGCGGTGCGTCGCCAAGAGCCAATGTGCAGCTCATAAATACTAATGGCAGCATCGATGGCATTGCGGCGCTCGCGTTGCTCATAGCTTTGCTCATCCAGCGCTTTAGGCAACGTAACAGCGCTGACACGCGAGGCGGTATTTGGCGGCCGCTCTGTAGCAAATGCATAAGGGTCGGCTTTTAGTAGAGCCTCGCCTGATAACGTACGAATATGGTATTTGTAGCATTGGCCCGGCGCTACATCGGGTATAAAAATGGCCCAAACACCGCTGTCTTCAACCCGCGCCATAGGGTGCTGGCGACTATCCCAGTGGTTAAAATCCCCAGTCACACTCACCGCGAGGGCATTAGGAGCCCACACGCTAAAACGCACGCCACGGTGGCCTTGCAGGGTCATCATATGGGCGCCAAGGTGACGCTGCGCCTGTTGCTCTGTGCCTTGACGGAAAAAATATAAATCGGCGGCACTGAGCCCTAAGGGTAAGCAAAATGGGTCGGCCTGAACCACCACCGCCTCTGGGTAAGTAACACAGAGCTGATACGGAACAAATTCCGCCGGCGCCGGCGCGATAAACACCTCGGAGTCTGAATAGCGCTGGGCAATACAAGTGTGAGTGGCAAATTGCACCTCCACCGCCAAAGCGCCGGGCTTGTAGAGAATCACATACCAGCTGCCGTCAATACATTGATGGCCCAATAGCTGTCGCGGCTCACCCACTTGCGCCCCTTCAAGGGCGCAAACAGCATCGGCTAAATCAGGAAGTGGCGTATTATCAATCATCGCATGTTCCATGACGACTCCTAGTCAGTTCACAGATAAACTGCTGTTGCTGCTGTAAAATAGCGACAGCAGATTGGCTCAACTGTCGTCGCCAGTTCGGGTATTCACGGTGCGTACCGGGGATATTGACCGGCGCATGTTGGCCGTCTAAATCATCAAGTTGCAGGGTCAACAACTTACTACTTCCTTGCGCAAGTATTCGACACAAGGCGCGATACACATCGGCGCTGGTGCTGTGTAACGAAACCGACTCCCCTTGTTGAGTGAGTCGCTCAATCAGCGCGCTTTTATGGTTTTTACGTCGCTCATATAACGACTTTTTTTGCTCTGCACTGATAAGCGCCAGTTGCAGTGCTTGATTAAGATCATCACCCTGCCACCACTGGGCAAATGGCGGTAAATCGTGGTTGCTGATCATCAATAAGGTCTGCTCATCAAGGTGTTGCGGCGCGCTAAAGGTCGAGTGCTGATAACAAAAGTAATACACGGTATTGGAGAATATCTGCGCTTGGGCCAAGGCCTGTCGTACTTGCTCTGGCACCACTCCTAAATCTTCACCAATCACCACACACTGGTGTTGGTGACTGAGTATTTTTATTAGCGCTAACAGCTCGTTGAAGGGGTAATAGACATAACAGCCCTGCTCATCCACACACCACCAAATGCGCATCAACGCCATCACATGATCAATGCGCAGCGCCCCCGCCCCTTGCATATTGGCGCTAAATAACGCTTTGGCATAGGCAAACCGGTGGCGCTTCATCGCTTGCGGCAACAATGCTGGCATGCCCCAATTTTGCCCCTGTGGCGCAAAATCATCCGGCGGCGCACCAATACAGGCATGGGGAGTAAACAGTGCTCGGTAACGATTAAACTCGCCACCACCATCACTCACGCCAACGGCCAAATCATTGATAAGGCCCAACTTCATGCCCGCCTCTTGCGCTATATTTTGGCATTCTTGGCGCTGCAGCCAGGCTTGCCATTGCCAATAACAAGCCTGCTCATCATCTGGGTCGTCCAGGGTATCAAGAGCGACACGGTGCTGCTCTTTAAACTGTGCAAATTCGGCCTTGCGCTCAGCACTTGCCGTGGTGCAAAAACGTTGGAATAACGCGCGTAATAATGGCAGCTTAAGCGCATAGACTTGCTCATAATCAAGCCAAGGCGCACTTGCTACATTGCTATAGTGCCTTTTGGCCTCATTGAGCTGCGCTAAAATCGCCGCATCACATTCCGGCGAATCCTGAACGGCAATGCACAGCGGATGGATAAGCATGCGGCTGCTAGGGCTGTACGGGCTATGCCTACTGGCATCATTACAATCGAGTAAGTGCAAGGGATTAAGTAGCACATAATCTATAGATAACGCAGCGGCTTCGCGCAGCAGCGCTTTAAGATCCGCAAAATCACCCATGCCCACCCCGTGCTCGCTCACCAAGGTGTACAAGCCGCACGATAACCCCACACTTTTAACAGCTGCTTGCTGGCCATAAGCGCCTTGATAAACATGCTGCGGCGCCCACCATAGCTCTAGCTCAGCGCTATGCTCTGCGACGCTGATCCGCGCGGCGTAAAACCCAGGCGCTAACCAACCTTGACCCAGTTCATAGCTAAGTGCGAGGTAGCGACAGCCATCAATCACGTAGTCGCCGGTGACTTGCCCTTGGCTAATGCACCAGTTAGCATGTTGTGCGTTCACCTCTAAGTGCAAGCTTGCACTCTGCTGCCGCTGAAACTGCGCCTCGCTCAGGCGAATAACTAAACGTGGCGAAGGCTCCGAGATAACCATAATGTCATCGCAAAGTTGCTGCCAAGGGGCCGCGTCAAGCTGATAGTTAAGCGCAGCTAAGGCGTCGAGGTTATCAACATCGACCCCCATGGCCTCAAGCACTTTTACCCGCAACGCCTGATCAAATTGTTGCTGTTGCCCTTGGTAATCCACGTAGCTGTCGCCAACCCCCATCAGATAGAGGCTTTGTGCCAGCGTCTGCATTGTTAAGGCTGAACGTGGGTTGATACCACACTGTTGTCAGTACCATAGGCATTGGCAACATAGGCATCGGCTTGGTGGTCGTTATCCCACTCATGGTCATCGATTAAGTAACGAAAATGAAATTCGCTGTTTTTGGGGAGGCGCGTTTTAACGCGAAATGTGCTGCCTTTTTTCGAGCAGGTCATGGGCAAAGGTTGCCATTGATTAAACTCCGCCACGAGCGCAACACGGGCCGCGTGTGGATGCTCATACTCAAAGGTCACTTCTGCTTCGTTTTTTGTTTTGAAAAAACGCTTCTTTAACATAGCTGGGCTCCAAACAAGTGTATATTTGTTCGCCACATCAATGTGCTATGGATACTGCTCAGCAAATCGGTGTGTTTTGCAAAGTCTGATGGCGAGGTTAGCAAAGAAATATGGACGCATTATTACAGTGCATAAAATGCGCTTTCTCGGTGCAATTACGCCGAAAAGTGAGGGTGTCACCCGTCACTTATAGGCTGTTAGCAGGATAAGTGCCAAGGCAACTGCTGCGAACCTCAAATAGATACAAGGGATAATAGAAACAAACCAACAAAACGCATAATGAGATATTTTCACGCGTGCTTGCGAGCGGCTTACAGGGCAACAGACTGTTGCAAATCTAACACTGTTTAAGAGGGAGTTTGACTGAAGAAATTAATATAAAGCAGCGCTGTTTCCTACAAAGCACCCACGCTGTCGGTGCCAAGTTGCAGCCTAGCGCAGCACCAATTTCACTGCCGTCCAGGCTCGTGCTTTTCATAACGAGGGAACGCTGCGTCTAACTCTTCCCAGTTTGCTTTTGAGGTCACAAAATTATGAGAAATGGGTCGCTCTGTAATATCGCTGTCTAACGTTCCTAGGCGCAGCCGATACCTGTTTGGCGACTGCGCATTAGCACTGTAAATGGGCGCCCCGCACTGGCTGCAAAAGTATTTACGTTTACCCTCAGCACTTTGGTAATAAGTCAAAGTACCCGCTTTGTCTGTTATTTTTAAATCTTCTGCATTAATGAAGCCATTGGTTGCATAGGCACTGCCGCTGGCCTTACGACATAAAGAGCAATGACAATGAATGATATCAGTGAGAGAGCCCTGCAATTGAAATTGGATTGAACCACACAAACAACTTCCCTTATACATCTGAATTCCTCTTTTAACTGTTCGCTCTGGGCCCACCCTTTTACTACAAGCAACTGACTCTGCGTTACACCACGCTATAAGCCATGGCAAAAAAGTGCGCCCACCCTAGTGCCAAGGGCTGCCAATAACGTTTCCACGCCATACTGTATTTTTATCTAATCACTTTTGGGGGTAAATAAATAGTAAATTCATTAATAGGTTCAACAAGAACGCTATGCGCGACTTGTTGCTCCTCTGGCGTCACTAAGCCCAGGCGCGATAACAAACCAAAGTTGGCCGATTCAAGGTTCGCCGGCTTCACTTCTAGGGCTTTATGCCAGACTCGATAAGTCCCCAGTTGACCGTCACGGCGATAATAAAAGCCCGCCAGCGGATGAGTTAAATACACCAATCCCGTTTCTACATCAGGAAAGCCCGGTAACTCCAGTTTAGAGTCTGCGCTCTGGGTTAGTTCAACATGTGCTGGCGCCCAATCGGCTTGGGTAACCATTTTATATTGTGAATATAGTCTGGTTGATGAATCGAACTCACAATCAAACTTCACTTTGCCACTATACCAAGGCAAGTTCCAAACGAACCTAGGGACAGCTAAAGTCCAAGAATCCAATGTGGTACCCAAGAACCAAACACACCTTTCGTTGGTCTTTTTATCGATAATGTAAATGCGGTAGTTTGTTTGGCCCATGGTAAATTTAGGGAATGGGAAAACAGCCGAGGTAAAATCAACATCAATGAAAGGAACAACAGAAATTAACGCCTTTTCTTCACCATTAATTTCTAGGGTATCCAATTCAAATCGCTCGGGGAAAAGCCCCTCAAACCGTGAAGGATTCACAGCATAAGTAATAATTGAGAAGTGTTGTAATTTGCACAGAACATCAATCCCTCTTGGCGCTGGCCGAGGGTGAAGAAAGTCTTTTAATTTTAATGAGTCCATCAACGTACAATCGCTCCACTACAACTAAATCTAGGTTTCTGGTTTGCGTTCTTTTTTTGCGTTTTTTTGAGCAACAATATCTAACTTTTAAGTGCCTTAAAGCAGTTCCAATCTAACACTTTGCCATTCATCCCATGCATTCTCAGGGTCGATATCGGCATAACCTCTTTCTTCTGCCAGCTCCTCAGCAACATCAAGTGGCATTGCCATACATTGTGAAGAGTCTCTTATACCTAACACTTCTTGCTCAGTTAAGGGAGCGCCTTTTTTCGTTTCGGCGTTTAATAGCACTGCGACTAACGCAGGAATATGAACGAGTTTTAAATCTTCATCATTTTGTGGAGGCAAAATATAAATCCTTTTATCTACGAGTCCTGGAGGGAACGCCTTACATCAAAGGCAGAAAAAGCGGTTGGGTTGAAGTGCAGCGAAAGCCGCGCCACTTTTTGCTATCCGAGTGCATGTGATTCTTACGCACCTCCTAGGCTCAGAAGCTTGAATATGTGGCACATAATAGCTCTCACTCCCCCAAAGAATTTGTCATTACTTCTAAATTGCTCCATGTAATTGAGCCACTTAGGCTAATTTCGCCAATACCATTTACTGAGTCGATATTCATTCTGATAATATCAGCTAGCTTTATTTTTTTTCCGTCATGATCAATATAGTCGTTAAATTTTAATATTCGTGCTGCTAATGGAGGCAACTCTAGGCCGTAAGGATCAATAGGATTAGGTTTAAACCCTGATTTAGCACCAGGCTTTGAAGAAAAAATTACAGCGTTGTCTTGTTGGCGATACTCAAATCGGCTTCCGATTTGTCGCATAACTTTCCCAATATCTGAAAGCTCATCTGTAATTAGAGCATTATTACCAACGTAGTAAAGTTCATCACCTTCCTTGTCTCCTAAAAGCATACTTACTCTAGTTAGAGCAGCAGCCATTTCGTCATTTGGGTAGCATGCATCAATAATTAGTGTGAAGGGCACGTTTGTCATAGCAAGTGCATTATAAAGTTGTTCTACAAGGATAAGCCCATCCCCAGATTCGCTAAGAGAAGGTTTATAGTTTTTCGCAGCACGTTCCGCGTAGTCTTTATTGACGTTACCTTGAAGAAGTACAATTTCTCCATTTGGTAAAGATAGGCCATGTCCTGTGTAATACACTACTAAGTGGTCGACGGGATTCTGCAAAAGCTCTAATGTTAGATCAATCGTCCAATCTAAAAGCCTCTCATCACTTAGCGGCATTTCTTTAGTACTATTAAGCTGTTTAGTAAAAACTGGATTATAGCTTTCAAATAAGCGCTCCATCAAAATAGATGCTTGTGTAGCTTGCGGTACGTTTAGTGAGCTAAAGTTCTCGTAATGAGCATTAGCAATGGTAATTGCTCCAAATGATTTATGATTCTTTTGAGCTCGCAATGAGTTTTCGTCTCTGATCTCTTTCACTCTTCTAGCACTCAACTCATTTAACACTAATTCTCCCTGATCAGATAAATCAGTGGCTACTCGGCTTACTCCCATCACTTCGTAAGCAAATATTATCGGTGCATTGATAGAAAATGATATCTCTCTTCTGCCTTCTATATTGTCCGAGAAGTTAAAAGAGCCCAGTCTGGTTTTCTCGACTTCATACCCCGTTTTAGAAATTTCGGCGAGTGCCTTTATTCCCGCTTCACTAAGTGCGCGAACTACATACTCTATTTTCCCAACATAGGCACGACTAACAATGATTGGGTCAATGTTTTTTTTCATTGCAGTTTGAACTAATTCGTTTTCATTTATTCTTTCTTTTAAAGCACCAACTGGTAGTTCTGCTACATATGCATCTTTAATTTTGAGAGTTACTTCTAGTTGCTCATCATTAGAAAAAGCGCTATTTAGTAAAGAGCTTTGACCCGCCCCCTGTACACTGGACATATCATTAACAATCGCTTCTACAGAGAATTTTTCGCCCTTCAAAACTGATTCATCATCTAAATTACCAGCGGTATAAACCATAAGTGATGACTTGTTTGGTGATAGTATTGTTCCTGGAAACCGAGCGTTTTTTGGGGGGAGGTTCAGAATTATTTTACTTGAATCGACATTTAAAGTTGAAGCAATTGAATCCTTTATAGTCTTTTTCTGTATGTCTCCAATAACAAAAACGGCAACTCCAATTATTGCAGTAATAGAAACGATAAAAAGCGTTATTTTCTTCATGAAAATCCCTTAAATTCCTAGACACCTAAAACACTGTCGAAGTTATTGCGGACGAGTACTTTGATTGAATAGCACCCACCAGCAGAGGCGCAACATTGCTGCGTCCTGCTGGCTGGCTTTGTTATGTTCTTATTTGCAAAATACAAAAGTTAGAATCTCTTTGAGAGTTGACTCACACTCTTCAGTTAATTTTTGCGTGCCATCGATATAATTACGCACTCTCTTCCATGAGTTAAAAGGTTTATCACTAGTCTTAACAGACTCATTCTGCTCCTGATCCCAAAGTACAATTTCGGCTTAAACCAAATAGCTCTTTGTGTTTTTACCACGCCAATGTTTATTTATTGTTAATTAAGTTAGCAGCTGAGTTTCGTCACGTCGATATTCAGTCGTGAGGTGGAAAACGCGCAATGAGTTAATCGAGCCGAGTTTGGCTCGTTATGAATATATATAACTGCATTAAATTCAGGTAGTTGGAACTATTATTCACTCATTAATGGCTGGTATTACATTCCATAACACGCCCTGTTGGATAGGTTTTCGGGTGCTTTACCTATTAGCGTGTTCAACGCGGTGGCGAATGAGAAAGCCCTAATACCTCTTAAAAAGAAATATTAATACCAAAAAGTAGCGCTTAGACACCTGCGGCTGCTGCCTTAATATAAAAAATCTCGCTATGTTTACTCGTGAGTTTTAATAAAAATGCCGCTTCATTTATTGCATCCACAAAAAAGCCAGCAGTAAGGCTGCTGGCTTTTATATTGAGAAGTAAATGGGGCTAATTATTCGCCGTGGCGACCTTCCCATACCTCTTCAACGAGTTTTTTGTTAAAGGCTTGCAAATCGCCGGGCTTACGGCTGGTGACTAGGCCATTATCAACAACCACTTGCTCGTCTACCCAATTGGCTCCGGCGTTTTCTAAGTCGGTGCGTATACTTGGATACGAGGTGACTTTGCGCCCTTTAAGTTTATCAATTTCCGCTAGCATCCACGGGCCGTGGCAAATAGCTGCAACGGGTTTGATGTAATCTTCTTGGAAGAAGCCGTCCACGAAGCGCTTTGCTTCGGTGTCTTGGCGCAGTGCATCGGGGTTAAATAAACCGCCGGGCAGTACTAAGGCGTTGTATTCAACCGCGCTGACTTCTTGCGCTAGCTTATCTACTTTTATTTCTTCGCCCCAGTGGTCGTCCTCCCAACCTCGAATAGTGCCTGGCTTAATAGAGATAATGTCTACCTCGGCACCGGCATCGAGTAACGCTTTACGAGGAGATACCAGTTCGCTTTGCTCGAACCCATCAGTGGCTAGGATGGCTACTTTCTTACCTGCTAAAGGTGTACTCATATTAATCTCCTTTAAATTAAACACATTTAGATATGAGCAGCCATCGTGCCAAATTAATAACCTACTGAAATTAATAGTCTTTATAGTTTTGGGCTATATTTTTAGTGACAGGTTGCCTGCAAAGCTTTCAGGCTTTAATGAAACACTTACATGACTAAACGACGGGTGCTTAATACTTGCACACACCGTGCAAAAGCATGGTGCAATCACAGTTAAAAATGACCCAAAACGGTGCTTAACACCCCTTTTAAATACTCCCATCAAGCTATAGGCCTCTGTATTTATTACTCTTTGCATTAGTGGCACAGATTATTCATTAGCTACAGCGTCACCCACCTTAGGAGCGCCGTTATGCAACAGCTACGTGAAACCCTTTACCTACTTTGGCATTTCGATATTAGTATTTGGCAAATTCATGACTATGCGCAGGGTAAAGACGATGAATAGCCTCGCGTCTGTGATGCCCCGCTTGTTGAATAAGCAAATTAGCGTCTCGCAAGCGGCCGCTCATACTAAGCTCTCTAAACGGGAAATATATAAGGCGCTGCGAATGCACGACCAAAGCTCATCGCGAGGCACTTTGCTCAAACGGCGCCAGCAGCTATTAAAACAACTCAATGACGTTGACATTGCACTTGCACACCATCACCGCTAGGTTTAAAGCTGCCCTTTACTGTTACAGGCATTTTTAAGGAGTACTATGCACAGCTATGAAGTAAACTTTGACGGCTTAGTGGGCCCCACCCATAACTACGCCGGATTGTCTTTTGGTAATGTTGCCTCTAAGCGTTTTGCAGCGCAGCCATCTAACCCTAAACAAGCGGCCTTGCAGGGGCTTGAGAAAATGCGCACGATGCGCCAGCTGGGTTTACACCAAGGTGTACTGGCCCCTCACGCACGCCCTCATATGGCATTGTTAAAGCAGCTGGGGTTTACTGGCTCGGATGCACAAATACTCGAAAAAGCGTACAAATATAACCCGACTTTATTAAGTGCGTGCTTTTCTTCATCAGCAATGTGGAGTGCGAATGCTGCCACCGTATCCCCCTCAAGCGACAGTGCCGATAACCGCGTCCATTTTACGACGGCCAATTTAAGCAATAAGTTGCATCGTTCCATTGAAGCGCCAACCACGGGCCGGGTATTACAAGCAACGTTCGCTAATTCAAACTATTTTGCCCATCACGCCCCCTTACCTGGGCACGACCATTTCGCCGATGAAGGCGCCGCAAATCATACCCGCTTATGCCCAAAGCACGGCGATAAAGGCTTGCACTTATTTGTGTATGGGCGCGAGGCCTTTAGTGAAGGCGGCGTGAAACCACAAAAATTCCCTGCTCGCCATACCCTTGAGGCCAGCGCTGCCATTGCTCGCTTACATCAGCTCGATGATAGCCAACAGCTGTATATTCAGCAGAACCCAGAAGTTATTGACCAAGGCGTGTTTCATAACGATGTGATTGCCGTTGGTAATGAGCAGCTGCTTTTTTGCCACGAGCAAGCCTTTTATAAGCAACACCAAGCTCTGGATACAATAAGCTCTGCTTATAGTGCACTGTATAACGACGCCCATCGCCTTAGTATTGTTGAAGTACCCACCGAGGCGGTGAGTGTTGCCGATGCCGTGAGCAGTTATTTGTTTAATAGCCAGCTTATTACCTTGCCTAGCAATGCCACAGCGCTGATTGCGCCGCAGGAGTGTGCTGAGAACCCAGCGGTTAAGGCGTATTTAGATGATTTACTCACTCAGCCAGATACCTTGGATGAAGTCCATTACGTGGATATCAAACAAAGTATGCAAAATGGCGGTGGCCCAGCTTGTTTGCGCTTACGAGTGGTGTTAAATGAACAGGAATTGGCTGCCACAAACCCAGCCTGTTTATTCTCTGACAAGTTACATCACACCCTAAGTGATTGGGTGGAGCGTCATTATCGTGACCAGCTATGCCAGGACGATCTGCGCGATCCACTGCTGATCCAAGAATCTTACGCCGCCTTAGATGAATTAACTAAGCTTATGAATTTAGGCAGTATTTATGATTTTCAGCAGTGATCGCTTAGCGCCTTAAAGCGATCGTGCAATGGCTATTTTATCAGCCAAAAGGCTGACCCTGTGCTAGGCTTAAAGAACGTTTATCACAGGGTTTGGCACTATGTTGTTAACGCGCATCATCTTCGCCTCCAGTATTTGGATGGCCTGCTCCATATCCGCCTTTGGCGCCAACGATCCGGTGATCTACCACTATTACAACAGCGAGGGCATTGCGGTATTCACCGATCAAAAACCCAAAGTCAGTGGCTTTCGTGTTGTTGAAGTAAAATGCCAACGCTGCGAGCAATCGCGTTATCAAAGCTGGTATTCAACCCCTTTGCATCCCTACAAGTTTCGTCAAACCTTGTACGAAGAAGCGCTCAAAAATGACTTAGATGTGGCATTGTTACAAGCCATAGTGCATGCCGAGTCGGGCTTTAACCCTAATGCGCAATCACATAAGGGCGCCAAAGGGCTGATGCAACTCATGCCTTTACTAGTCAAAGCCTACAATATCGATAACCCCTTTGACCCCGATAGCAATATTGCCGCCGGCAGCGCCTATTTTGCGAAGCTATTAAAGCGCTTTAAAGGAAATACGAAACTGGCCGCAGCGGCCTATAACGCCGGCCCTGGCAACGTTGCCCATTACAGTGGCGTGCCTCCTTTTCAGCAAACCCGCGACTTCGTTAAACGTGTGGATATTCTCCATAATCGTTACCGCCAACATCAACAGCTATTAACTTTAACAGTACCGCGCCAATACCCGAACGGATTGCTCAGTGCAGCGCGCTAGCGGCGCTAAGACATACCAATTGTGTGAGTGAAGTGATAACTTAATCACCATAACTGGAGTCAGTGCGGCAATGTGCCCGTAGATGGAATTGTATGCTTAAAGATATTATTCGTTGGTGTCGTCATTATGTGCGTTTGTGCGTGTTTTTTATTGCCGCGTTGCTGGGTTTGCAAGTGCCGGGCTTTGTTGACGATTATGGCCATGCACTGCGTGCAAGCAACGACGAGGTAACTCAGGCCATTGCCCCGTTTAAAGAAGACGCCAAGCAATTCTTTGATGGCTCCTTAGAAAAACTGTTGGCTCACTATCAACAAAGTGACGACCGCATTTACGCCAAAGGCGGTAACAACTTAGCCTTACTCTTGGAGCGCCAAGAGCAACTAGAGAACGCAGTATCCGATTATCAAAGTAACCCTTATTGGCACTTGCTGACTGCGCCGGTGATTGATGTTGGCCAGTCGGTATGGCAATCCTACCGCCCGCAAATCCAACTGAACATGGCCTCTTTGGGCAGTGCCTTAGTGGTGGCGTTAATGATTACTTGGTGTGTTGAAGGGCTGTTTGTTTTATTAACCAGTGCCCTACTCGTTTTGCTATCGCTGTTTATAAATGTGCGAAGCAAGCCTTCATAAAGCCACACCATAGATAGCAGAGCTGGGTTATTGGCAGCTGCTCTAGGAAAAAAGCAGCTGCGGTTACCATTTAAGTGAAGTACTAAAGGTGATCCACCAGCCACGCCTTTTCAGTGCGGCCATGATTGGTTTGCTCGTCGTATGCTTGCAGTTGCTGTGCTAGCTCTTGTTTCAGAGCATTGCCGATAAGCGCGGCCTGTTGTTCAATCACGCGGCAACTGCCCAACTCGGGAATGGCCTCTAGTTGCTCGTCGATGCGCTGTGCCATCGCCTTTATCATACGACCATGTTCATGCTCATGCTCGGCCAAATACGAAAACCACTGCGACCACGCCTTTTTCACACTCTCAGTACTATCTGTTAGTTGTGGCAGCGTGTATTCCAGTTCTAACGTAGTGGTTACCTTATTGATATCACATTGGCGTGACTTACTATCAAACCAAAACTGCCAGCGGATATCGTAGTAGGTGTAACCATGCACAACCTTGTTATCACGCTTTACCGGCGAAGCATTATCGAGTGCGTGTAAAAGACCATCGGGCGCATCGGCACTGACGGCATAATTTTGTGTGGTTTCATCAATGACAAGTTGAGCATGAAGCGAAAATGAAAAAAGTAAAAAGATGAGATAGCGCACAAGAGTTCCTTTTTGGCGTTGGCTTGTTAACGCCGCTATTTTATCAAGTACGTGGGTTTGTACCACTAAAAGATAACAATTGTGTGAAATATCATAAATTTGCTGCCAACTGTGGAGATTATGCTCAGGTCTTTCTAAAAATCATCGACTTAGCTTGTACAGCCCACAAATACCAGCTAGTGTTAATATTAGTGTTTGAAGCTAATAATAAGAGAATTCATTGATGGCATCTCAGTGTCGCCGCTGCATTAACACGCCCCCTCTCCCTTTTGACTTTACCATGGCGTTCCAACCCATTGTTGATTGCCAACAAGGCGAGGTATTTGGGTATGAAGCGCTTGTGCGTGGCGTTAACAATGAACCCGCCGGTGCAGTAATAAGCCAGCTCACCGATGAAAATAAATATATGTTTGATCAGCATTGCCGCATTAAAGCCATTGCTTTGGCTGCCAAGCTGCAAATACCCTCGATGCTGAGCATTAACTTTTTACCGAATGCCATCTATGAACCTGAACGATGTATCAAAACAACTCTGGAAGCCGCTGAGCGTTACCAGTTTCCTATCGAGCGAATTATGTTCGAGTTTACCGAAGCTGAAAAGGTAGGTGATGCGCACCATATCAAACGCATCGTTGAGTATTATCGTAAATTGGGTTTTATGACCGCCACGGATGATTTTGGCGCCGGTTATTCAGGCCTTAACTTATTAGCTGACTTTCAAACCGACATTGTTAAATTAGATATGTTGATGATCCGCAATATCGACCAGGATAAAACCCGACAGATCATCATAAGAAACTGCGTGAATTTGCTGCGTGAGCTGGGTATTCAGGTGCTTGCCGAGGGCATTGAAACAGAGGGTGAATATCATTGGTTGCGAGCAGCCGGCATTAATCTAATGCAGGGTTATTTGTTAGCGAAGCCCCAGTTTGAAGGGCTCCCAGAGGTACATATACCGAGTCACTGATCGCTTGAGCGGCTGCCTTAAGACAGCCGGTTAGCAAATTGTGATACCGCATCCACGACTTTTTGAGACGCTTCGCGTATTTCCTCAATCACCGCACTGGCATCATTGACTTTCTCAGCAACCTCGGTGGCTGTGTCTTTATTTTCACCTATGGTTTGCACCGCTTCCAAGGTCAGTTGCGCGTTATCATTGACCACCCCAATGATTTCCTCGGTCGACTTTGAAGTTCGCGAGGCCAACTCTCTGACCTCATCGGCAACCACCGCAAAACCGCGCCCAAGCTCACCTGCCCGCGCAGCTTCAATGGCGGCGTTAAGTGCCAATAAGTTGGTTTGCTCGGCGATGCCGCTGATGGCTTGAACAATTTTATTAATTTGCGCCGATTGCGCTTCAAGGGCATTGATTTTCTCAGACGCACTATCCATCTTTGCCGCTAATTGGCTCATAACCGCTGCGGTTTCTTCCATAATGGCAGCGCCACTACTGGCACTACTTTGAGTGTTAATTGAGGTGTCGTAAGCGATTTGAGCTGCATGATTTACCTGGCTTTCGCGCTCTACTTGCGCAGTGATATCGGTGGCAAACTTAACTATTTCATAGAGCTGACCATGGCTATCGAAAATAGGGTTGTAAGAGGCTTCGAGGTAAATTTCTCGTCCCTGTTTGTCGATACGCTTAAAACGATCGGCAATGTAATCTCCGCGATTGAGCTTTTGCCAAAACTCACGATACTCATGGCTATTAGCCAGTGCGGGCTCACAAAACATGCTGTGGTGCTTGCCTTTGACTTCTTCAAGGCGATAACCCACAGTGTTTAGAAATAAGTCGTTAGCGTCGATAATATTTCCTTGAGGGTTAAAGCGGATCACGGCCATAGAACGCTCAATAGCGTTGATGACATTTTCATTGTGCCTTGAGGTATTAATGGTGCGGGTTAGGTTCGATGCGAACAGATCAAAGTGCGTACAGTGCCCACTGGCATCCACAATCGGCTGCAATATCACACGTAACCATAAGTGCTGGTCATTGTTTTGCATTTCCAAAGCACCAGCCCAGTGTTTGCGCTGGGTTAGCGCATTTTTAAGTGCCTTATAGTGCTCTGTGTTGCGCGCCAAATTTGGTACGAAGTCGAGCAACGCCTTGGCCTGCCACGCGTGGCTGCTAATCTGGGTCTCAGTTTCAAAAAGTGTGTTGGCAGAGATAATCACCCCCTGCAAATCCAAGGTTAGATGGATCATCTCTTCACTTAAACTAGAGAATATTTGCTTGTAAGTAAGCACTTCATCTTGCAAGCTTTTCAGCTCAGCGAGGTGACTTTTTCGCAGAAACATGGTGGTACCATCAAAGTAAATAATAAAAGAGCGAACGTTTAAGAACGTTTTGCATGGTGCGGTGGATCATAAAGCAGCTTATCGCAGCATTATTTGATATGGCGCATACAATTTACCTACTGGTAGATGCTCACCGCGTGTCGTAATATTGTATTATTATGCAGATATAGTGAACAGTAAAATGCGACGAGTATAAAAATGGGTTCATCGCACATTTTTAAGAGCAGTACATGAGAGGGCTAAGTCGAAATCAAATAGTTGGCCTTTATGCTGTTATTAGCACTCTTTGGATAGTTTCCAGCGATTGGTTATTGGCATTAGTATGGGGAGACTTTGAGGACTCGTTGGCGCTTTCTATTGGCAAAGGAGTGAGTTTTGTCCTGCTAATGTCTGTGGCCTTACACTTGTTACTGAAGAAGCTCAATAACGCTCAAACCTTGGTCTCTGCCGCCAAAAGCGATGAGCAACTGCTCCTGTACAAATTACCCAACTACTTTAAACACATGCCTATTGTCACCTACGCCATTGAGGTGTCTGCTCAGCGCAGCCAAACCGTGTGGGTGAGTGACAATGTCACCAAAGTGCTGGGATACCAAGCTGAGCAAGCAATGGCCATAGGTTGGTGGTCGAAAAGTCTACACCCAGACGATAAACTCCGTGCTCAAGAAGAAAGTCATCGTATTATCGGCGCCGGTGGCGGACACCACTATTACCGTATCAAGCACAAAGATGGCCACTATATTCATATTCACGACGAAATGCACTTAGTGAGCGGCTCTCACCCGCAGCGCTATATTGGTATTTTGTGCGATATTAGCGCCGAGGAAGGCGCACTTAATCAGGTAAGACACTATTCTAGCCGGTTGGAAAATACCGTACTTGGCACGGTTGAAGCTATCTCGAGCATGGTTGAACTGCGCGACCCCTACACGGCTGGCCACGAGTCCAGAGTGGGTGATTTAGCAGTGCAAATTGCTAAACAAATGCAGCTCAACGCCGACACTCAATACGGTTTACGCATTGCAGGCTTAGTGCATGATATTGGCAAAATCAGCATCCCCTCTGAATATTTGACCAAACCCACGCGCTTAAGCCACAGCGAGTTTGCCATTATTAAAACGCATGCTGAGCATGGCTATCAAATTTTAAAGAGTATTCCTTTTCCTTGGCCTATCGCCCAAGTGGCTTATCAGCACCATGAGCGCATTGATGGCAGCGGCTACCCGCAAGGCTTGAAAGGCGAGGATATTTTGCTTGAAGCGCGCATTATTGCCGTTGCCGATGTGATTGAATCAATGGCCACATCTCGGCCGTACCGCCATGCGCTGGGACTGGACGCAGCCCTTACGGAAATAGAAACCAACGCCGGTAAATTATATGACCCCCAGGTTGTTAACGCGGCATTGAGCTTATTTCGTGAGCAAGGCTACCAGCTTTCGCAGCCCACCAACTAAGCTTGGCAACGCTGATAGTGTTTTTGGCTTGTAGGCGGCATTAGACAATTTGCATATTTATTGATCAAGCGCATTGATCATCTGACCCAGGTTTGTTTTAGTGATACAACAGCAAAAAAGGAGAAATGGGTTATGTATATTAAACGAGCTCTTTCGCTTACAGCAGCGATGTTAATACTATCTGGCTGTGGCGTTGCCAATGATGTCACCGTCTGTACTGATGCGCCGCAAAGCCAATGGCTGGATCAAAGCGACTTTAAAACAACACTGCAAGCCAAGGGCTATAGCATCAATGAGTTTAAAGTGACCGATGGCAGCTGCTATGAAATTTATGGCACCGATAAAGATAACAACAAGGTAGAAATTTACTTTAATCCAGTCGACGGCTCGGTAGTTAAACAAGAAGCGCACTAGTGAGCAGCACAATTAAAATATGGGACCCGGTGGTACGTATCGTCCATTGGTCCCTCGTTGGCATCTTTATTACCAATTACTTCATTATTGAAGCTGGTGGCTCGTGGCATCAGTGGCTAGGTTACAGCGCTGCCACCCTGGTGTTACTGCGACTAATTTGGGGCCTCTTTCCCTCGGGCTACGCCCGTATTCGCGCAGCCGCTATCAACCGCGCTGCGATAAGCGCGCACATCACTCACCTCAAAGAGCGCCAGATCCCCACCGAATCGGGCCATAACCCTATTGGCTGGCTAATGATATTTGCAACTTGGCTGCTATTTATTGCACTTGCCGTTACTGGGTTTATGCTTGAGGAAATCGATGCCCTATTCGGTAACTCGCTACTGCAAGACTTCCATGCCTTGGCAGCTAATACCCTGTATGCCATCGCCATTATCCATATTATTGCGGTTATCGTGGTTAGCTGGTGGGGGCGCATCCCGCTAATACCACCCATGATCACCGGGCAACGCAAAAAGCGCGACTAGCCTTTGGCGAATAGGTTGAAAGCTTAAATAAACGAGCTGTTTACACGCGTTTTATAGTGAGTGTCTTTAGGCTCCCATTCCCCGTTATGGCCCTAAACACTCATTTAGCAAGTTAAACAGGCGAGCTGGATAGTTACCTTTATTCTTAAATCAGCTCAATGTGTTAGTATGCCTAGTGCATATTCTTTGCCGAGCAATTTGCATCATCGTATGCCGCTAAGCAGCGTTAAAAATAGACACCTTTTTCGCGGAAAAGTATACACATATTTATACACACAGCGCGACGATTACGAAGACACATAATAACAACAGGCAAAGTAGTAAAGCAGCAAAACACTGATTTATATGGAAAAGCAATAATATGGCAGAACTCAGAAACGACAATGACCAGAGTACAATCTACTGGCACGATTATGAAACTTGGGGGGCAAACCCGCAAAAAGATCGTCCCAGTCAGTTTGCTGGTATTCGCACCGATTTAGATCTGAATATCATCGGTGAGCCGCTTATTGAGTATTGCCGTCCGGCGCCGGATTATCTGCCTCACCCCGAGGCCTGTTTAGTCACAGGGATCACGCCGCAGCATGCGCTGCGCCATGGCCTTAATGAAGCAGAGTTTATCGCTAAAATTCATGACGAATTCGCCCGCCCGAATACCTGTGTGGCCGGTTACAACAGTATTCGTTTTGATGATGAGGTTAGCCGCTACACTTTATACCGTAATTTTTATGACCCTTACGCTCGTGAATGGCAAAATGGCAATAGCCGTTGGGATATTATTGATTTAGTACGTGCCTGTTATGCCCTACGCCCGCAAGGTATTAACTGGCCGCAAAAGGAAGATGGCAGCGTCAGCTTCCGCCTTGAAGACCTAAC
This sequence comes from Pseudoalteromonas sp. SW0106-04, assembly GCF_001293805.1. Lineage (NCBI taxonomy): Bacteria > Pseudomonadati > Pseudomonadota > Gammaproteobacteria > Alteromonadales > Pseudoalteromonadaceae > Pseudoalteromonas > Pseudoalteromonas sp. SW0106-04. The sequence continues at coordinate 80,509 of NZ_BCAI01000005.1, read as the reverse complement.
CAAAGCCAATGGCATTGAGCACGCCGATGCCCACGATGCCCTGAGCGATGTAAAAGCCACAATTGCGCTGGCAAAACTGATTAAAGACACGCAGCCCAAGCTGTATCACTTCTTTTTCTCGTTGCGCCATAAAAAAGCGCTGCTTGATTTGGTGGATGTTTATAACATGACGCCGCTAGTGCATACCTCTTCGCGTATTCCTGCAAGCCAAGGCTGCACGACTTGGATTGCGCCAATGAGCTTTCATCCCAGTAATAAAAACGCGGTGGTGTGCTTTAATTTAACGCAAGACCCGCAACCGCTGTTGGATTTAAGTGTCGAGCAGTTACGCGAGTATCTCTATACCCGTCATGATGAACTGCCTCCTGGGCAAGCGCCGATTGGCTTAAAACTAGTGCATGTGAATAAATGCCCTATTCTTGCCCCCGCGAAAACCTTGTTGCCAGAGAACGCCGAGCGTTTGGGTATCGATCGCGAACAATGTTTAGCCCACTTAAAGGTACTAAAGGCCCACCCCGAATTACGCGATAAGGTCGCCGAAGTGTTTAACGACACGCGCCAGTTTGCTGATACTGGCAACCCCGACTATCAACTTTATAGTGGTTTTATCAGCAACAGTGATAAGGCCAAGTTTGATATTATTCGCGCCACTGAACCCATGCAGCTCGCCGGTTTAGACATAGACTTTGAAGATGATAAATTCACCACCTTGCTATTTCGTTATCGCGCCCGTAATTGGCCGGAAACGCTGACCCCCAGCGAGCTTGACTCGTGGCGAAAGTACTGTCAAAACAAGCTGATGAATGGCGAGGACAGCCCTTCTATCGGCGCGCAAGACTTCATGCTCAGCCTAGAAAACCTAGTGCACGAGAATGAAGGCAATGAGCGCAATATGGCGGTGCTCAAAGCCCTATACCACTACGCCCAAAGCCTTTAGCTTGTGGGCGTATACCGCTACTTACTGGGGTTCAGCTTTTCCAACCGCGCCAGTAAGCTGGAGGTATCAAAACGGCCACCGCCCATAGCTTGTACGTCACTGTAGTATTGATCCACCAATGCCGTAAGACCTAGGCTAGCCCCGTTATTGCGCGCCTCATCAAGAGCAATACCTAAGTCTTTGCGCATCCAATCAACGGCAAAACCAAACTCATATTCTCCTTGCCACATGGTTTGATGGCGATTCTCCATTTGCCAAGACCCGGCTGCCCCCTTGGCGATGGTCTCTACCACCTTGTCGCCATCGAGCCCGGCTTTTTTCGCAAAATGTAAACCTTCTGCCAGGCCCTGTACCACACCGGCAATACAAATCTGATTTACCATTTTACAGAGCTGGCCGCTGCCGATATCACCTTGTAATTGGCTAAAGCGACTATAGGCTGCCATCACTGGCTGCACCTTGGCAAAAGCCGCATCGCTCCCGCCACACATCACGGTTAGTACGCCATTTTCGGCGCCCGCCTGGCCACCAGAGACCGGCGCATCAATAAAGGCAATACCTTGGGCTTTCGCAGCGTCACCCAACTCCCTGGCAAGCTCGGCGGAGGTGGTGGTGTGATCAACCAGCAAAGCTCCCTCGTGCATACCCGCCAGCGCCCCGTGTTCACCATAAATCACGCTGCGCACATCATCGTCATTACCAACACATACAAACACAAAGTCTGCGCCTTGGGCCGCTTGTTCTGGCGTTGCAGCACTGCGCCCGCCATATTGCTCTACCCACTGCTGCGACTTTGACGCTGTACGGTTGTATACACACACATCAAACCCTGCTTGTTGCAGGTGCCCGGCCATGGGGTAGCCCATGACGCCTAAACCGATAAAGGTACACATTTTTGACATAATTTTGACCTATTTGCCTGATAGCCTCGAGAAAACGCAAAAAAGTATAACAAAGGCATCGTACAAAAACGCCTTGTTTTGAGTTATGGAGCTCACAATGGATAGTATTTACCATTTCAATGCCACCCTCATCGATGGCACGCCCTATTCATTTAAACAGTTACAAGGACGCGTTGCACTCATTGTAAACACCGCCAGTACCTGTAACTTTAGTAATCAATATAGTGCGTTGGAGCGTGTTTTTAGCGACTACCAACAGCGGGGCTTAGTGGTATTGGGATTTCCTTGCAATCAATTTGGCCGCCATGAGCAAGGCTCAAATGAGGATATAAAAGCCTTTTGCACCAGCACATTTAATGTTAGCTTTCCATTGTTTAGTAAGGTAATGGTCAACGGTCCTGACGCCCACCCGCTGTTTAATTATTTAAAAGAACACACTCGGGGCATTGCACAAAACCGGGCAATAAAATGGAATTTCACTAAATTTCTAATAAACTCTCAGGGCCAACTGGTGAACCGCTACGCACCTCGGACCAAACCCGATACCCTTCGTGCGGTAATAGAGAGTCAACTTGATGAAATTAGCCCTATTCAGCTCGCAAAGGTATGAGCAACACGCATTCAGCGAACATTGTCCAGATAACGTTGAGGTCCACTTCTTTGATGCTCAGCTTAATGAGCTAACTGCCTCGCTGGCGCAAGGGTGCGACAGCGTGTGCGTATTTGTAAATGACGTGGCCAATAAGCAGGTGCTCGATAAGCTCAACGAGCTAGGTATTAAGCTGGTTCTACTGCGCTGTGCAGGTTTTAACAACGTTGATTTAGACCACGCCGCACGCTTAGGTATTGAGGTTGCACGGGTGCCCGCCTACAGCCCAGAGGCTGTGGCAGAGCATTGTCTCGCCCTGATCTTGACCCTATCGCGTAAAACCCACAAAGCCTATAACCGTGTTCGTGAGGATAACTTCGACCTCAACGGCCTGCTGGGTTTTAACTTACACGGCAAAACCGTGGGGCTTATCGGGTGCGGTAAAATAGGGCTGGCGCTGTGCCGTATACTGAACGGTTTTGGCGCCAAAGTATTGGTTGTCGACCCAGCAAAACCTGAAGGCGACTTTACCCTGGTTGATAAAGCCACATTATTAGCGCAAAGCGATATTATCAGCTTGCATTGCCCCTTAACCGAGCAAACCCACCATATTATAAATAGCGACGCACTGCGCCACATGAAACGCGGCGCTATGTTGATTAACACCGGGCGCGGCGCGCTACTCGATACTAAGGCCTGTATCAATGCGCTAAAAAGCGGTCAGCTTGGGTATTTGGGGTTAGACGTGTACGAACAAGAGTCGGAGTTGTTTTTTAAAGACCGCTCAGAGGAGATTCTTCAAGATGATGTCTTCGCCCGCCTGCTCACCTTCCAAAATGTGTTGATCACTGGGCATCAAGGATTTTTCACCGAAGAAGCGTTGCAGCAAATCGTGCAAACCACCTTTGATAATTTACTGCAATACGCCAAAGGTGAAGCGCTAACCAATCGCGTTTGCGCTCCTTAAAACATAAAGTGGCGCTGGCTATTTCAGCGCCACATTAATAAACACGGCGGTCATCAGCACTGGACATACTAAGCGTATATACCAGCGCAGCGCCACAATACTCATCTTGTCAGATTGCGCTAATTGATTACCACGACGCCACACCCAGCCGAGGGTAAGAAAGTAGAACAATCCCATCAAAGGCAACTGGTACTGAGTAAATACTTGGATCACTAAGCCAAACAGCCAATCGAAGTTAAATACGATGGTGAGCGATGCCAACATCACTACGGCGCTAACCAGCCAAGTGGCTGCTTTACGGCCGATACCATGATTTTCCAGCAAAAACGCCACTGGGATCTCGGTCGAAGAAATGGTCGAGGTCAGCGAAGCAATAGACATGAGAACGAAAAAGGCCAAAGCAATCACCAGCCCCATGCTGCCCATGGTATTAAACAATTGCGGGAGCACCGCAAAGATCAGTTGCCCTTCGCCAATGAGTTTGCCGTTTTGGAATACTTCCACGCCATTGTGGCTGGCGACAAAAATCGCGGGCACAATAAGCAGGCCGGCCAAAAACGCCACCGATGTATCAAGGGCGGCCACACTCAGGGTCAGCTTGCCGATATTAGCCCCAGGCTTTAAGTAAGAGCCGTAGATCATCATGCACCCTACCCCCAGCGACAATGAGAAAAACGCTTGTCCCATGGCAGCAATGATTAAATCTGGGTCCCACACCTTAGTGAAGTCAGGTTGCAGGTAATTACTAAAGCCTTCACCGGCGCCGGGTAACGAGCCGATGTAGAAAATCAAGCCAACTAACAGCACCAAAAGCAACGGCATTAATCGCCGCGACCAAGCTTCAATCCCTGATTTAACCCCTTTTAAAATAATGCTTGCAGTTAACACCAACATCAACGGCGTGAAAATAAGGTTACGGGCAAGAGAGTCGCCACTTAAAAATGCGGCAGCGTCATTCATACCTAGCATCTCGCACAGCGGCGCCAAGGCATGGGCCAACATCCACCCAGCCACGATAGAATAAAAGCTCAGCATGACAATGGCTCCGGCTAAACCGATATAACCAGCCCCTGCCCCTATTTTTTCCGCTTTTGGTTGCCAAGCACGTTTAAGTGCTTGTACCGGGTTGGCTTGAGCGGCGTAGCCCAAGTACAGCTCAGTGAACAGTGCCGGTAGTGCCAAGGCAAAGATGACAATGAAATACACCAGTAAAAAAGCACCGCCACCGTAATTCGCTGCTTGAGTTGGAAAACCCCAAATATTACCTAGGCCTACTGCTGCACCAGCTGCCGCTAGTACAAAACCTATACGGCTTTGGAAACCGTCACGCTTATTCGTCATTCGCAGGGATATCTGTTATTGTTTTGCCGCTATTAAATCATAATTACCCGTAACAAAGTAGTCATAGCCACGCTTATCGGAATGTCCTTGATGCTAAACCCTGCCTATTGCTTTTCACCTTTACCGACCGATACCGAGCAACATGCCAAGCACAGCGACGTGGTGTTGCTTTATTGTGCTAAAGCGCACGGTGAATTAGATGACTCACATTTGCACCGTACAGAGCAAGCGGTCTTAGCAAAGCGTAAAAAGACGCAGGCGCAGCAGGAGTATCGCGCCACACGCTGGGCCATAAAACAGCTTGCGCGACAACTATACCCGCAGTATCGCGACTACCCTCTTGCTGCTTGGTGCAGTGAATTTGACGTTGACCAGGCGCAGCTGATATTGAGCATTGATGGTCATCCTCTCGATGCACGGGTGGTCATCAGCCACGCTCATGGCCACATTGCTGTAGCAGTGACGCGGGGTTCAGTCTTATTAGGTGTGGATATTGAGAAAATAGACAACTCTCGCGCCTTTAAGAAGCTCGCAGCGCACTATTATCCCGAGGCCGAGGCAAGAGATATTGGCAGCGATGTTGAGACCTTTTTCCGAGTTTGGACATTAAAAGAAGCCTACGCAAAAGCGACTAAGCAACCTATTGCCACCTTGTTAGGCCAGCCCATTTTGGAACTTATCGCCGCCCTTGATGGCCAGGTGTATTGTCAGGAGCTATTTGCCGGGCACTTTGATATCAGTCTTATCACCGATACGCAGCGCCCGGTGCTTACTGTTAATCTTCCAGCAGCTGTTGATGAATAGTTTGCACCACTGCATCAGACTGGCTTTGCTCAACTAAGAAGCACAGGTTATGTTTCGATGCGCCGTGACAAATGAGGCGAATATCAAACTCACTGAGCACCTGCATTAAATTCAACTCGCTCTGGCGCAGCACAATCTCCGAGCCAATTAACGCCACCAATGTGAGGTTATTCTCAACTGACACATGACAAAACTCGCTTAAACGCTCAAGAGCTTGTTGATCCAGCTCCGGCCGGCTGGCATTCGGGGCATTATCGAGCGTCAGTGCGACACTTATCTCCGAAGTCGTGACCAAATCAACGGAAATGTTATGCTCACTCAAAATAGTAAACACCCGCGCTAAAAAGCCGCTCGCTAGTAACATTTCTGGGCTTTTCAGGGTCAAGAGAATTTGGTTTTTACGCTGAGTCACTGCGCGAACACCCGCTAAAGTATCTCCTTGTGGCGTTTTTTGTATCCACGTCCCGCCTCCTTGTGGTTCGCGACTGGAGCCGACAAACACACTGATGCCACTGCGTGCAGCAGGTAAAATAGTCGCTGGGTGTAAGACTTTAGCGCCAAAGGTTGCCATTTCGGCGGCTTCGTCAAAGCTTAAGTAGGCAATGGGTGCGGCTTTGGCACAGACTCTGGGGTCGGTGCTGAAAATACCGACCACATCGGTCCAAATATATACGCTGTTCGCGCCAATCGCCTCGGCTAGTAGGGCCGCGCTGTAATCCGACCCCCCGCGCCCTAAGGTAGTGGTATCGCCATAGTCATCACTGCCCATAAAGCCCTGAGTGACAACCACTTGATCTTTAAGCAACGGCAGCAATTGGGCATGGGCTTGCTGCGCTGTTGTTTTAATATTGGGCTGGGCTTTGCCAAACTGACTATCTGTTTTGAGCACAGAACGCACATCAAAGCGCGTTGCCGCCACGCCATGTTCGCGTAATACCTGAGTAAACAAATAAGAAGAGAAACGCTCGCCAAAACTCAGTAGCTCATCGCTGTGAGCGCTCGATTGTGGTGCTTGCTCAGCACTGCTGCGAAAGGCGCTCAAGGTGACATCAAAGCCGTGGGCTAAATCGGCATCAAGGCTAACATATTCGAGAATATTAAGCTGGATAGCGATCACCCCATCAATGTGCGCTTGGCGCTGCTGAGGCGTTAATGCACTTTGGCATAACGCTACAAGGTGATTGGTGACCCCGGCACTGGCGCTGACGACCACCACACGCACATTATTATTAGCAGCGATGATTTGTGCACACCGGCTCATAGCGCCATAATCGGCTACTGAAGTGCCGCCAAACTTGGCGACAGAATATTCCTGATTCATTATCTCTCCGAGATGAAAAACGAGTTATTTTTCAAATACAATCAGGAGAACTTGGCAAGACTAAAAAGGTAAGAATGTCCATTGCCAGAAGCCCTCCACCCCTACAGGTGACAGTTCCGAGGATTCAGCCTCAAGAACCGAAAGCCATTGCGACGCACAATGCACTTCCTCGGCGATAGTCTCCCTCATAAACGGTCATTGGCGGTCGTCGGCCTCACGTTTACTACCTAGCTATCGCACCTCTTCTGCGACACATTCGGTCTTGAGACCAAATGTGAATCAGCAATGTACCTAGCAGACGGCTAGAAGTCAATATCACACTTCACTGGATGGTGTTCTGGCGGTTAATGATTGCTTGGATACACAGGTTGGCCGCAGCCTGCCTGTGTATTGCCTATTATGGATTCTCATTAAGGTTGTATGGGGCAATGCTCACCATCAACTGGCACCCAAACAGTTCGCGTTTCCATACGACAATTATATTCGACGGTTTGCTCTTCTTGTTGAGTGAAATAGGAGTTGTGTTGATGCATATACACGCCACCGGGAGCCTGGCCAGAAGGTCCGGCAATTGTCCAGTTTGCAGGGCAACTTTGTGTTGATAATACAACGCGAGTTTCCCACTCTGGCGCATCGCTATTAGGAGCCGGAGCAGTAAGCCTGTAGTGACAACGTTTGTAAGAAACGTCTACTAACTCGGTTCTATAATCACAGACTCTCACTAATCGCTCGTCCCAATACCCTCCACAATTTGCACTGTTTACTTGGGTATCATAGAAGGTATTGTAGTCTGTTACTTTTATTTGTGAGCTAGATGCAAATACATCATTGGCCACGAAAAAGAGCAAGGCCACCACACAAGCTGATAAAATTTTTTGTCTCATTTTTATTTCCTTAACAATAGGTTGGAAACAAAAATGCTACATAAAACCATCATTTATATAAACAAAAACTGAGTTGATTATTTTTCACCCAAACCACTATTACCTTATCGACAATAAATAAACCTAAACACCTCTTCTTCATTAAAAATGCCAACGTTGTAATTCCTTAATTACGCAACAATCAATTTATAAAAACTTTATTTCAAGAAATAAACGCCTCATATTGTGTGCAAAATAAAGTTACCTTTTCTGTGAATAAAATCGTCATGAAATAAGCTAATAGTGAGCACTCGCCAATATCTAAGAAAACTGACTACTGTCCTCAGTCATGCGCACCACCAAGCCTTGGGCCACTAAAAAATGATAAAGCTGTAAATCAGCTATCAGGTCACTTGAGGAAAGCTCAAAGTCTTGAAAAGTTTTATTGTGATAGCGAAAACGAACAATATGTTCATAACGCTGGTGCTGGCAGTAAATCACCTCTTTGACATCAGCGAGCTTTATCGGCGTATCAAGTAAGTTCAGCACCCCATGCTCAACAAATATGGCACTACAGCGTATGGGCTCGATGCTCCATTGATACTGGGCACTGAGCATAAAGCTAAATATCAACACCGATATCGCTTGCGCCCAAAAGCTCTGCTCCATCATAAAGTTAATAAAAAACAGTACATAGATAAACAGTGCACCGGTGTATAAAGCGCGGGTGATCACCGCACGCGTGGCAAATTGCTTTTTGCGGGTAAGTTGACTCACTGGGGTCTTCCTTGTTTGATGAAAACTGAATTTAGTGGCTGTAGGCAGACGGTTGTTTTATTAGCCGTTCATTGTCAACGACCATAGTCCATTGACCGTCATTGTTGTTCGGTGGCTCGTTGACGATGAAGGTGGTGCTGAAAAAACCAATGCCAACACTGAAGTCGTCACCCTCGAATGATTGCAACGGCCCTTCCACTGAGGTAGATCCCCCGTTTTTATAGCGTTTATAGGCCACTGTGCCATCTTCGAGAATCAATAAGCTCATGCTTGGACTTTGCCAGTGCCCGACATAATCGCGCTTTTGCACAGGGACGGGTTCTGCGCAACTACATAGCAGTAGAATAAACGCCAAAGCCAGTAATACTAATCGCATCCGTTGCTCCGTTAGTTATCGAAATAAGTTATAGGGTTGAGGTAGAAGGCTTTCTTGACGCCTTGGGGGGCGCTGTCAATAAGCCAAAAGTAAGGAATTAAAGTCACCAATGAGTAGTGTAAATGAGCAGCTTTACCTTGGGCATTGCCGCTGGTGCCAACACTGCCTATTTGCTCACCGCCACTAAACCAACGACGATCGCTATCACTGAAGCTGTCTAGATGAGCATAATAGTGTAATCGCCATTTTGGTCCGAGGGCGATAATCACATTGCCGCCCTTTGGCCACTGTCCACGATAAATCACCAAATGATGTGAAGCGGCCACCACATCAGTACCTTTATTGGCAAAAATATCGACCCCTTTATGCACCCCAGAGCTTCCCCAAGGTTCATACCAAAAAGTATCTTGATGCCAATCAGCGCTACTTGCCCCATGCACGGGAATAGTCACCGGCTCGGGCACAAGAAACGCGAATATAAAACCAAACAGTAATGCCGCCAAAACTAACCTCCTTGTTCTTTTTAAGTACCGTATCGGCTTACTCATGAAGCTGTTTGCTCATAAAATACTTTTTGCCGTTAAGCGGATATTGCTGTTGCACCCATTGTGTTTCATAGCCATGGCGCTCATAAAACGGTTGCGCCTGAAAATCCAAGGTATCGAGCAGCACATACGTGCACCCGCGCGCCTCAGCGGCTTGTTCTATGGCAGTGAGACACTGTGAGCCGATGCCTTGCCCACGTAATGTGTCACTCACCCAAAGATAATCCAATAGCAACCAATGACCAAAGGTACGGCCACTGGCTCCGGCTTTTACTTCGCCTTGTTCATCGCGCCAGCTAACCGCTAAAGGCTTACGTTCTACATTTTGCCAATGAGCCCAATTGTATTGGCTGATTTGCTGAGCAATAAAGTCGAGTAAGTCTTGTTCTGGATTCTGTATTACTTCTAACGTCATACGACCTCTGAATACATAGATGCAATTAATTAAACACCGATATAAAAAGCGAAGCTTACAGAGAAAGGAAATGTTTTGCAGCGATCAACGACCAGTTCTAAGAACCAAGGTGCACATCACTGCTAATAACTAAAAAATTGGCGCCAATCCTTTTTACCGTGTAATCGCAATCCATGCCTATATGTGTGCGTTATGAGGGCCAAAATAAAGGCCCTCGTGCTGTCAATGATATACCACTTTGTAGTACTTAAACAAACGTACCCATCATGTAGGCTCCGCTGTAACCTACTGAATAAGCAATTAATAAGTACACCGTATTGCGTAGATAGCTCATAAAGGTAAGGTCACGCACCTTACTCATGGCAATGATCCCTGCCGCCGAGCCGATAACCAGCATCGACCCACCCACGCCGGTGGCATAGGTAAACGCGAGCCAGTCGCGGGTTTGCATGTGAATGTCCGCTTTTAATAACGCTGCGGTCAGTGGCACATTATCCACCGCTGCCGAGAGTATGCCCATCAAGTAGTTGGCTTGATTTGGTGCCAATACTTCATACAAGTGGGTAAATTGCGCCAGCACCCCAACCTCTTTTAGCGCGCCGACCAACAGCAACACACCGACAAAGAACAGTAAGGTGTCGTATTCAATTTCACGAATATAGTCGATGATTTTTTTATTCACGTCTTTTTTACGCATCAAGAACTGGGCGCTTAGGAACATCACCGAAAGCCCGAACAAAAAGGTCAGCAAAGGCGGGATGGAATACAGCACACTCATGGTTAGAGTACCGACAATGGTGGAGATAAAAATCGCCGCAATGGTGATATCGGTCTTTTCTATCGCTTTAGGCTCGCCCAAAGCGAAGCTCACTCGACCATTCATTTTCATCGATAACAACGCAGCGAGTACAATAACGCTCAGTGCTGCTGGGGCCACTAGCAGCAGTAAGTTGGCGATGGTGACTTTATCAGCAAGGAAGATCATGAGCGTGGTGACATCACCAGTAATAAGCGACACCCCCCCTGAGTTAACCGCGAAGATGATTAACGTGGCGTACTTGACCAGTTTGCGCCCATCTAACTTCAACGACATCACCACCGCCAGCGACACTAAGGTTGCGGTGATATTGTCGGAAATCGACGAGAACAAAAAGGCAAAACCAGCAATCAGGAACATTAATTTACGCTCACTGATTTCGCTGGGCAATACGCGTTGCACTAAGTTTTGAATGAACCCTTTGGAATTGAGATAGGCAACAAAGGTCATTGCCGCCATTAAAAATAGCCAAAGGGTGGCAATTTCTAAAATATTCTCATTGAGTTCATGCTTAATGTGGTCGAGGGAGTGACCGTTTAGTGGGGAGATAAAGAGGATGATCCAGCACAGGGTGCCGAAAAACAGCGTGGTTTTGGCCTTATTCACGTGGATGACATCTTCCACGACAATAAGCACAAAGGCCACGGCAATGAGCGTCAAGATGAGCGCACTGACCATTTTTGGTATTTTTCCTTGCTATAGGCGAATAGAACAATACTGCTAAGTTTACTGCCCGTATGCACACACCCGCGCTACAAAAAACAAACTTAGGAGTACCCTGGGTTAATTGTCAGACCAATAACAGGTTTTTGGTCTGCAAGCGGCGCGAATTCTAACACCGCTTATGTCCCGGGGCTATTACCAAATACGCTAATATGACAATTTTTTTACTCCCCCCGTGTAAAGCTTGCGCAACGGCGCAAAAGCTGTTTTACCCTTAGTTCGCTTTCGTTATAATCGCTCCCCATTGCCAAGCACAAAGAATACATAACATGATACTAGCCAAGCGCGTTCTCAATACGCTGACAGAGCTATGGCCGGTGCTGGAAACTCTGATCAAACGCTACAAGATGGGCGATTTCAGTATTAAAGAAGTGCAGAGTATAGTGAAGCAGCACTTTCCCCACTATTCCGGCGCGCAAATATACAAAGAAACTAACCGCCTACTCAATCAAGATATCTTGGTGCTCTTGGCCAAGTCTTCGCAGTTGGAGATTAACCGCGCCATTAGTGATTTTGCCGCTTACTTGCTGCAAGATGAAAGTCTCGGTGTGGCCGCAGAGATTCACGTTTTGGTGGAGGACCTGCAACGCTTAAGCACTAAATTGGCACAAGCGGTAGATGATGCTGATTACATGGATATTAGTCGTTACAGCCGAATTATGGATGAACGGGTTCGCAAAATCGTTAAGCTCTATCGACATAACGAAAATGCCATTTACAACTTGGTTGAACAAGCCAAGTCTGACGCCTCGCACTTGTCGCTGGCAAAACGCTACAAAGCCGTTATTGAAGCATTCGATGAGTACATCGAGCCGATGTTAGCCATGCTCGATATTAACGGCCCATTTCAGCTGTGCTTTGATGCCATTGAGCAGGGCCTCAGCACGCACTTGTACACGCTAAAGCAAAGTGGCCGTGACAGCGCCAGTATTCGCATGCTTGAGCAGCTGCGCACTCGTATCCTCGATATGCATCAAGTGGGTCAGCAAAGCTTGCGCCACAGCGCCGATATTCTTATGCCACTGCGTGAGGAGTTACGACAAAACACACTGATCACCCGTCAGGCAGCAAAAGTACTGGCACACATACGAAAGCGCGGGTTAGACACGGTTATGAGTGCCCATCAGCCATTTTTTGCCTCCGATCCGATGCGCCACCAGCTCGGCAGTCATGCTCAGCTAACAGCCTATATGGCAGGGTTGGCTGAATTTGAAGAGCACGACTTTGAGCTACCCGATGGCGACCAAGCTGCGCCCTATACACCGCCAGCGATCCCCGCTTATGGCGATGTGCGCGCTTTGTTTAAAAGCAACAATAAAAAGCGCGCAGGCAAACAACAAGTTATCGATGTACTCACTGGCTCCTACCCAGAACTAGAAGCCGATGAGCTACTTTATTTGTACCAAAAGCTTATTAACGACGCGAGCTTAGCACTCGAGCAAGATACCCACCCCGAACAAAAGACCTTCGCTGGCAAGCGCTTTACCTTGTACCCCTTCGTTGCCGCCAGCGAGCCCACTAATGAGAGTAATGACCCGGTATGAGTCAGATTGATTTATCGCAGCTAACGCAACTGCATTACATTAACAAAAAACTAGTCAGTGGCTATCACATCAGCGAGCAAGACAACTTGGCCTGGCAAGAGCTAGACCAACAGTTAGACCAATACGAGCTGTTATTTACGGCCTTAGGCCACACCCTAGTGCATGATGCGCGAGGCTTTTATTACTTTGCAATGGATGAAGGCACTGCCAATATGGGCAAAGTATCGCGGACCATCGCGCTTTTTATCTACACCTTAATCGAACATTACGCCAATGCCGGTAAAGACCCAATGCGTGCACTATTCGACAGTGAAGTGGATTTAGAGCTATGCCAAGAGTTGGTATTACACAACAAGGTGCTGTTCGACCAACTGGAGATTTTCTCTGGCACCGAACTGCGCAAAGACGTGTTAATGCGCATGGTGCGCTTAGGGCTATGCAAAGAAAAAGACCATGCCTTTCGCCTGCTCGCGCCTATCCATCGCTATTTAGATGCCTTATTAGAAGTAAACAGTGATGCGCTAGAAAGCGCCGAGGAGCTATAAATGCAGCAGTTACACGGATTAAGCAAACTCGCCTTGTTAAATACTGCTGGCTATGCCAAGTGCGTTATCCCCTTACATAAAAGTAGCTCCATATGTGCCCCTAATAACACCGGAAAAAGCTCGGTCATTAATGCCTTACAGTTTCCTTTGATTAACGATTTGCGGCTCACCGAGTGGGATGGCCATGACTTAGAGGAAACCCGAAAGTTTTATTTTGCCTCCGACCAATCCTACATTTTATTGGAGGCCGATCTTCCCCATGGCAAAGTGGTCATCGGCGTTGCTGGGCTGGGTAAAATAGCGGGTTTCGCTCATCAGTACTTTTGCTATAACGGCGCTTTAAATTTAGAGGATTTTACCGACAATAAACGCATCGTTAAGTACACCCGGTTATTTAAGCATTTACAAGACAAAGGCTACCAGCCGCTCGAGCTTAAGGCGCAAGAGCTCAATGCCTTGCTGATTGGCGGTGCTACACCCTTTGACGGCGATATTAACTTACGCATGATCCCGCTTAATAATGTCAGCGACGCGCCTACTTACAAAGAAATTTTTCGCCGTATGCTTAACCTTCATAAGCTCGGGGCCGGCGATGTTAAACGCTTTATGCTGCGTGTGTTTGAACGTCATATGTCCAACGCCCATGTAGACTTCTACGAAGTGTGGCAACGCGCCTTTGATAAGGTTAACCGAGCCCGCCGCGAGCTCAATGCCTTAGAGACCATGCAAGAGCCCATTGCCGCCTTGGAAAATATGCTGGAACATCAAAGCGCGCTCAAGGGGAAGCTGGGCGCCTATGGGCCGAAAATAGATGTTGCCTTGGGCGAGTACGCCGAGTACTTCGAGGCGCAAAATGACGAGCTCAATGAGCAACTCTCGGCCATTGAGTCGCAAAAGCACGAGTTTGAGCAAAAGCAGCGTTTATATGTGCAACAATCTCGGGATATTGAGCGCAAAATTACCGAACTCAACGCCTGGTTTAGTGATTTCGATGCTCTGCATCATGAGTTTGAACTCGCCAACAGTGATACCTTACACAGCGAGCTCAAAGCACTGAAAGGTGAATATGAAACCCTTAGTCACTCATTGAAAAGCGCCGAAGGACAAAGCTTACACACCTTAGATTTCCGTATTAAGGAAACGCAAAAGCAAATCAAAAGCCTGAAATTGCAACTCAAAAACCTTGAGTACAACCTGTTTACTCGCATGCGCGAAGATTTATCGCTTAAAGAGGTTGAAGAAATTTCGCGTATTTTAAACCCAGACTTGCTCTCTTTTGCCACCACCAGCGGCGGCGAAATTAGCATTGACGATGAGCACGCCTTTGGCGACTTCTTAACCCTGTTGAGCGAGGCGATACGCGGCGGTGAGTTAGTGCTACCCGGTGCCACCATCAAGCTTAAAAAACTGCCTGTGGTGCAAATGCAAAGTGGCGCCGATAAAGCGCAGCTCACCGAGCAATTGCAGTCATTGGAGCATTCATTAACTGATTTAAAAGCGCAGCGTGACGTAGCCGCCGATGTCGCCGGCAAACAAGCTGAGCGTGATGCCCTTTATGAGCAGTTGATGGCCCAGGAGGCGGCATTAAAGCGCTATGAACAATACCAGGTGATGCAGCGCTCGCAGCAAGCGCAGCAGGCACTGATGGAGACCCTGAACGGTGAACAAGAAGAGGTGGATGGTTATCTCAGCGAGGTACAGCAAAGTGCAGCGGGGATTGCCGATAGCCGCGCGATTGTGAACTCCAAGATTGAAGCCCTGGCACGACAAAAGGCACGCTTAGAGCAGGTTAAAAGCGAGCGTATCGACCACACGTTAGATGTTGTAGGCGGTAAGGTGACGCCGTACTTAATCGACATTAACTTTGATTTTGATTCACTGGCTGACACCATTCATACCTTTAACAAAGATTGTCAGGAGCTGCGCAACTTCGATATTAATATTCGCAACACCTACTTACACATCTACAATGCCGGGATTACCAAGTTCGACAACGAAAGCGATGAGCTGAGTAAATACCAAAAGCTCATCAGTGCCTATCACAACATTGATAACGAACGCGAAGCCGTCAACCGCCAAGCCCGTGTGGCCCTCACCGAGGTAGCGGCAACGATCAAAGGGTTACGCCAAGACCTGGATAGGTTAACGGCAGAGATGCGGTTGTTTAACGATGGCATCAGTGAGCAGCAAATCTCTAATCTGCAAGGCTTTAAAATTGATGTACTGCCTAGGCAGATGCTAGTGCAAAGCATTGATACCATTTTGGCGACCTCTGATCTGTATGAACAAGGTGACAGCCTTGATTTGCTCTCAGAGCAGCATATCAACGAGTCGCAGGTGAATGAGGCGAAAGATCAGTTAATTAAGCTCGCCTCGGAAAAGGCGGGGCTGACATTGAGTGATTTATTCGATATTCGCTTTCAGGTGATTAATCGCGCTGGCGAAACCGAATACTTCGATAAAATAGACTCCGCTGGCTCCAATGGCACCCGTATCACCATTAAACTGCTATGTGGCATGCTATTTATACGCCATTTGCTATCCGACAAAGAAAAAAGCTTGTATCGCGTGCCTTTATATATTGATGAAGCGGCCGATATTGACCCACAAAACCAACAAGCGATCATTGAAACCGCACTGAGCTTTGGCTTTGTGCCTATTTTTGCTTCGGTGAAGCCGCAAATAAGCTGCGACTATATCGTCCCGATTCGCACCCTAGGTGATGGTAAACAAAACTGGGTTGACGAGCGTGATTGGATTAAAGTAGAGCAAGACCAAGCTAGCTAAAAAATGACTGCGATGGAAGGCACTTATTTCTGTCGCCTTTAAATTAGCTATCACGCTGGGAGCATAGAGTGAGAAAAGGATTTTTGTCTTTGTTAGTCGCGGCGTTTTTGCCGCTTAATTGCAGTTATGCTGGGCAAGCGCCAAGCCCGAGTGTGCTTGACGCCCAGCAAAGTTTTTTGCAAAGAAGTGTACAACAAACCCCCTTTAGCGCAGTGGTGCTCGTGCACAGCGTCAGCAGTATTGCCGATGATAAGGCGCTGATGTGGCATATCTACCGTGGCGAGATTATCACCCCGATACGGGGGCAACAAAGTGGTGATATTAGCTACGCGATGGCGGTGGAAAAAGGCGAAGAAGCGGTGCTCCCTGCAACTCCGGTGTTACTAACACTGTGCTTAAACGATGATGATAGCATCCCTAGCGACTTCTATTGGCCAGGCACAGGAGCCGAATTTGCAACAACCCCCGAGCTACTCCAAGTTGCTCAACTAGCGGGCGCTAACAGTGACAACGACCAAAAAGAGTTTGCCATGTGTGATTAGCTCATCTATGGCATATTGATAGTCACTCACATCCATAGCAGCACAACGGCACGCTCACCATGCAAGGCATGCGGCAGTATACGAGGGTGCTGCTGTGCATCTGCCTACTGATAATTTTGCTATCAACTTCATATCGCTTGTAAAGTTAGCAAACCCCATGATGGGTGGTTTTTGTCATGAATATCATTGACAAGGCAGAGCGCCCCTCTATTTAGCGCAAGGCAAAATTGACCGCCGCTTGCGCATGCAGTGCCGTGGTGTCAAATAATGCCATGGCGGTGTCTTGTTGCTTTAGCAACAACCCGATTTCTGTACACCCTAAGATGACGCCTTGAGCTCCTTGGTGGCCGAGCTCAGTGACAATATTTAGGTAATCAGACTTGGCCTGCGGACATATATGCCCTTTACACAATTGCTGGTAAATCACCTCGTGAACGCGCTGGCGCTGCTGAGCATTCGGCACTAGGACACTGATATTGAACTGCTCATACAAGCGCTGGCGGTAAAAAGGCTGCTCCATGGTAAACGCCGTGCCCAATAGACCTACGGTGGTAATCCCCTGTTGTTGCAGTGCTTCACCGACCGCATCAACAATATGCAAAAGCGGTATATCAATATGGGCGCTTACCTCATCGGCCACTTTGTGCATGGTATTGGTGGCGATAAGCACACAGTCAGCACCTGCACGCTGTAACTGTGTTGCAGCATAGCCGAGGCGCTCCGCCAGTTGCGACCACTGATTGTCGTGCTGTAGCTGCGCAATAGTGGCAAAGTCAACACTATTGATAATTAATTGAGCACTGTGCAAACCGCCTAATCGCTGCGCTACGCCTTGATTAATAAGTTGATAGTAACTTTGTGTACTTTGCCAGCTCATGCCGCCGATTATGCCTAGGGTGTTCATCGCTTACTCACTGTAGCTGTATAAGGATTCACCAAAGCGCTCTCGCTTAGGCAGGTAATAATGATCATAGTCCAAAGAAAAAGCCACATGATGAGCTTTCCCTTTTAACTCTCCCCGTGGCACTAAGCCATAGTAGCGAGAGTCGGCACTATTACGGCGGTTATCGCCCATCATTAAATAGTGATCGCTGGGGATGAGTATCGGCGCAAAGTTACCAGCATGCATGGCACGGGTTTTATCTATTCGAATGGCATGGGCGAGGTCACCGAGCAACTCGGTGGCAAATAACGCCTTAGCGTTCTCCTTTGTCACCTTATAACGCTGCGCCTGGCCATTGATAATTAACACCTCATCGTGCATGGCGATGATATCGCCTGGCACTCCCACAACACGCTTAACGAGTCTGTTATCAGCGGCCTTGGAATCGAACACCACAATATCGCCACGCGCAGGCTCGCCCATTCGTAACAGCGAGACATCACTAAAAGGGACGCGCAAATCATAGGCCATCTTATTTACGGTAATACGGTCACCCACTTCTATTGTTGGCAGCATAGAGCCCGTCGGCACGGTATACCAATCGGCAAAAGCGCTGCGAAATACCGACATGCCGATAATAAAACAGATAAATCCACGGTTGTTCTTAATTAATTGCGCAGCCCAATGGCGACGTTTAGCTGGTTGAGACATGGTTCACTCCTTTTTGCCTTAGGTGGGCGCGAGCACAAAAAGTTCGGCGAAAAATGTAAAAGAGTGTGTGCGGTTGACCCTGATAGCAAAACAAAACGGCCGTGCAGACAGCACAAAAAATATATCAACGCGGCCGCAAGCGAATGCTTGGCCGCGTATTTAAGCTATCTTTCGGGTCACCCACCAAGTGGCTATTTGCATCAATAGCGCGCTGACTAAACACGCCAGTAGGCCGCTTTGTTGGTATAACCACCCCGATAACACGGTGCCAATAAGCCTTCCCATGGCGTTGGCCATATAATAAAAGCCCACATCCAAAGACACCGCATCTCTGTCTGCGAGTTTGACGACCAGGTAGCTATGCAGCGATGAGTTAACCGCAAACACCGCGCCAAAACACAACAACCCGACCACCAAGACAAGATTTTGCACACTCTGGCTGGTGGCAAACAGCAACCACACCGCTATTAATAGCGCCGTTGTTAGCGTCAACAATGCACTAAATCCAGTTGCTTGGTGAAACACCGACACACGGGCATGACGGCTCAAGCGCGGCGCGATACTTTGCACTACACCGTAGCCGATAATCCACAGCGCCATAAAACTGCCAACCTCGGTGTGTTGCCATCCTAGCTCGCTAATAAAAAACACTGGTAAGGCCACCACAAACCAGACATCGCGAGAGGCAAAGAGCAACATACGCGCAGCTGCGAGGCGATTTAGTGCCGCGTTTTTAGAAAACAATTGCCGAAATTTAGGTTTAAACTTACTACGGCCTAAATCCTCGCCGAGCAGCAATGCACTGAGGATAAAGCCAGCACCCACCAAGACCATTAACGCAATTACCGCACCGCTAAAACCGAGTAACGACAGCAGCGCACCACCGGCAAAGTAGCCCGCTCCTTTTAAGGCATTTTTAGAGCCGGTAAGTAGCGCTATCCAACGGTACAAACGCCCTTGTTGTGAGTCAGTGACCACGGTTTTAATGGCACTTTTCGCGCTCATTTTATTGAGATCTTTAGCTATGCCGCTGAGTGCCTGCGCCGCCATCACCCAAGGCACACTGAGCCAGCTTTTATCCACTAACAACATGGCCAGAGCAATCAGTTGCAATGCCATGCCTATTTGCATGGTGCGATTGAGGCCGATACGGGCCCCAAGCCAACCTCCCACAAGGTTGGTCACCACGCCAAAAAACTCGTAAAACAAAAACAGCATGGCAATGGCCAAGGGCGCATAACCAAGCTGGTAGAAGTACAGAACCACCAGCATGCGCAAGGCGCCATCACTGAGCGTAAAAGCCCAATAATTTGCGGTGATCACGCCATACTGCTGAATTGGCGATGTATTCATAGCGGATCCCTACAGGCTATTGGCAACTTTGCGCATCAGCTCGGCGGTGCGATTGGCATACCCCCACTCGTTGTCATACCACAAGTAAAGCTTCGCCTGGGTGCCATTGACCACCATGGTCGATAGTGCATCGACGATGCTTGAACGCGGATCGGTGCGATAGTCTATGGATACCAGTGGCTTTTCTTCATAACCTAAGATGCCCTTGAGCTCGCCCTGAGCAGCCTCTTTAAACCAGGTATTTAACTCTTGTTCAGTGGTTTCACGGTTAAGCTCAAACACGCAGTCGGTGATCGACGCATTTGCCAAAGGCACTCGCACTGCGTGACCGTTGAGCTTGCCCTTCAGTTCAGGAAAGATATGGGTGATGGCTGTAGCCGAGCCAGTAGTGGTTGGGATCAGGCTCATACCGCAGGCGCGCGCTCGGCGTAAGTCCTTATGAGGGGCATCCAAAATCGTTTGCGTATTGGTGATATCGTGGATAGTGGTCATGGAGCCATGCTTAATACCAATTTTATCTTGCAACACTTTAACCACCGGCGCGAGACAGTTAGTGGTGCATGAAGCCGCTGTGACAATATCATGGCTATCTGGGCAATAAAGCGCATCATTAACGCCCATCACCACATTAAGGATACCTTGCTCTTTAACCGGAGCGGTGACCACCACTTTACGCACCCCTTGAGTGAGATACTGGCGCAGCAGTTCAGTTTTTTTCATTTTCCCGGATGCTTCGATAACAATATCGCACTGCGACCAATCGGTATCAGCAATGGCCTTATTGGCGCTGCATTGGATTCGCTGCTCATTGATGCACAGAGCCTCACCATCAGCGCTAACTGGGTATTGCCAACGTCCGTGCACCGAATCAAATTCCAATAAGTGCGCGAGTGTAGCAGCATCACCGGCAGGGTCGTTGATATGAACAAATTCTATTTCCGGCCAGTCATAGGCCGCGCGCAATACCAACCGGCCCATGCGGCCAAAGCCATTAATGCCTACTTTCAATGTCATGATTTTCTCCATTAATCGCAGCACGAAGGGCGATTATCCATTGCCTGTAATCGCGCCAGTGCATCTTCTATTAATTCTGCTTGGTTATTTAGCGTGGTGGTTATAACCTGCTGCCGCCACTGTGGTTGGGTGTCGTCAATACGATAATACACCCATTGGCGGTCTCGCCGTGTCGCCAATACTCCCGCCTCTTTTAGCAGCGCCAAATGGCGAGATATTTTCGGTTGGCTCAGTGCCAAGGCGCAAACCAACTCACACACACACAGCTCTTCTTGCTCGGCAATAAGTAAACACGTCTGTAGACGGGTATCATCACTGAGCGCTTTAAAAAAGTGTACAGCCATAGACTATATATACGAAATATCGAATATACCTAGCTTACTCTTAACGTTGGATATATGCAATAACATATATATGGAAACTTACATATGATCTATCCGCGCTGGATAGACTTAGGCGTGAAGGTCACATGCACGCTTAGACCTCGTTGCGGTAGGTTGTGCAAGGTGATTTGGCCATCTAAATTACTACGGACTAGGTTGTAGACAATGGCCAAACCCAACCCTGTGCCACCTTCATGACGCTTGGTGGTAATGAAAGGCTCAAATGCTTTGTTCAATAACGGCTCCTCAATGCCGGGCCCATTGTCTTCTATAAACAAGTGCAACGCGCCATTTTGCTCTTTCACTCTGATACCGACTTCCAGCGTGCGCCCGCTTGTCTTACCGTGCATCAAGCTATTGCGCACACAGCAGGTTATAATATGGGTCAGCGCTGCGGGTGAAGAAATTATCTCAAGCTGCTCATCAATATCAATGTGGTAGATAGCCACAGCCGAATCAAACTCAGACTGCAAACTAGTCATGATATGGCTCACAGTAGTGCGCACATTAAATAGACCTTCTTTGTCATACTGGTTTTGTGCCGCCATCATTTTAAATGTATCAATCAAACTAGCGCTGCGGTTGAGGTTATTTTCCAACAGCGCTAATGATTGCTCGGCGTTATCAATAAGTGCGCTGAGAGTATGTTTTTTCAACTTCCCGGAGGAGAAGTCTGTTTTCAGTAAGGAAAATTGGTCTTTCAACAATGACTGGCTAGTAATGGCAACGCCAATTGGCGTATTAAGTTCATGGGCAAAGCCACTAACCATACTCCCTAAACTGGCAAGCTTAGCCTCCTCGACCAGCTTATTTTGTGCGTTCGCTAAGCGTTCAAGTAGTTCTTCAATAAAGGCAAAGAGTTGATCGATATCCTGACCCAACCGCCCTATTTCATCACGTCCATCCAAGCCTGTGCGTGAGGAGAAGTCCTCTTCGTCCATGACTTGCCTGATTTGTCGGTGTAAGCGCGTGAGTGAATCATTGACGCGCATACTCAAAAGCTGCAAGAACGCTAACAGCACCACGGCAACAAGAACCACAACCACCAAGGTAGCAGTAATCGCAAGCAACGCATCATCGATTTGCGTTTGAGTATATTGAATATCGAGTCGCTGCAGTAGGTCCTCGATGCGGCTTTCCTGCTGCCTCAACGTCTGCCTTATCCCCTCATCACCATGCACACCAATGCGGTTAAACAGCGCCACCACTTCTGCAAAGTTTTGCCCATAACTTTTAAGTATACGAGACGCACTATTGCCTAGTTGCTGGCGCTCTATGAGGGTGAGGATGGCGTCATAATGCTGGCGATGCTGCGCCAGGTACTGGTCATCAAAGCGCATTAAGTAATCCTTTTCACGCCTTCTTAGCTCTAATACTTCGTTATTAAGTGTGACGTTGTTCTGCTCTTCGGCTAACTCTTGCAGTTTATGTGCTTGGGCACGAAAGTGCTGGCGTAGACCTTTATCCTCATTGAGTCCCATACGCGTTAACAAACTCACCAAGGTATTGAGGTGTGCGATGTATTCCTCTAGGGCTTGCTGAGTTTCAGTGATAAGTGCAGATTGGGCATGCGTTTGGGCATTAAAAGGGTTACTTAATTGCGCGGCAATATGACTGTCTATTTGCCGATGCAGTGCCTGCACGCTGGCTTCGTCGCGATTCAGTAACAGCTCGTTTTTTAATATCACTAATCGGTCTACAGAAGACTGATATTGCTGCACCTGACGCTGCACGTCAGTTAAGGTGTGCAAACTGAAGTAAACATAAGTTGTGGCGGCAATTAAGGAGCCAATAATGAGCACAGCTGAGCCCAAAAGCCAGGTTGCAAAACGTTGTAATTTCAATGTATTGATTTATAGAGTTGGCGTAGTTAAGAGCATAGTTGGCTTCAACTACAAGTCAAAATGCCAAGCATAAAAAAAGCCGCTCAAGGCGGCTTCACTTAACAACAATGGAACTATAAAAACTGTGCTAAGTTTTTCACTTGATCTAACATCCGATTTGAGAATCCCCATTCGTTGTCATACCAAGCCATTACTTTAACCAATTTACCATCGACCTTGGTTTGCGTTGAATCAAACACTGATGATGCAGGGTTATGATTAAAATCGATAGAAACCAGCGGTAGCTCGTTATAATCAAGCACTTGGCTCATCGCACCTTGGGCTGCGGCTTTGACAATTTCATTGACTTCGCTTGCACTGCTGTCGCGTTTGGCAACAAAGGTCAAATCTACCAAAGACACGTTGATGGTCGGTACGCGTACCGCCATGCCATCAAGTTTGCCTGCCAGCTCTGGAAGTACCAAACCAACGGCCTTAGCAGCGCCAGTTTTGGTAGGGATCATCGACTGCGTGGCGCTACGGGCACGGTAAAGGTCGGGGTGATATACATCAGATAAGTTTTGGTCATTGGTGTAAGCATGAATCGTCGTCATGCTGCCTTGCTCTATACCGATGCTGTCGTTGAGTGCTTTGGCCACCGGTGCTAAACAGTTGGTGGTGCAAGAGGCATTAGAGATAATCGTGCTGCTGGCATCGAGAACATCATCGTTAACACCATGAACGACGGTGGCGTCCATATCAGTACCTGGCGCTGAGACAATCACCTTCTTGGCACCCGCCTCAATGTGCTTAGCGGCGCCTTCACGTTTGGTGAATAAGCCTGTGCACTCGAGGACAATATCGACGCCCAGCTCTGCCCACGGCAAGTTGGCTGGGTCACGCTCTTGTACCAGCTTAATTTCATCACTGCCAATAACCATCACATCATCTTGCAAGGTTACTTTTTGCGAAAATTGGCCGTGCACGGAATCGAACTGTGTTAGGTGTGCATTGACGTTCGCCGGCGCCAAGTCATTAATGGCAACAATTTGAATATCAGTATTTAAACCAGACTCGTACAGTGCACGCAAAGTGTTGCGACCAATACGGCCATATCCGTTAATAGCAACTTTAATCATCTTACTCTCCCCTCGACTATTTCAGTTGGCTGGCTTGACGTGCGAGCTGCTCAATTGCGTGCCAGTCCTGTTTTTCAATAAGTGTTTTATCTAGCATCCAAGTTCCGCCCACACAGACTACGTTGTTAAGGGCCAAATACTGAGGTGCGGTATCTAAACTAATGCCACCTGTAGGGCAAAACTTCACTCCAGGTAATGGCCCACCAATAGACTTAAGCATCGCTGGGCCTCCTGCTGCCTGGGCAGGGAAAAACTTCAAAAAAGAGAAGCCACGCTCAGCGAGCCTCATTACTTCGCTTGGCGTGGCCGCTCCGGGCAAGAAAGGGGTATCGCACTGGCTAGCAAGCTCTAGCAGTTGGTCATTAACACCGGGGCTAACCATAAAGTCAGCTCCGGCTGCAATAGAGGCATCAAATGTGGCTTTATCAATCACCGTACCGGTGCCTACATAGGCATCAGGAACGGCTTGTTTCATCACCTTCACTGCTTCTGCAGCAACGGGTGTACGCAAGGTGATCTCCAGTGCTTTAAGACCGCCGTTGTATAAAGCTTTCGCTAGCGGCTCGGCATCTTCTAAGCGGTCGATAACGACCACTGGCACGACCGGTGCCGATGTTAAAATCTGTTCAATTGACATAGTTTGTCCTCATTCCCAGCGCAATTATTGTTGTTCGTAAGCTGGCGCAAAGGCGCTCGCGCCTAAATCTGCACTGCTGACAATATTTCTAAAACCAGCGAAAAGCTCACGACCTGTGCCAAAGGTTGGCCCTGTGTGCACCAGCTCCACTTCACGCTGGGCAAGCTCTTCATCGCTGACGTGTACTTTTAGCTCGCCGCTTGGCGCATCTAAGGTAATTAAATCGCCTTCGCGAATTTTTGCGATTAGGCCACCTTCAACTGCCTCGGGCGCCAAGTGAATCGCCGCAGGCACTTTGCCTGAAGCACCAGACATGCGCCCGTCAGTGACAATCGCCACTTTATAACCTTGGTCTTGCAGGCTGGCCATAACGGGTGTCAGCTTATGTAATTCCGGCATACCTTTGGCTTTTGGACCTTGCTCTTTGATAACCGCGATAAAGTCTTGGTTTAATTCACCACGCCCAAAGGCGGCTTGAAGCTCGGCCTGATCTGAGAACACCTTGGCTGGCGCACTCACTACCTGGTGCTGCTCTTGTACCGCAGACACTTTAATGACTGCTTTACCTAAATTACCGCTTAGTAGCTGTAAACCCCCGCTACGATGGAAAGGATTGTCCGCTGGACGTAACACATCCTCATCATGAGAATTGTCAGGGCATGGCACCCATTTCACTTTACTTGGGCCACTGGCGTCAGAAACGATCAGGTTGCTGTCTTTATCTAAGCGAGGCTCTGTGGTGTAAGGGTCGAGCCCTTCTCCGAGAATGGTTTTTACATCGTTATGCAATAGGCCTTTGTCGCGTAGTTGCTTCATTAAAAAGCCCATGCCGCCTGCGGCTTGGAAATGGTTTACATCGGCATGGCCGTTGGGGTAAATGCGCGTCAACAGCGGCACGATTTCAGATAGGTCCGACATGTCTTTCCACGTCAGTTCCACCCCTGCCGCCTTGGCAATAGCCACAAGGTGAATGGCGTGATTGGTTGAGCCACCCGTCGCCAGTAGACCAACTAGACCGTTAATGATGGTTTTCTCGCTCATCACCTCAGCCATGGGCACTGCGTCTTTACTCTCTACTAATTGCTTAAGCATGGTTTCTACCGCATTGGCAGTGAGACCATCGCGTAACTCTGTATAAGGATTAATGAAGGAGCTCCCAGGTAAATGTAAGCCCATGATTTCCATTAGCATTTGGTTGGAGTTTGCGGTGCCATAGAAGGTACATGTACCGGCGCTATGGTAAGACTCGCTCTCGGCCTTAAGGAGCTCTTCACGACTCACTAATCCTTGCGCGAATTTTTGACGAATACGGGCTTTTTCTTTATTTGGAATGCCTGAAGGCATGGGCCCCGCTGGTAAAAAGTAAACCGGTAAATGACCGAATGATAAAGCGCCAATCACTAGGCCTGGGACTATTTTGTCGCACACCCCGAGGCAAAACACACCATCAAATACATCATGAGACAATGCCACTGCCGTGGACATAGCAATAACATCACGGGAGAATAACGATAGGTCCATGCCATCACGGCCTTGGGTCACACCATCACACATCGCAGGTACGCCACCAGCGACTTGAGCAGTGGCATCAAACTTTTTCGCTACTTGTTTAATAAGGTCAGGGTATTCTTTATAAGGTACATGCGCGGAAAGCATGTCATTGTAGGCGTTAATGACAGCGAGGTTTGGTTTTTCGTCGCCACTTAAGCGGGCTTTATCGTCGCTGCTACAGGCGGCCATCACGTGGGCCAAATTGCCACACCCGATACCGGCTCGAACGCGCTCTTGAGATTTGGCTTCGTTCATACGAGCTAGATACGCTTGGCGTGTCGCCTTGCTGCGCTCTATAACTCGTTCGGTGACTTCTTTAATACGCGGATGCAACATAATTCTGCTCTTCTTGCCGTTGGTGGATAAAAGGCTCAGTACTTCAATACCGACTCCAAGGCAATGAAGTACTGAGCAGCTTTGATTTACCCGTTCAAAGGTACGCTGCCAACTCGTCTCTCACAACCAAGCTGACACCGGTGTCAGGGTTATTAACTCACACCTTTGACACCGGTGTCAACCCTGTCTATAAATTTAGTTTAAAATTTCTATGTTGCGAGTTATTTACCAAATAAAAACGAAAAAATAACAGCGCTAGTCAGGGTGTAATGTGACTCAAAGTATAGTCGGTTAGATCACAAAAAGGCCCATATCAGCGAGCTGAATATGGGCCAGTTGCAATTGGGATTTGGGTGCTGTTTAGGCTTTTGGTGCCGCCGTAGACTCACGGGTGATCAATTCTGCTTCGAGGGTCAGCTGCAGAGGTTGACGTTGCTCGCCTTCTTGCTGCTCATCGGTGGCATGATTGATTTGTTCTATCAGGTGGTCAACCGCAAGACGCGTCATTTCCTCAACCGGTTGTGCGATGGTCGTCAAACCGGGCCAAATATGACGGGCTATCGGCGCGTTATCGAAACCCGCAATGGAAATATCATCCGGTACTTTCAAGTTCATTTGCGTTGCTAACTTGAGCGCCGCAGCGGCCATGTAATCGTTCGAGGCAAAAACCGCCGTAGGTCGAGGGTTTAAATGTAAAATGGTGCGTGCACTGTCGGCACCAGAATGGTAGGAGAAGTTACCCTCTTCCACTAACCGTTCTTGATATTCAATACCGTGTTGCTTGAGCGCTCGTCGATAACCATTAAAGCGCTGCTCGGTAGCACTGTGATCGGGGTGACCTTTGATAAAGGCGATATCTTTGTGCCCCATATTAATCAATAGCTCGGTGATCTCAAAAGCGCCCTGCTCGTCATTACTGCGCACAGAAATAGAGTCGTCATCAAGTTTCACCGAGGCGACACGGGCAAATGGCACGCCTTTTTTACGCAAAAATGCCACCAACTCGGCATGATCTGAAAATGGCGGCGTCAATACTAAGCCATCTAGACGCGAGGTTTGCAGCAGCTGTTCTATATTTTCAAGTAACGCCTCTGCGCGCAACTCACAAGGATGGATCAACAAATTAAATCCATGCTCATGGCACGCTGCCAGAGCACCGCTTTGCAAACGCGTGATATAACTTTTTGACGGATTATCGTAAAGACAACCAATAATAAAGCTGCGATTGCGCGCTAGACCCCGGGCAATAGGATTCGGCGTATAATCCAGCTCTTTAAAGGCTTTAAGCACCTTTTCTCGGGTCGCATCACTGACATTAGGCTCGTTATTTAATACCCGCGACACAGTTTTTTTGGATACGCCGGCGTAACTGGCAACACTATTAATTGTTATCTTTTTCATAATCCGCGCAACTTAGTCCTTACTCTGCCCTTGGTGGATACACGCCGCAGCGCCAATAAAAGGAATATTTTCTTGGCACACCAAGGTCACCGGAATTTGACTATTGTACTGTGACATCATGCCTTTGGCGATAAAACGCTCGTTAAAGCGACTATTAAGCAAGCGCTCGTGCATGCGCGGCAAAATACCACCGCCAATATACACACCGCCCAGAGCGCCAAAGCTCAAGGCGATATCACCAGCCACACTGCCTATCCAGTCACAGAAGTGATTCAGTGTTTTGGTAGCAATATGACACTCGCCACTTTGTGCAAGTGCAGCAATTTGCGCTGCATCGAGTTCATTGACCTGCGCCCCTTCAACCTTAGCCATGGCCTGGTACAGCCTTGCTATGCCGGGGCCGGCAAACACATTCTCAACAGAAACATGCTGCAACTCATCGCGCAGCACGTTATGGAGTTGTCGGTCCAGCTCTGTCACCGGTGCAAGACTAATATGCCCTGCTTCACAGCTCATCACCGCTTGATTCCCTTGAGAGCGCACCAAACAAGCCGCGCCGAAACCGGTGCCGGGACCAAACACAGCAATATTAGCCTGTGCCTGTGCTTGGCCTTGTTTAACAACAATGTTATCGCTGGCATTAAGATAAGGCGCGGCATAGGCAAACGCTGCGAAGTCATTGATAACTTGTAAATTACTAAAGTCGAAGCGCGCTTTTAGCTGGGTGACGTTGAAGTGCCAGCCGAGATTAGTCAGCATGACCTCTTCACCCTTAACTGGCCCTGCAACGGCGAGGCAAGCACGGCTTATGGTGATTTCTGATAATTGCGCTAGGTATTCACTGATCGCATCTTCAAAGGTGCTGAAATCGCTGCTAGGAAAGGTATGGCGATGGCTAATGACAAACTCGTTGTCGTTGGGTAGGTAGTCGGTGATCAGCGCAAAACGCGCATTAGTGCCGCCAATATCAGCGACCAAAATGGGTGCGAATGGCACCTTGCTCTCTGCCTGTGTACTCGCTGGACTCATAATGTATTCTCTTGTTATTTATCCAGCGTCATGGTGTGGGTGTGTAGGCCGCGCTTTTCTTCACCATTGACTTAACTGGTATAAACTTATTAACTTTATGTTAGCTGTACTTTTTTCGCGCTACTGAAAAAAGTGCTGCCCGGGCAGCGGGCAGCCAAACCGTTTTGTGACAACAAAATGATAAAACGCCGACATTATGACACCGGTGTCAGCTATGAATCAATAAAAATTTTCAGTTTGCGGCAAAAATGTAGCAAAATGCCCGTTTTTTGCAGACACTTCGCTTCTCTTTAATGGTACTTGGCTGTATTGTCGTGGACTATTGCGAGCGCTCTATGAGGAAATACATGAAAGGTAAAGCCACCTCTTTCGACATTGCCCACTATGCTGGGGTTTCTCAGTCCACGGTTTCCCGTGCCCTAAGAGGGAGCCCATTGGTCAATGAGGAGACACGGCGTAAAGTGGTTGAAGTCGCGCGCAAGCTAAATTACAAGGTGGACAAAAACGCCAGTAATTTACGAGCACAACAAAGCTCGACTTTGGCGGTACTCTTGTTTGAAGACCCAACTTCAGACGAGTCGCAAATTAACCCTTTCTTTTTATCCATGCTGGGATCTATTACCCGCGCTTGCGCCAAAGAAGGCTATGACCTGTTGGTGTCTTTTCAATCCAGCAGTAATGACTGGCACGCCGATTACGCTGAAAGTCATCGTGCCGATGGCATTATTTTGCTTGGCTACGGCGATTACATTGACTACCAAGCCAAATTTGCCCGCTTATTAGATACCAATACTAAGTTCGTTTGCTGGGGCGCTAATGTGGATGGCCGTCCAGAGCTCACGGTAAGCTGTGATAACCAGTATGGGGGGCGCTTAGTGGCAGAGCACTTTATTGAATTGGGTCGCACTGATTGTGCGTTTATTGGAGATGCGTCACACCACAGTCCCGAATTTAGCGCTCGCTTTAAGGGCTTCGAGCAGCGCTTACAAGATAACGGCAAACATGTAAGCGAGCGTAAAATGGCCACCGCTATTTCTACCGAAGAATCGGGGTATCAAGCGACCAAATCCTTACTGGCCAACAACATAACCTTCAACGCTTTATTCGGTGCTAGCGACTTAATCGCCATAGGCGCTATTCGTGCTTTGCAAGAGGCGGGACTTCGGGTCCCTCATGATGTCTCTGTCGTTGGTTTCGATGACTTAGCTGTGGCGCGCTTCTGTACGCCGCCGCTGTCTACCGTCCAACAAAATACCACTTTGGCCGGACAAATGTTGGTGGCTAACTTACTCTGCCTGATCGGTGAGCAAGAAGTCGACTTAGCGAATAGCATTTTGCCACCGCAGCTTATCGTGCGCCAATCTAGCCGTTAGTACCACTGCTCGCAGCCTGTTGTCGATAAGTTAATCACAAAAAAAGCCGCTGCGATAACGCCAGCGGCTTGTACTTCTCAAAGTCGTTTACTGCAACGCTTGCTCAACAATGGGGTAATGATCCCATACCGTCTTATCAGTCAATGAGCGCAGTAGCTTCACGTATTCGGCGTGGGTCCACGCCAGTGGCGTGGCCGAGTTTGTGCCCTCGCCAAGCTCATAGCCAAACGGGTTAACGCCGACACCATCCCACACTTGCTCTGGCAGCATCATACCCTTATTAGCAAAGGCTTCCATACCGAACACATAGGTGTGCTGAATACGCTGATAGTCTTGCGCTGTGAGCCCGCCACGTACGGCATTGGCTGCGGCAATTTCATAGTGACCCCGCTCACCGGTGAAAAAGGGCCATACCCGACCGCGCTGACCATCGGTATTGTTGCCGCTCTCGGCATAGTTGCTACCCCGTTTTTCATCTTCGCCGTAACCATCGTTACCATAGCGACGCCAACCGGGATAGGCGCGCCCCTGCTCATCGGTAAAGGTATATTTGACTCGCAGATTATCGACGAGGCTTTGGTCGTCGTACTCAGGCAGAGACGCCGTCACCGAGTCGCTGTCTGCACCACGCACGCCATAGCGCACCAGTTCTAAAAAGCCGCCATCTAGAATCTGCTTTTTGTCCATACCGGCACGACCATTGTTTGCTGCCAGCAGGGTATCACCATTGGTATTTTCATCCTGAGCGATACGCACAAAATAGCGGCCATCGCTGGCTTCACCCGTTAATGTACCTTTACTAGTAAACATCAAGGCTTCAATGTCTTGCTCATACTGCTTCGCTGTTGCCAAATAACGCTGGGCATTGTCGGTATCACCGCTTAGCTTGGCAATTTCCCCGGCACTGACCAATCCAGCCACTACGGCGGCGGTAGTAGAAGGCGAGTAGCCTGCTTGCTCTTCCCAACGCTCCTGCTGCGTATAAGGCGGGGTGATCTGGGTGTCATTCCACAGGATTTTTGCCAATCCCCCATCGACCAAAAAGTCTGCAGCCGGCTGCAGCATGGTGCGATACCACTGAGCGAGTTCGTTTTTCGACAGCACCCCGCCTTTGTATAGTTTCCAGGCGAGCATGATGGGCATTGCGGTTTGATCCAGCTGCACCCCCACCCACTCTAATTCACCATCAACATGGGTCTTTTGTAAAAACCAGCCGGTATCCCCTTGGTTGCCTGGGGTGTCCTCTCGTACCTGGACCTTAGGTAAATAGTTAAACGCCGCTTTTGCCGTTTGCGTATCCCCCATAGCTAGAAAAGCCATAGCAACTTGGTAAAAGTCGCGTACCCATACCGCCTTATAGCCAGTATGCCCTTGCTCTGCGGCCACGGTATCACCCCATGGGTTTGATAAAGAGGCAATCAATGCCCCAGCATGGGTTTTGTCTTCTTGCGCTTTTAGCACTAAGGCGCTGGTATTGAGTAATTTGCCGCCATCGGTGCTGGCATCATAGAGACGCTCGAGCTGCAAGCTCTGCAAATAATCCTGCCAGCCGATGGCATCGCCATCGCCATTATAGTGCGAAAGCACCGTGTCATAGCCGCGCTTCAGCGTCTTCTGACCCTGGGCAAGCGCCTCTTGCTCACTGCTGCCATAACTTAACACCAGATCAAACTGGCTGTTTTCACTTATCTCGCCGAGTGTGGCACTCATGGCGACATTCCCCGCTTGCTCGCCCGTGCTCTGATAACGCGTAAATTCGCCGCGCGCTTTTAGCTGCGAGTAGCGATCCGATTGACCAACAAAACCAACGGAGCCGTCATTAAGACCTTTGGCGCTTTGCAAGCTTAGATAATGGGCACCGGAATAGGCAATAAGGGCATCGCCAGCAACTTTGGCCCGGTCATCAACGCCATCATTGTTCACATAAGGGTTCACCTGCACATGTGCTCGCAGCCCCGGCTCATTGGCCTGAAAACGCACGCGCACCATCAGTGACTGCGCATCCGGGTCGGTAAAGATATCTTTAATAATGCGAAAACGCCCTTGGCTATCCTCACTGGTTACCCGGTATGCCAATGATGTCGGTCGCCCTTGGGGGTCGACATCAAGGTATTCCACACTATTGCTAAGACCATCGCTTTCAGCGACAACGAAGTCCGCACCACTGACAATAAATTGCATGTCACGAATTTGCGCTTGGTGAATCAACCCAAACATGGTTTCGGTGATCATCCCTTTTGCCAAGGAGAACCACACTTTTGATACCGTGCCTGTGGCACTGTTATCATCGTAACGACCTTGTTGATAGGCCTCATAAGAGGTACCAATACCGGTTTTCCCCGAATATGCCCAAAACGGTTTATCGCCTGGGGCTCCTGGCGCACTATCGCTGTTCGCTGTGGGGGCGGCACTGTTACATCCCGCCAGTGTTGCCAGTACCATGGCACTGGCAATTGCGTTTAATACTTTCACTGTATCACCCTTAGATTAATGATTAAGTTTCACCCGCGTAAGTGCAAGCGCTGCCAACACAAAAGACACGCCACCAATGATGAGCGCGTAAATAGGTTGATTGGCAAAGCCATGCTTTAAAATAAGCCCTAGAATACTGGCTGCAAGCAACTGCGGAATAACGATAAAGAAATTGAAAATACCCATGTACACGCCCATTTTCGAGCTCGGTAGTGCGCTCGAGAGCATGGCATAGGGCAACGAAAGAATAGACGCCCACGCAAAGCCAATTCCCACCATGGGCAGCATCAGCCAGGCTGGGTCTCTGATAACCAAAAAGCTGGCCAACGACAGTGCGCCTAAGAGCAGGTTAAGGGCATGGGCGATGCGAATACCGACGCGCTTCACCATTACCGGGATCACCAATGCGGCCAGCGCAGCAAAGCCGTTATAAGCGGCAAACAGCACGCCAACCCAGTCAGCACCATCATTGTAAGCTTTAGAAGTGACATCAACACTGCCATAGTGGTGGCTGGTCACCGCAGCCGTGGTATAAATCCACATCGCAAAGAGCGAAAACCAACTGAAAAACTGTACCCAGGCAAGTTGACGCATGGCCTTGGGCATAGTGAAAACATCGTGTACCACCGTGAAGAAGCCGTTGCCTGTGTAGCCTTGACGCTGTTGCCAAGCGGCGATGCCTTGTAACATGGCAAAGGCCAGCAGTAAGCCCCCGAGCAAGTACAACTCTTTCTCTAAGTCCATCACCCCAACGGCAGCGATAATCGCCGCCCCTGATAGGCCGCTGACCACTAAAGTGCGAGCAAAGTTAATGATCTGCGTGGTATCGATAGTGGTATTGGCCTGTGCGTCATCATTAAACGCCGCGAGCTGCTCTGGGCTGTATTCCTTGGTGGTAAACACCGTCCACATAACACATCCCAACAAAAACGCACCGCCGACGTAAAAGGCATACTGCACTGAAGGGGGAATTACTCCGGCAGCCGCAGTATTACTGACATCAAACCAATTGCTCAAGATCCACGGTAAACTGGAAGCGACCACCGCACCCACGCCAATGAAAAAGCTCTGTAGAGAGTAGCCGAGCGCACGTTGCTTGTTCGGCAAGTTATCACCGACTAATGCGCGAAAGGGTTCCATGGTGACGTTAATTGACGCATCCATAATCCATAACATGCCCGCCGCAACCCACAGTGTTGGTGAGTTAGGCATTACCACTAAGGCCGCCGTGGTGACGATCGCACCGTAAAAGAAATACGGACGGCGACGTCCTAAGCGCCCCCAGGTTTTGTCACTCATATAGCCAATAATGGGTTGCACGATAAGTCCGGTAAGCGGCGCCGCCACCCATAAAATGGGGATGTCATCGATTTTTGCTCCGAGCGTTTGGAAAATGCGGCTGACATTGGCGTTTTGCAACGCAAAGCCAAACTGGATCCCCATGAATCCGAGGCACATGTTCCATATTTGCCAAAAGCTTAAGCTGGGTCTTTCATTTTGCATTATTGTTTACTTCCTAATTGCACCACACTGACACCCTGATATGGCAATGTTAAGCTGATGCCTTGGGCATCGAATTGTGGCTCTGTGCCTAGTAAGGTTTCCCCCTCGCCACTGGCGATATCAATACGCACAGACTGTTGCTGCTGCGCGAAGTTAGCCACCACGAGAATGCGCTGCTGCGCGAGTTGGCGCACAAAGCTAACCACCTGCTTTGGTTGTGAGTTGGCAACGCTCTGCAGCTCACCGCCGACAATGGCAGGCAACGAATTAAGGGCCATAAGTTGGACATAAAACTGCCGTAATTGGCGCTGCTCTGGGCTCAGCAGTGCACCGTCAAAGGCGCCATTATTCATCCACTGTTGATGAGCAGGCACCCCAATGTAGTCAAAAATACTGGTGCGCGTTGGGTCGCCAAACCCGGGCTCTTCGGAGCCATCCTCGCCCACCGTTTGGCCAAAATAGAGCATGCTTGGCGAGCGTCCGATTAAGGTCGATACCGTCATCGCGGGCTTGCCCCAGTTCATGTCGCCGGCGAAATCACTGCTGGCGATACGCTGCTCGTCGTGGTTTTCTAAAAAGTGCAACATGTGCTGCTCAATATCCGCCACCTCGTGGTGCTTAGCAAGCAGAGTATCCGCACCCTGTTGGCCCTGAATAATGGCCTTTAAGGTGTCATAGAACCCGACCTTGTCGTACAGGTAATCCATTTTCCCTTGGTGAATATAAGGGCGATATAGGCTTGGGTTATACACTTCGGCAAGTAAGAAGGCATCGGGGTTGGTCATTTTAATAGCGGAGTTTAGGAAGCTCCAAAACTCTACCGGCACCATTTCTGCCATATCATAGCGAAAGCCATCTACGCCTTTGGCCAGCCAGTACTGAGTGATATCGCGGAATTTATACCAGCTATCCGGTAGGGATTTATCTTGCCAAAACTGGTAATGAGCACGGTAATCTTTGTTCGCATAGTCCTTTGGCAAACGTGGGAAGTCATAGCTGCCATCGGGTTTGACACCATAATTGATCTTTACCGTCTCGTACCAATCATTGATATCAGGCTGCGCCTTTCGTGCGCCATTGCCGGTCCATTTCGCTGGGGTTTCCGCAAAATGACCATCGGCCTTGGGGTGGCTCATCCCCCCGAGTACTTGATACTGTGGCGACTGCGGTACTTTAAATGACTCACCGACCACATAATAAAAGTTGTTATCGCGGCGATAGCTGACGCTGGTATCGTCATTGGCGCCGAAATCCGCTACTCCCTCGGGCTTAGATACCGAGTGATAATCACGCGCGACATGATTAGGCACAATGTCGATAAGCACTTTCATGCCCTGCTCATGAGTACGGGCAATCAAGGCCTCGAACTCTTGTAAGCGATCGCTTGGTTTCACGGCTAGGTCGGGGTTAACGTTATAATAATCTTTAATGGCATAGGGTGAGCCCGCCCGCCCCTTAACCACATCAGGGTCATCACCTGGCAGACCGAAGTCACTGTAGTCGGTGACCGTGGCGTGATGTAACACCCCGGTATACCAAATATGAGTCACTCCCAACTCTTTAATCCCCGCGAGGGCTTTATCATCAAAATCGGCAAATTTGCCTACGCCATTTTCGCTGAGCGTGCCCCACGGTTTATTAGTTTGCTGGGTGTTACCAAATAAGCGCGTAAACACCTGGTAGACCACCGGCTTTTGTACTTGCTCGGCATCTTGCTGCAGCTCTTTTTCAGCGTCTTTGCTGTGCGAGGAACTGGTGTTTTCAGAGCAGCCTAGCAGGGCTACAGCCAATGACCCAGCCAGTAGCGTGGTTGTTAACTTGTTGTCTTTCATGGGTACACTTTGTTATTTCTTTTATGACAAAAATACTACGTTCTCCACGGCCCCTTTGATATGCCGTGCATACGTATTCACTCTATTGCAGTGCTAAAATCATGGCTTGTTCAGCGCTGATTGCCAGCGTTTGATTTAACTGTAACATCTCACCACTCAGCAGATTTTTAGCCTGCTTTGCGCCTTGTAAAATCTCGGCAAAAGGCGCCAGTTCTAGGTGCTGTTTGCCGCCTTTGTTCAATATCACCACAATGCGCTGCTCACTATCAATACGGGCATACAGGTAGACATTGTCCTTAGGAGCAAAGTGCACCATCCGACCTTGACGCAGCGCGCTATATTGTTTGCGCAGTTGCAATAAGGTGCGCAGATAGTCTTGCATCTGTGTTTGCTCTGCGCTCAAGCCTTGCCCAGTGA
The DNA here is from genome assembly GCF_001293805.1 of Pseudoalteromonas sp. SW0106-04. Taxonomy (NCBI): domain Bacteria; kingdom Pseudomonadati; phylum Pseudomonadota; class Gammaproteobacteria; order Alteromonadales; family Pseudoalteromonadaceae; genus Pseudoalteromonas; species Pseudoalteromonas sp. SW0106-04. The sequence goes on along the minus strand of NZ_BCAI01000005.1, from coordinate 43,857 downwards.
TGGCATCGGCTTGATGACCACTAAAACCGCCGGGGAACTCAATGCGGATATCACCATGGGCATCCGAAGGGGTGTTATCAAGTAACACCTCCGTACCATAATAGACTTGGGGAATGCCACGAATAGTGAGCATCAGTGTCATTGCCAACTTGGTTTTGTTAAGGCTTTGCCCAAGCTGGGTGTATATGCGGCTCATGTCATGGTTATCGGCAAATACCAGCAAGTCATCGGCGTTGGCATACATAAAGTCATTACCGAGACTTTGATACACCCGCACCCAGCCGGTGTGCCAACCAGGCTCTTCATTGAGGGCCTTGACTAGAGCCGCCTGCAACGGGAAGTCCATCATTGAATTGATGGCGGTGCTAAAACCGTCTTGGTTGTGTTTGCCGCGCTGCCAATAAGCAATAATTCCTGGATTGGTGGTCCACTCTTCACCAACAATACTGAAGTTGGGATACTCGGCCATAATGGCCTGACTCCAACGGGCCATAAAGGCTTTATCGGAATAAGAATTGGTATCGACGCGAATACCGCTAAGCCCGGCCTGCTCAATCCACCATATACTGTGCTGAATCAAATAAGTGCTCAGCTCGTCTACACGCTGATTCAGGTCGGGCATTGCTGGTACAAACCACGCATCGTTAAAGCGGGTGCGATCGTATTCGCTGCTGTGAGGGTCCATCACCGTTTGTCGGCGATGATTATTAGCCAAAAACTCACCGCCGTTGTTTATCCAATCTCGGCTCGGTTTATCGGCCACCCATGGATGATTGGCGCCAATGTGATTGGGCACCATATCCATGATCACCCCGATCCCCCGCTCGGCAGCTTGTGCCACCATATCAAAATAGGCCTCGTTGCCGCCCATGCGTGGGTCGATGGCATACAGGTTGGTCATCGCATACCCATGGTATGACCCTGAGGCCATATTATTCTCTCGTGCTGGAGTGAGCCATAATTGCGTAAAGCCCATGCGTTTTAGGTAATCGAGACGCTCGGTTATCCCTTGTAAATCACCGCCACGGCGGCCGTCGCGCGCCTGACGGTCGGCTTTTTCTATCATGCTGGGGTGATTATCGTTATGCACGTCGCCATTAGCAAAGCGATCGGGGTTGATAAGGTAGATCACATCATCACTGCTAAACCCTTGACGCTGCTTTGAATCGTGCGCCCGCGCCTTGAGTTGATAGTCAAATTGCGCGCCATCGTCGGCGACAAACTGCAGTGTACCTGGACGCGCCTGGACACCGATATGCACACTGAGAAACTGATAGTTGTCGGAGTCAAGATGATGCTGACGCGTTAGTGTAACGCCGTCGTATGGGCGTAACTGCCACTGCCGCTGGGCAGTATTTGGTGCATGCAGCAGCAATTGCACATCGGGGTTTTGCATTCCTACCCACCAATGTTTTGGCGCCACTTCGAGGCCCTGACAAGGTAATGCCAATAAGGCTAATAACACCATAAATACACGCATTAGCTTAGATTCCTTTGAATAAATTGTTGGTGGCTCGGCATATTTTGCACTGCCTGATTAATCAGTGTGCGCAAACTTTGCAGTAATTCATCAAGTTGCTCATTTGATAATTGCTCAGCCAGCAGGTGGTGCTGTTGGGGCCAACAGTTTTGACCGATCAATACCTGCTGCCAGGCCACTTCGGCAAAGAGTTCATCTTGATAACGATGCACCTGCCCGCTTTGTTGGAACTGGGCGATACGCTCGCCAAGAGATGGCGGCAGTTCCATATCGGCGCAATAACGCCAAAAACGACTATCTTGGCGCTGATTGAGTGCATAATGGAGAATAATAAAGTCGCGAATTTGCGCCATTTCGGTGCTAAATAAGCGGTTAAATGCACGCACCGAGTCGGGAGCAATGCCTTGGTGTGGAAAATGTTTCAATAAGCGGATCACCGCAGTTTGAATCAAATGGATACTGGTGGACTCAAGGGGCTCAAGGAAGCCACTGCTTAAACCGATGGCGACCACATTTTTGTGCCATTGCTGGCGCCTAGCACCAGTGCGAAATGGGATCACCCGGGGCTCGTGCAATGCCTCACCGGGAAGGTTTGCCAGTAACTGCGCCTTGGCTTGGTCGTCATCGAGATAGCGAGAGCAGTAAACTAAGCCATTACCAACGCGATGCTGCAACGGGATTTGCCACTGCCAACCGCTATCATGAGCGATGGAGCGGGTATAAGGTAGCAGGCCTTTATCGTCGCCGTGATGCGATTGCACAGCGATGGCGCGGTCGCACGGTAACCAGTGTGACCAATCCTCAAAACCGACCCCTAAGGTTTGCGCTATCAACAGTGCTCGTTGACCGCTGCAATCAATGAATAAGTCTCCTTCTACGCGCTCGCCTGATTGCAACATCAACGCCTGCACATCACCGTTATCACTTTGCTCAACCTTATCAACCTTAGCGTCTATACGCTGAACGCCAAAGTGTTCGGCGCGCTCGCGCAACAGTTGCGCATACAAGCTGGCGTCAAAATGATACGCATGCTCAGTACCGGCTAACTGGGTATTGGGTAAATGCCGCAGTGGTGCAAAGCGCCCTGCTTTTTCCGCTTGGAAATTAAGTGAGTAATCCCACAACGAATGGCCAAGACCTTGCTCTTTTGCATGGTGAAAAAGATGATGAAAATCACAAAAGGGCAGCGCTTTACCTAAATGACCAAACGCATGCATGTAGCTGTCGCCCTGACGGCCCCAGTTTTCAAACTGGATCCCCAATTTGATGGTCGCCCCGGTGCGCTGTATCAGCGTTTTTTCATCAATCCCCAAGGCGTTGTTAAAGGCGACAATCGGCGGTATGGTCGCTTCGCCGACACCGACAGTGCCAATATCCGTGGACTCCACTAGGGTGATACTCAGCTGTTTACCCAGCATTTTTGCCAGCAACGCAGCACTTAACCACCCTGCTGTACCGCCCCCTAAGATCACCACCCGATTAATATTTGCCATCTCTGTGTGCCCCGCTATTAGCTGTTAACTTCAAAAAAGCCCTTGAAAATTCAAGGGCTTTTTAAACAAGTTACGACAGTTAAGAGTTATAGCTCATACTTGAAACCGAGCAAGTAGGTACGACCATAATCTTGGTAGTCACGTACTTGCAGGGCATTGTCACCTTGTAGCGAGATAAACGGCTCTTCGGTGATGTTTTGCACTTGGAAAGTAATCTCTAGACTCTCTAGGCCTTGAATACCGGAATCAGCAAAGTCATACCCAAGCTGTGCATCCCAGATGGTTTCACCTTGGATATCGACTTGGTCAGTTGAGAAACCCACACCGTAGATATCGCCTTTAAAGTCACTACGCTTACGCATGCTCGTACGTGCGGTGAAGCCATAGCGCTCATAGTACAAGGTTAAGCTTTGAATGCTGTCAGACAAACCTGGCAATTCATAGTCGTTGCCATTGGGGTCTTCCATATCTTGCTCAACACCGGTATGGCTAGCCAGTAGGCCAAAACCTTCTAGCTCATCGGCGAATAAGTTAAACGGTAATGCCACGGAAAGCTCGTAACCCCATAGGTCACCGCCACCGCCATTGATTTTACCTGAGCCGGTGCCGGTGCTGTTTGGTGGAATTTCACCAGTAGCCGGGTCCGCCACGCCGCTCATATCAATCTCATAGTTACCGTCAAAAATCCATTGGTTCAGGTCTTTATAGAACACCGCTGCCGAGAAATAACCTTCTTCACTAAAGTAGTTCTCATAGCTTAAGTCGAAGCCCGTCGCCTCTTTAGGTTCAAGCTCCGGGTTGCCGCCGGATACCGACCAATAATTGCCGTTTTCATCTGGCTGCTGGGCATTGTACGAGGCGCTGATTGAGGCATTCATTTCATCTAAGCGCGCACGAGAGATGGTTTTCGCCGCACCAAAACGCAGCGTTTGCTGCTCATCTAGAGCAAAGTTAAGGTTTAGGCTCGGCAGCACATTGCTGTAGTCGTGGCTAATATCGGTGGGTTCGGCCACAACGAGGCCATCAACGACATTAAAGGCATTACCCTGTGACGACTGTTTGGTATACACATAACGCACACCGACATTACCCGTTACTGGGATATCACCTAGCTCTGCATTAATATTGGCTTGTACAAAAGCGGCGGTGACTTCTTCTTGCACTGTCCATGAACGTGTTAAGTGCTTAGAGTCGGTTAGGCTTTCACGCAGCAGATTATAGTAACCGTCATCCACGAGTGCACGGGTATCGTAAGCGACCATTGGGCCCATGCCAATAAAGCTTAAATCGGCACTACCTAGACGATACTGCTCAGGCACTTCGAGCATGCCGACGTTCTCTGGGTAAGAGAAATCAGCCAAAGTCATAAAGTAGCCTTCAGAGACCTTGGTTTTCTCACGGTCACGATAAGACACGCCAAATTCCACACCGCTGATGTAGGCGTTATCCATTGCCTTGCTAGCGGCCAATTTCAACGTAGTTAATTCGTCTTCCACTTCTGGGGCATTAATAAAGCCATCTTGCGCGGTATTCTCATATGGCGTGCCGGTTAAGCCATATTGATTATTTAATGCCGCACTAGAACCCCAAGATAAAGGCCCACCTAATTGAATAAGGTTGAAGTCGCTGTAATCAAGCTGGTGCGAGAACTGGGCGCCGGTGTTGCCATCATCAAAGGCATAACCGATATTATCGGAAATACCGTTATTGTCACCACGACCTGTACCTGAGTAGCTTTCGATACTCCATACTTGACGCTCTACTTCGGAGCGACTGGCGTCAAATTCCAACTCCCAGTCGTTGCTAAGGAGGTATTCTACATTAAAGCCAAACTGACTCAGATCCGCTTTACGCTCTTCAAAGTCGTTACGAACGACAACGCGTTGACCTTCTGTTAAGGCGCTGGTGATAAAGCCGCTGTCGGAGTCAACCGTTGCGCTCTCAGGAGAGATTGAGCCTTGACCCCAAGCAAAGGGGACTTCAATACCACGAAGGATTTTTTCGTCAGTAAAATCAACATAAAGCGCATCAAAGGTCATGCTCAAGTCGCTGGTAGGCGCGTATTCAAGCACTAACATCGCCGAGTCACGCTCGAGCGTTGATGAGCGCACAAAAGGTTTCGCCCCACCCAAGATTGAATAAGTATCCCCTGAGTCTGTGGTAAATTCAGGGTAGCCCCATGAGTTCCAACGCTTCTCTTGGTTGGGTGAACTCATCGTTGTATAAGCAAAAGCAACGCCAAAGGTATCGTCAGCGAACTGGTCAATGTAAGAGACCGTACCACGGAAGCCTTTGTCATCGCCGTCTGGATTTAGTTTATCGAAACTCGTTTGCTCAAGCTGGCCGTTAAACTGAATGACCTGCTCGCCCTTGCTTAGCGGGCGGACTGTTTGCATATCGATAACACCGGCAATGCCTTCAGCATCAAGTGACGCACTCGGTGTTTTATAGACCGTTACACCGCTCATAATTTCTGACGGGTAAAGGTCGAATTCTACGCCACGGTTGTCGCTGATAGAGACTTGTTCACGACCATTAAAGGTGGTGGCGCTCTCGTTTTCGCTAAAACCACGTACGCTGACACGTGATGCGCGACCGTCTAAGCGCTGTGCAGTCAAACCAGGTAAGCGAGCAATAGATTCAGCAATAGACGAATCTGGTAATTTACCAATGTCTTCCGCAGACACTGACTCTACCACTTCTGTTGCAAAACGCTTGGTATTGATTGACTCGACGACGCTGCGGCGAAAGCCACGTACTTCAATCACTTCAACATCTTGCTGCTCATCGGCTTGCGCCTGCGCTTCGTTGCCTTGAGCATACGCGACTTGGCTACCTAAACCGGCACTCAACAGTGCAAGCGTTAGCATACTTGGTTTGAACATAGACATAGTGTTTTATCCCGATTAACCATTTTATTAGGACCAATTGGTGATAGTTAGCGCTGCACCAATTTGGCTCGTGTTGTTGTCGCAAAAAATACTAACGCTCGTCTTAAATTATTAACAAACTTATGCATACGTATTCAATGTAATTGCAGCTGCAATATTTTACATTTTAGTTACATCAAAATTAGCAACAATCCAGTAAATATGCGAGCTTGCTAGCCTTTACAGCACAGTTACAATTTAACACCCCCCAACAATACGCTGCCTTAGCCTACGCCAACCCCCTGAACCCATAAATAAGCCCACATCCCTTACTATTAGGGCCATTGAGAACATAATAGTAAAAGTCCATATTGTGACGTGGTAATTGGTCTTACCATTCATTTTCGCACTACTTTAGTGCACTGGTAGGCTGAATCGCCTTAAATAAGTGCAAGACCCGATTAACGGAACGAGCCAGCTCAACGGCACCATTTCCATTGGTAAACAGCCTTTTGGTATCAAGTTGGTGACAAAGCCAGGCAAACACTAAAGCCACCTAATGCGCTTTTGCATACGAATACATCATGCATACGTATGCAGATTTTTTACAAGCGTTCTGAGGTTGCCGTATTCTTTGCCAAGCAAAAAAATTAACCGATGTTCTGGAGCGAAACATGGCGAACCCTCTTTGGTGGAAAGGTGCGGTAATTTATCAGATTTACCCCCGCAGCTTTCAAGATACAAACGGCGATGGAATTGGCGACCTCCGAGGTATTATTAACCGCCTTGATTACATAAAAAGCTTGGGTGTGGATGCGGTGTGGATCTCACCGTTTTTTAAATCGCCAATGAAGGATTTCGGTTATGACATCAGCGACTATCGTGATATTGACCCTATTTTTGGCGACCTTACAGACTTCGATGAACTGATCGCCGAAGCACATCAGCGCGATATTAAAATCATTATTGATCAGGTATTGAGCCACACCTCAGATCAGCATCCCTGGTTCTTGCAAAGCCGCGAATCAAACAATAATGAGTATGCTGATTGGTACGTGTGGGCAGACGCTAAAGAAGATGGCACGCAGCCTAACAATTGGCTATCCATTTTCGGCGGCCCGGCATGGCAATGGGAACCTCGTCGCGAACAGTATTATTTGCATAACTTTCTTACCGAGCAGCCAGACCTTAATTTTCATAACCCGCAAGTGCGCCAAGCGGTGCTGGATAACGTGGAGTTTTGGCTCAAAAAAGGGGTTGATGGCTTCCGCTTAGATGCCATTAACTTTTGTTATCATGACGCTCAATTACGTGATAACCCGGCAAAGCCAAAAGAAAAGCGTCAAGGCCGTGGTTTTAGCGAAGATAACCCGTACGCTTTTCAATACCATTACTACAACAACACGCAACCTGAAAACCTCGACTTTATGCGCGATATTCGTGCCTTACTCGACAAGTACCCGGGTACGGTAGCACTTGGGGAGATTTCGTCTGAGGATTCCCTTGCGACCATGGCCGAATACACCAGCGGCGGTGACAAGCTGCATATGGGATATAGTTTCGAGCTACTAACCGATGATTACAGCAGCGCCTATATTCGTAAAACGGTCGAGACCTTAGAGGCGAATATGCTCGAGGGCTGGCCTTGCTGGGCGTTTAGTAATCATGATGTGGAGCGTGTTGCCAGCCGTTGGGCAAAAAACGGCGAAGTTAACCCTGAACAAGTAAAAATGTTGACCGCACTGCTTGGCTCCCTACGTGGTAGTGTATGCATGTATCAAGGTGAAGAACTGGCATTAGGCGAAGCGGATGTTGCATTCGAAGATTTGCAAGACCCCTATGGCATCACTTTTTGGCCCAACTTTAAAGGCCGTGATGGCTGTCGCACGCCGATGCCTTGGCAACAAGGCGAGCATGCGGGCTTTACTGATGGCAAGCCTTGGTTGCCAGTAAGCGATGCCCATAGTAGCGCCAATGTGGCTAAGCAACAACAGGACCCTAACTCCACGTTGAATGCCTACAGCGAATTTATGGCTTGGCGGCGTCAGCATCGTGCGTTAGTTGAAGGTGACATTCACTTTATTGATACCCATGAGCCCGTTCTTGCTTTTACCCGCAACCATGGTGATGAGTCCATATGTTGTTATTTTAACCTATCGGAGCAACCCGTGAGTGTCGAAGTAACGCACGCGCCCAGTCATCAATATCAAGATTCGTTGCGCCATCACACTGGGCGATTGCAAGGCCAAACACTGCATATACCTGCATTTGGCTGTTGGTTTGCTCGTCTTTAACCCCTTCCCTTGTGTCATAAAACGTGACATTTTTTAGCACCCTACGGGGTGCTTTTTTTGTGCTTGTTCAACAATCATGTTGCTCACCCAAGGACAACGTCGGTTATCTTGACGATAAAAATAACTCACTTTCTAAAAACCGGGGATTACGCTAAAAATAAAGCACTTTCCAAAGAGGAACTATGCAATGAAATACCTTGTTTTAAGTGCGCTGTTTGCTATTGGCTTACAAAGTGCTTTTGCCAGCGATGACCTACCAGTCGCCCCCGAGGAGATAATCAAGGAGCACACGCAGATGTGCCTAGACTGGGCCACGGAAGATGACATTGATGCGCAAAGCCAGTATCAGTATGTGCTCGACTGTGTCAATGATGAGCTCAGTGACAATGGTTACCAGCACGTACAACAAGTGAATATCAAATAGCCGCTTGCCTAATATGGGCCTAGGGGAGTAAAAAAGCCGCTCAATCATTGTGAGCGGCTTTTTCTTTTTTGCGGGTTACTTTTTCTTTTTCGCTTTCTTTTTCTCTTCTTCAACCCATTTACCATTTTCGTAGGTTGCCTTCCAGCCGGTCGCTTTACCATCGACTTCTGTCATTACATACTGCGACTTAGTCTTACGGCTAAAACGTACTACCGCTGGGTTACCATCAGAGTCAGTCTCTGGCGCATCGGCTAAATAGTAAAATTTAGGTGATATACGATCGCGAAAACGCTTTAATTCAGAAACCTTAGGTGCCCGAGTCTCCCGTGACTTAGGAAAAGTAGAGGCCGCCAAGAATATACCGGCAGCGCCATCACGCAGCACGAAATAGGCATCCGATTTCTCGCATTCAAGCTCTGGCAAGTGCACCGGGTCCTCTTTAGGTGGTGCCGGCTCGCCATTTTTGAGCAGTTTACGGGTGTTTTTACAGTCTTCATTGGTACAGCCAAAATACTTACCGAAGCGACCGTTTTTCAGCTCCATATCGGCGCCACACTTATCGCACTCAATAATCGGACCATCATAGCCCTTGAGCTTAAACTGCCCTTGTTCAATGAGATAACCACTGCACGCGGGATTATTACCACAGACATGCAATTTGCGGGTTTCATCAATTAAATATGAATCCATGGCGGTTTCACATTTAGGGCAACGCTTCATTTGCATCAATGTTGATGTTTCAACATCTTCAACTTCATCGGCATTGACCGCTTCCTCACCTGGCGTGAGGTTCATGGTGGTGGTGCAGCGCTCTTTAGGTGGCAAGTTATACCCGGTACAGCCCAAGAACACACCGGTTGATGCTGTGCGGATCCCCATTTTTCTGCCACAGCTAGGACAATCAATGTCAGTCTCGACCATTTGGTTTTGACGCATTCCGCCTTGCGCCTCATCGCCACTGGCAATGGCTAACTTTTCCGAGAAGTCGGCATAAAAGTTATCCAGCACTTGAGTCCACTGACGCTCGCCCTCGGCAATATCATCCAGGCGCTCTTCCATTTTGGCGGTAAAGTCGTAGTTCAATAGCTCGGTAAAGTTCTCAACAAGGCGATCGGTGACGATTTCACCCATTTTTTCGGCGAAGAAACGACGGTTTTCCACCCGTACATAGCCTCTGTCCTGAATAGTGCCGATGATCGAAGCATAGGTTGAGGGTCGACCGATACCGCGCTTCTCAAGCTCTTTAACTAGGCTTGCTTCACTGTATCGCGCTGGCGGCTTGGTAAAGTGCTGTTGTGGGTCCAGCTTATCTAAGCCTAATTCATCACCGACACTCAATGCTGGCAGCGCTTGCTCTTCATCGCTTTTCTTGCGCACGGCAGGTTGTACTCGGGTCCAACCATCAAAGCGCAATACGCGGCCTTTGGCTTTAAGCTCAAACTCACCCGCTGTAACCGTCACTGTGGTTAAATCGTATTGCGCTGGCACCATCTGGCAGGCAACAAATTGACGCCAAATAAGCTCATACAGTTTCTTAGCGTCAGCATCAACACCCTCAACATGCCCTGAAAGAACGTTCACATCTGACGGCCGGATTGCTTCGTGCGCTTCTTGTGCATTGCCTTTTGCGCTGTAAATATTGGCTTTTTCCGGCAGGTAATTGTCGCCAAAATTATCGGCCACATAACCGCGACACATGGCGATAGCGTCTTGTGACAAGTTAGTCGAGTCAGTACGCATGTAGGTAATATAACCGGCTTCGTAAAGACGCTGCGCTAGCATCATGGTCTTTTTAACGCCATACCCTAAGCGCGTACTGGCCGCTTGTTGCATGGTGGAGGTGATAAAAGGCGCACTTGGACGGCTTTTACTCGGTTTTTCTTCAACGTCGGTAACTTGGTACTGCGCCGATTGCAGCTGCGCCACAGCAGAGTCAGCCTGGTCTTTATTAACCGGTTTAAAGGCTTTACCTTGCTCTTTGGTTACCAGAAGACGTAACGCATCGGCTTTGGCTTGTACATCGGCATGAATATCCCAAAACTCTTGCGGGATAAAGGCCTTGATTTCACGCTCGCGTTCAACAAGAAGACGAACAGCAACGGACTGCACGCGCCCAGCAGATAACCCGCGCGCCACTTTTTGCCACAACAAGGGCGAGACCATAAAACCAACAACACGGTCTAGGAAGCGTCGCGCTTGCTGAGCCTGTACCATATCGGTATTCAGCTCGCCTGGGGTAGAAAAGGCCTGTTGAATGGCATTTTTGGTGATTTCGTTAAAAACCACCCGTTTGTACTTCGACTTATCACCGCCGATAATCTCTTCAAGGTGCCATGCTATGGCTTCCCCTTCTCTATCCAAATCCGTTGCAAGATAAATTTCATCTGCCGTTTCGGCGAGTTTTTTTAATTCTTGAACAACTTTTTCTTTGCCGGGTAGCACCTCATAGTGAGGCTCCCAACCTTTTTCTGGGTCAATACCCATGCGTGCAACTAGGTTTTGATAGTCACGCTTCTTTTTATAGGCGGCTTTTTCCTCAGGGGCCATTTTGCGCACTTCGGCGGGAGATTTTGCCGCAGGCGCCTTCGCCTTACCTGACCCTGAGGTGGGAAGGTCGCGTACGTGACCTACGCTGGACTTAACAACATAGTCCTTGCCTAGGTATTTATTAATTGTTTTTGCTTTTGCAGGAGACTCTACAATGACTAGCGATTTGCCCATAATAGCCTAAGTTGACCTATCTCTTTTTATAATGATTGCCCTTGTTCGTGGGCACGAATAAATATAGGTATATCTACAAACACCTATTGTTACAAGCTTTGACGCTAAACTTTTATCTAATCAGCGATTTTTTGACCAGCTATTGCTGTGATTTTGTCCGTTATGGTGATTAATCACCGGTGCACAGGCTAACGCCGGGCAATATATAGGAATAAAAACAAAAATGCCAACCGAGTGGTTGGCATTTTGTTTAACAAGACGCGCTATTATTGGTTATCAACAACAGTCATTGATGCAGATACTACCGTGGCATCACCACCATCAAATCCTGATGGAATGGTAAAGGTAATTACCAAAGCACCTGTATCTTTTTGGTTGCCTTGTGCTTCTCTAGATACTTTAACAATAGAATGTGAAGGTTTATCACTGTTCGTATTGCCTAGGGTTGCAGTGTGACTGATAAGGTCCAAGTCACCATTGCTCGAAGTGATTTCTACTTCAGTCCCGGCAGGTAAAGGATTACCAAACTCATCGCTGTAATAAATATGGATATCTTGAAAAGCGAGTCCGCCTTCGTCTTCCGTACTTACATTGACTTCTTTAATATCACATTTACCATCAACGTTAGTAGACTCCAATTCGCGCTGCGCATCGGTTGTACAGCTGTTCGAATCAATCGCAAAGCGTACAAAAGGCTTATCGCCAGACATCACTAGCTCTACACTGCTACGCACTTCAATCAGCTCACGAGTACATTCACCGGCCGCTTCAGCCTCTTGTGAGCACAATAGACCATTGTATTTGCCGTCCGCTTCATCAAAGATGCCATCGTTATCAAGGTCACGCCAAGTTTCGTTATGACCGCCTCGCGAGAGTAACTCTGAACAAGGGTCAGTCGGTCCAGGTGTTGGATCGCAGTTGGCTTTGTCGAAGGTGCCATTTTCGTTATGGTCGATAAAGGCTTCGGTTAAGTCATACTCTTGATAGTATTCACCAATGTCGAACAGGCCGTTACGACGGGTCACACCACCGCTCGACTCTTCATCAACAAAGTTTTCTTGGCCTTTGGCTACCGCCATTACAGTAACACGCCCGCCCATGACAATACCATTAGGGTCATTCTTAGCGCGTACCATACCATTGATACAAGGTGCGGGTTGCGTAAACCACGTGTCACAATTCTGCTCACCGGTTTTTGGATTAATGCCCTCGGTAGTAGATGGATTGCCGTCGATATCGCCTATACGGTTACCCCATTTATAGTCTTCAAATGGTCTATCACCTTGGCTACGCCATTGAATGGTACAGGCTGCATCAGTCGTTTGACATTTAAAGGTGGGGTTAAACTGCGTGCCATCGATCACTCCTGTAGCGCCTGCCTCAGCAAGTACCGTTGCTTCAACACCATCGCCACTTAGCTGGTTAAATTGGTCACCAAAAAATACCGTAAGATTAGATACCACACCGTTGTAATAAAGCGAGTTGGAGTTAATAACGTCGGCGCTTAAATCAAAGCTGTTCTGATCGGTCACGCCTGAGCTTAAAGTAAGCAAACTAGATACCGAGCTGATTTGCTCACTTAGTGGAATAAGTCGAAGTTCGCCTTCAGGGCAAGAGCTTGGGGCATCGGCTGCTTGACAGGCTTCATATTCATCAACCCAACAGGTCAAATCATCACCTTCAGGCAAGGCGGCCACATCGGCTTTTGGCACATAGCAAGCTTTTACAACTAGGGCACCTGGGACCACACCAGAGGTCACAGTGGTTTGCACCACACCGTTGTTATCAGTATTACCTGTTACCTGTGTCAGTGTTGCTTCACCGGTGCCGTCAGTCAAACGAAAATCGATGCGGTCCTGAGCGACAGGGTTGCCATCTTCATCAAGAAGTTTAAAGCGCACCACAGATTGGGTAGGTACACCGCCTTCACCTGGAGGAAGAGCGATAAACGCCTCGCTTACATCCATAAATTGAATAGATTGTACAGGTGACGCTTCAACCGGAATAATGGTTGTTGCGGTGTAGTTTTTACCACCAGTCTCTACTGTTACAGTGACGTTATCTTCAATGTTACAGCCGTTCGCGCGGTAGGTTGCTGTAGCAATACCGGCACGCGATTTTACTTTGTCATCCAAAGTAGACTGACCACTGGCGGCACAAGTAGAACTAAATTCCACATCGGTCGGAGTTTGGAATAGGTTGCCTTCCTCATCGCGAAGCTGCACTTCGATAACCGTACTGCCACCGGCTTTAAGTGGAATAACATTATTGTTGTTATCCGTTGCCAAGCCGTTATCAACTGTCAGCTCTAAATCTACCACACCCACAGCAAAGTTAGTGGTGTCAGTGACGCCCAATGCTTCGGCGGTAATCGTGCCTGCGCCACCTTGGTTGCCTGGCTGTAAACGCAATAGTGCGCGGCCAAATGAGTCGGTTAATGCAGTGCCAGACGATGGTAATACTGTGCCCACTGAGGTCTGGGCATTAACGATTGCCGAGCCCACGCCGTCGCCACTTTGAATGCTGGTTACTTCAACGTAAATCTCGCCCACTTCATTAGAAGAAATGCTATTTACGATATTACAACCGGTATTCGGGTCACGAGGGTCAAGCATGACGTTATCACGGTCATCATCCCAACCAGCGTTACAACCAGTGAGTAGTAACACGTCAACATCGGCGGTTTCCTCGGTCACAACAACGTCATCACCTTGGGTGGTAAAATCCGCTTGCGCTGTCACTTGGTCTCCCGCAGCCGGAATGTAAGTTGCGGTTACACGACCCGCGCCTTTCACTTGACCTGGGCCAATAGTGACCTGTGCGACACCATCTGCGTTCGTTTGTGCAGAAGCAGGTTTTAGCTCACCTAGGGTATTGCCACTTACTTGCTGCAGGCTAAACTCAATGGCCTTACCGGACACCGAGCCTGAAGTTGCGCTGAGCGTTGCTACTGCTTGCGCCGGGTTATCATTAGAAATAGGATTTTCGGCAGATATTGCATTGCCTTCACTGTCCACCACGGTTACGGTAATGGAATAACTACCGGAAGAACTACCATCTCCCCCCGTGTCACCACCTTCTTCTAAACTGCCGCCGCCACCGCAGGCGACTAGAAGTAAACTCAGTAATGAGGCACTGAGCAATCGCACAAAACGCATTGACTTCTCCCTAACGTTTTATTGTTTAAATTATTTACTTAATATTAACCCAGGATGAGTGAATTACGCATTCCTTTTTTGAAAAAAGTTGTCGTTTTTCGCTGCATTGAGTGATTTTCGCTGATAGGCTATAGCGAATTACAATAACGAAGATGAATCATACCTATGTCTGAAAAAGGTTCAATGTCTCTCACCACGCGTATTATGATTGGTATGGCGCTAGGTGTTGTTGTCGGCTTCTTGTTCAAGTTGATTTTGGCCGGTGAAGACGAATTATTACTTGATTTAGGCTTGTTTGCCTTTCCTGTTAAAGGCTTTTTTGTTGACGGTTTATTCAATATTGGCGGGCAAATCTTCATTGCCAGCTTAAAAATGTTGGTGGTGCCACTGGTATTTGTGTCCCTCGTTTGTGGTACTTGTAGCCTCAGTGATCCGAAAACCTTAGGTCGTTTAGGTGGTAAGTCCATCGCCATGTATGTGGGTACCACTGCCATTGCCATCACCGTCGCCATTACCTTAGCGCTGTTAGTAAGCCCTGGCGATGGCGTCACCTTGCCAAATGATGCGACCTTTGATGCGAAAGAAGCGCCGACGCTGGCTCAGGTCATCATCAATATGTTCCCCACCAACCCTATTGATGCTATGGCCAGTGGTAACATGTTGCAGGTCATTGTTTTTGCGCTACTATTCGGCATTGCAATGGCTCTCAGTGGCGAAGCGGGCCAGCGCCTAAGCGCCGTTTTTGAGGACCTCAATAATGTCATTCTTAAACTGGTTACCTTACTTATGAACATTGCCCCTTACGGGGTCTTTTGTTTGATGGCAAAACTGTTTACGACCATTGAGCTGGGGCTTATTTGGAGCCTGATGAAGTATTTCGGTGTGGTGGTCGCAGCGCTGCTGATCCATGGGTTAATTAACTACTCTATCCTATTAAAAGTGCTGACTGGCTTAAATCCTGTCACCTTTTTATCGCAAATGAAGCACACTTGTTTGTTTGCGTTTAGCACCTCAAGTTCCAGTGCAACCATGCCTATTACACTTGAGACCGCGACTAAAAAGCTCGGTGCTAGTAACTCCGTAGCCTCATTCACTGTGCCACTGGGAGCCACTATTAATATGGACGGCACCGCCATTATGCAAGGCTGTGCAACCGTGTTTATCGCTCAAGTGTTTGGTGTCGATTTAAGTATTTCAGATTACCTAATGGTTATTCTTACCGCCACATTGGCATCCGTTGGAACCGCTGGAGTGCCAGGAGTTGGCTTGATTATGCTGGCGATGGTACTGAATCAGGTGGGCCTCCCCGTCGAAGGTATCGCGATTATTATCGGCGTCGATAGATTGTTAGATATGACGCGTACAGCGGTTAATGTGACCGGTGATTGTATGGTTACCTGTGTTGTCGCCAAATCTGAAGGACAGCTTGATGAGACCGTCTTTAACGATCTCGAGTCGGCTAAAGAACTGGAAGAATATAAGCCCAAAGCAAGAAGCTAACCTTACTTGTATAAAAAACCTCGCCGTTGTGGCGAGGTTTTTTTATATCTAAATTAAGGTCTCAGGCGCTGACCCTTAGACCATATCTTTAAACCTGCTTTTTCTACCGCGAGACTTAAGCTATGCGCGACTTTATCCGCCAAGCCTTGTTTTTTCTTATAGCTCACTTTGTAAGCTTGTCGCTCTTTACTAAACGCAAGTAGTTCATCATCACTGGTCGTGATTCTATCCACCAACCCTTTTTCTTTGGCATCAATCGCAAACCAGTGCTCCCCAGTAGCGACGGTGCCTAAGTCTAATTCAGGGCGATGCTCGCTGACAAAGTGTTTGAACAATTGGTGCGTTTGTTCAATTTCTTGACGGAACTTTTCTCGCCCTTCATCAGTGTTTTCGCCAAACAAAGTAAGGGTCCGCTTATACTGCCCTGCGGTAATGAGCTCTAGATCAATATCGTTCTTTTTCAGCACCTTATTAAAGTTTGGTATTTGCGCAACCACGCCAATAGAGCCGACAATAGCAAAAGGCGCAGCAATGATTTCATCGGCAACACATGCCATCATATATCCACCACTGGCGGCGACCTTATCAATGGCGATGGTCAGTGGTATCTGTGCCGCTTTCAAACGGGCCAGTTGCGACGCTGCTAAGCCATACCCATGGACAACGCCTCCGCCGCTTTCCAAGCGCACTAATACCTTATCTTTTTGCTTATCGGCCAATGTTAAAATCGCCGTGACTTCCTCACGTAAGCTCTCAACTTCATGAGCATCCATGGAGCCAACAAAGTCAATAACGTATAGGCGCCCTTGCTGTGTGTCGCTGCTGTCACTTTTAGCTGCCTTTTTCTGTTCTTTCTTGAGCGCTTTTAAGGCTTTTTTATCCAGGGTGTTTGCTAAAAAATCATCTTTCAACTGTTTTAACTTTGCTGAGAGATCGTCAACCTGAAGTGATCCTTCTTTACTTTTAGGTTTATTTGCCGCTCCTGCAATCATTGCGATGATAATGACGATTGCCACTAAAAAAGTCAGGGTTTTTGCAAAAAATAACCCGTATTCATAAATATACTCCACCTAGAGTCCCTCTTTCATTGTTGATGCACGGCAATGTAGCACAGCCATTAGCCACAAAAAAGCCGCGCAATTGCGCGGCTGATAGTCGAAACCCGTGTGCTTACTGGGCTATCACATCTTCATTAGTGATAGGCAATATCGTACCTTTCGATTTCAGATAGGTCGCTACTTGCTGTTGCATTTCAGCATTCGCTGCAGCGCTATCTGCTGCACTTGCTCCTGCTTGCGGGTTCGCAGCTGGCGTCAAAAGTGTACCATGGTGGCCTTTACTAAAGCGTACTAGGTAGCTTTGTGGGCTATCTGCTAACTGCGTTTGTGCTGCATTGTCAGCGCCCATCATCATTGCAAGTGGAATAGTTCCGGCAATGGGGTTGCTCTCAACCATAGGCGGGATCACCGTATCCGGCTTGTTTTCCATGCCATCACCCACAACCACGCTGGTATAAACTGGGGTTTGCTGTGCGTTTACACGCATTGCGTAGTTGGTTGGGTCACCGGCATCCAGCAATGTTTGTGCAGCGTAGGTAAACTGCGTTAACAACCCTTGAATATTAGCCAAGCTCGCAGTGTCACCTTGAGCTGTTAACTGCGCTAAAAACGCTTGATAACCACAGCCAACGTACGCCTCTTGGTTATCAATAAATTGTGCACAGCTAGAGACTGCGCCTTCTTGTAGGAATGCGCCAAACGCTGCTGACTCATCGGTTCCTGCACCAGCTAATACTGAACCTTGGATAAATGGCCCAAATGAATCTGATGCAAGTAAGAAATTGGCGATGCCGCCACCACCACTGCCAAGTGCCACAGTGTTCACTTTAAACAATGGATCAACCTGAGGGTCAAGCTCTGCATTCGTCATAGATAAGAAAGCCGGGGCCACAACCGCACCTAAGGAGTGACCGACGAAGCCCACATCCATCGTGTTGAGCATAGGGTCGTTGACAAAATTAAGACCTAGGCGCAAACCAAGTAAATCCGCAGCTGATTGGCGTAAGTTATCACGCGCGACCAGCAATGAATTCAAATTCATATACGCAAGCACAGAGCCTGTGGTCGCATTAAAATCGTCAGTGCCATCGTTGTCGACATCGATTCCACGCTCACCGTGAGCCGGGTGGTCGATAGCAACGGTGGCAAAGCCTTGAATACTTAGCGCCGCAGTCAACGCCAGCATATCCTCTTTGCGACTGGTAATCCCATGTTGCATGATAACAACTGGCCAGCCAGCAGCAGGCATGCTCATGGCATCAAGCCCAAGCTGACTGCGGATAGCGTTTAAGGTCATTAAATCTGCCGGTTTTGTAACCTGTACAGGTATATTTCGATAGCTCTGCACTTTCGGAATGGTGTTGTATTTCGTTAGGTGACGTTTGTCATCCAAGCTCAAATCACGCAATTGACCGCCGCTGAGAGCGGCACATATTGCATCATTTTCACTCACTGGTTGCTCAGGGAATGCTTCACCAGCCTGCTCTTTATAACCAAGCACGGTTACAGCGCTGTCGCAGTTTGCTTGCCAGTAGGTGTTGTTTAAATCACTGAGCTCTTTGCCTTGTGGGCTTTTTAAGTAGTAAGGAAGAACAATGCTGCCTTTTTCATAGCTCACTGCGTTAAATGCAGGATTAATGTCTTGCATGCCTTGAGCCGCAAAAATCTGCCCTACTGTGAGCGCAGGCTGTTGCGGGATCATCATCTCAGGCTTGGGTAAGCTATCTTGAGTGAGCGACGCGGCAAGCAAGCTTTTAATCGTGCCGAGCACTTCACCTGCACTTTGCATGGTCATCGCCGCTGAGTAAATAATGTCGTCTTTGCTTAGGTCACTGCCGCCAACAATAACGTCTTCATAACTGTTGATCACCGCTTGCAAACTCAGTTGCTGCTCAGTAACAAGTGGGTCTTCACTGCTAACACTAGCATAGGTCGATGACGGGGCAATGGCGTTACCGGCTGAATCGGTCAAGCCGTTGGTCAATACCGTAATGTACGAGCGCCCTTGAGTAAATGGCTTAAGTGGCACCACAGCCACGGAATTGCCACTGGCTTGGGTGATAAAGTCAACGCCAAAGTTAAGTTCTTTAACATATTCACAGGCAATGCCTGCCGGTACTTGAGCGCAGGTTTGTGAGCTTTGGTCGGCGCCCATCACAACTTCAAAAATACGCACATTACCCGGTGTTGCAGCCGATGTTGCATCAAGGCTTACACCAGGGGAAAAATCGAAATCAATGGCATATGGCATTTGCGTCGACCACCCATCTAACGCACCGAGCGCCAGTTGAGGGTTAGTGTAATCATCGCCTTCACCAGGAATATTCAAGGTGCCATCGGTGGTGCCGCTTAAAAGCAGATCATTGGGTACGGAGATTTCCCCGGCACCGGGGTCAAACACCACTGTGGATTGCGGAACAACCGTAGGTGTTTCATTCTTAACGTCTTCGAGCGTTTCTCCGCCACCACAGCCAGCGAGCGCAGACGCTACAGCGAGAGGAAGTAGCAATTTTTTCATGTTGTTGGCTCCAAACCTTTTTTATTGTTATCTGCTTATTATGTGTGTATTAAAGATAGCAAAATGTTAATGACACATTAGACCAGTTTAACTTAACGTAAACCTATGCCTTTCGCCACTTAATTTTGTAATTAAATCGATTACTTGTTATTTGAGTATGGTAAAATTCTTAAAAAGATCATGCTCTAGGTGCAGCTTATGCAAAACTACCAAGCAAGTGCAAATGCATTAGATGAAAAAGTCATATTAATTACTGGGGCTGGCGACGGCATCGGCCGGGTTGCCGCGTTAACCTATGCCAAATACGGTGCTACAGTAATTTTATTAGGTAAAACAACTAAAAAGCTCGAAGCAGTTTACGATGAAATCGTCGCTGCAGGTGGCCCACAACCAGCGATTGTTCCATTGGATTTAAAAGGTGCCACACAGCAAAATTACCGTGACCTGGCCGCCACTATTGATCAGCAATTTGGTAAGCTCGATGGCTTATTAAACAATGCTGGTATCCTGGGTGCATTAGGCCCAATGGAACATTTCTGTACATCCACTTTCGAGAACATCATGAAGGTCAACGTCACTGCGCAAGCAATGCTGACCAAAGCGTTGTTTCCTGTATTAAAGAAATCAAACAATGCATCGGTTGTGTTTACGTCGTCGGGCGTTGGCCGCGAAGGCCGCGAATTTTGGGGAGCTTATGCTATTTCTAAATTTGCCACCGAAGGCATGATGCAGACATGGTCAAAAGAAGTCGATAAAACCAATATTCGCATCAATTGTATTAACCCAGGCGCCACCCGCACGAGTATGCGTGCCAGTGCTTACCCAGGAGAAGACAAAGACAAGCTAGCAACGCCTGAAGACTTGATGCCCACTTACCTTTATTTAATGAGTGATGACTCTAGTGACGTTAATGGTCAGTCGTTGGATGCGCAAATTAAAAAGAAATAATTAGCACATCTTGATGTAAAAAACGCCGCGTTGATTGCGGCGTTTTTTGTATCTGAATTAACGGCGTTTCTTTTGTTGTTGCACGCGCTGGTTGTGCTTTTTAACAGCTTTTCTAATGCGGTTCACTTTAGCGCGTTTGTCTTTTCGCTTGATAGGGTCAACCGATAACTTAGTTTGTGTTTCAGGCTTTAACTTTACGGTCTTACGCAGGTAATTCACTTTACTGAGTTCAAGTTCTTCCCAGCCACCTTGTGGTAAGCGCTTATTGAGCTCCAGCTCGCCATAACGTACGCGGATCAGGCGCGATACTTCCACCCCTTGAGATTGCCACATACGACGTACCTCACGGTTGCGTCCCTCGCTCAATGTAACGTTAAACCATTTATTGATCCCCTCACCGCCCATAGGCTTAACACTATGAAAACGTGCCGGCCCATCATCGAGCTCCACGCCTTTGGTGAGGTTGCGAACTGCTTCTTTGGTTACATCACCAAATACGCGCACCGAATATTCACGCTCAATTTCATAGCTCGGGTGCATCACCCTGTTGGCGAGCTCTCCATCGTTGGTAAATAACAGCAACCCTGAGGTGTTAATATCTAAACGACCAATGGCAATCCAGCGGTCGCCTTCAATTCGCGGTAGTCTGTCAAATACCGTACGACGCCCTTCAGGGTCTTTACGGGTGCACAGCTCACCTTCAGGTTTGTGGTACATTAATACCCGACACACTCGCTCTTGTGGCTCTTCAACTTTGACTATGTGGCCATCGACACGAATGGTTTGGTTGGGCTCAACGCGATCGCCTAAGCGCGCCACTTTGCCATCAACACTCACGCGGTTGGCCTCGATGTACTTTTCCATCTCGCGACGGGAGCCGACGCCGGCTCTGGCTAGGACTTTTTGTAACTTTTCACTCATTCAGATGGTTCTCTCACAGAAGGATCGTGTAATAACTTATCTATCTGGCTTTGCTGCTGCTCAGGGAGCGGCGGTAATTGCTCTAAGCCAGATAGCGAAAAATAATCTAAAAATTCATTCGTCGTCGCATATAACGCGGGGCGACCAGGGACTTCCTTATGGCCAATCACCTTCACCCAACCGCGCTCTTGCAATGTTTTCATAATATTGCTAGCAACTGTCACACCACGCACTTGCTCTATTTCGCCTCGGGTTATAGGTTGACGATAGGCTATCAGTGACAGGGTTTCCATTAACGCCCTTGAATATTTCGGTGCCCGCTCTTGGAATAGCTTGCTGAGCCAAGGGCTTAAGCTGCTGCACGCCTGAAAGCGATAGCCTGAGCCAACGTGCACTAAGCGGATCCCTCGGGTTTGATAATGCGCGCTGATGGCCTCTAAAGCTTCATTAACGCGCTTAGAAGACACATTAATATCACTGAGTACAGTTTCTTTGAGTTGTTTTTTTGTCAGCGGTTTAGGGGCAACGAAAATTGCCGCCTCTAGCAACTCTATAAGCTGCTCGTCACTAATGCGTCGCGTGCTCATGCTCAGACCTCCATCGCGGGCGCTATTATGGCAGAGCTACACCATAAGGCAATGCAAATCACGCTGCAGCATGCTCTTTTAAACGCACATGTATGGCACTTTCGCTATTAGCTTGTTGGCAGTGAATAAGCCCTTCTTTGGTGAGCTCTAATATGGCTATAAAGGTCACCACCACACCGGCGCGCCCTTCTTGTGGGGTAAATAGCAAGGCAAAATCAATATAACCGGAGTGGTTTTGTAATTGCGCTAAAATAGCGCTCATGCGTGCCCGGGTCGATAGCTGCTCAGGAGTGATATGATGATGCTCAAAGGTTTTGGCTCGGGCCATGACATCACTGAGTGCCAGCATTAATTCTTCTAGTGCTACTTCAGGAAATAAAGGTTCAGGCATAGCCGCTTCTTCAACTAACGCGTGAGCGGTAAAAATATCGCGCTCCATGCGCGGCAATTCATCCAGCTGCTCCGCCGCCTTTTTAAATTGCTCGTATTCTTGCAACCGTCTCACCAGCTCGGCGCGAGGGTCTTCCTCTTCCTCACCGAGTTCTTCATGCACAGGTAACAGTAAACGTGATTTTATCTGCGCCAACAGCGCCGCCATCACCAAATACTCACCGGCGAGCTCCAATTGAAACTCACGCATCATTTCCACATAGCGCATATATTGCTCGGTGATGCTAAAAATAGACAGCTCAAGGACATCGAGTTTGTGCTTTTTGATAAGATAAAGCAGCAAGTCCAAAGGCCCTTCAAAAGTCTCGAGTACGACTTCTAGGGCATCCGGTGGAATATATAAATCTTCTGGCTTTTCAACCACGGCCTCGCCGCGAATAAACGCCAGCGGCAGCTTTTGCTGCTCTACCAAAGTATCTTGGGTCATTATTTAAAGGGACTGGGATCACCACAACCGACACGCAAAATCTCCACTGCGTCATCGGACAAATCCACCACAGTAGTGGCCTGTTCACTCAAAAAACCACCATGGATAATCACATCGACGTGCTTCTCTAAACGATCGCGAATTTCATCGGGGTCTGACTCGGTGAATTCAGCGCCAGGCAAAATCAATGAACACGACATTAAGGGTGCGCCAAGCTCTTCAAGTAACGCCTTACTAATCGGATGATCGGTGACGCGAATACCAATGGTTTTCTTTTTATCATTTAATACTCGTCGTGGTACTTCCTTAGTGCCTTTGAAAATAAAGGTATAAGGGCCTGGCGTGTTATTCTTGATCAACCGAAACATCTGGTTATCAACGCGTGCATAGGTCGCAAGCTCTGATAAATCGCGACACATCAAAGTAAAATTATGGTGCTTTTCGATACCCCGAATTCGGGTGATCCGCTCTTGCGCGGCCTTTTCCCCTAGTTGGCACCCTATGGCATACCCAGAATCAGTGGGATAGACCATTACGCCGCCTTTGCGCACAATATCCACCGCTTGTTGGATCAGCCGTGGCTGCGGATTTTGCGGGTGAATGTGAAAAAATTGACTCATGTTTATCCTTGCTTTGTGATAACGACTACTGCCAACGCTGCCATACGCCTTCACAGTCTTTAGGTAAGTATAGGTTCTTTCCTAATTCTATGTAAGGTAAAGGAAAATGGAAATCAGAACCTTGCGAGCACAGCAGCCCATGCTCGCGCGCAAGCTGCCCTAAAAACTGCCTTTCACAGGGCGCTTGTTGGGTTTGGGCCACTTCCATTGCATCGCCACCGAGCGTGGCGAATTCGTTTACTAACTTGCGCAGCCACTTATTCGACATTTTGTATCGAGCCGGATGCGCGAGCACACTCTGCCCGCCTGCTGCGGCGATGGCCTTAATGGCGGTGTGCATGTCACACCATGTACTTGGCACATACCCGGTGTTGCCGCGACTGAGGTATTTTTTGAAGATGCCTTGAAAGGTCTTCGCTGCGCCTTGCGCCATTAACACCCGGGCAAAATGGGCACGCGTTACTTGCGCCTCAGCGGCCAGCTCACAGGCTTGTTCATAGGTGTTTTCAAACCCTGCTTTTTGCAGACGTTCGCCTATTTTTATCGCTCGTTCACTGCGCTTTTGCTGCTGTTCAGCCAACAATGCTGTCAGTTCCGGAGCCTGGGTGTCAACCTGCAAGCCAACAATATGAATTTCAAAGCTGTGCCAGCGCGTGGATATTTCGACTCCGGCGACTAATTCTAGGTCGAGCGCCTGCGCAGCTATCGCGGCGCGCGCTGGAGCGATACCGGCAATGGTATCGTGATCGGTGAGCGCGAGCACATCAACTCCCTTGTCGGCGGCTCTCGATACCAGCTCATCAACACTTAAAGTCCCGTCGGAAAAATTACTGTGGCAATGTAAATCGTACTTAAGCACACAGCCCTCTTAACAGCTATCAATAATGCCATTAGCTTATCATTTTTCACCCCGCAGCGCGGCAATAACTTTTTATTTATAAAATGGTTGACACTGATGCTCAGCTAGGTTTAACTAACAGCCATCAATTAATTAGGATTATCAAGCTCATGCAGTCACAGGCTAATAACACACATATGACATGGTGGTGGCACTCGTAATCGCGGGTGGAATTAGTCGTGCGCAGTGAGTACTTCCTGATTAACAAAACCCGCAGCAAGCGGGTTTTTTTGTATCTAAACAAAGGTAAGTAACATGATTTTAACGCAGTTCGTAACAGTAATTTGGTGGTGGCACTCGAGATAGCGGGTGGGCCTTGTTACGGCTGAGCATAATTGCAACCCGCAGCTTTTCGAAGTATGCGGGTTTTTTGTTTTTAGGCCATCATCATTGCTAGCAGCAATAAAACCGATGGCAATACATTTTGGGAATGAGGACTTTTTATGATTTTTAGCCACATCTCGACCGAGCCCGGTCAGGTGACCAGCATTAGCCAGCGGCGAGACTATATCCCCTCTGCGCTGAGCCTGTTCGCCAAGCTCGATACCGATAATAGTTTGTTACTGGAGTCCGCAGAAATAGACTCCAAAGCCAATTTAAAAAGTATCGTATTAGTTGATAGCGCATTGCGCATAGAGTGTAACGGCAGCGAGGTCAGTGTCATCGCGCTATCAAATAACGGCGCGCAACTGCTGCCTTATTTGCAGCGTCACATCGATGCCGGCACCACCACACTCGATAACACTACCTTGCAAATCAGCTACCCGCCCGCGGCCAGCGATTTAGACGAGCATGCCAAGCTCAAAGCAGCCAACGCCTTCGATACCCTACGTCAGTGCATTAATCGCATCAGCAACAACTCTGACAATCCGTTTGCCATTTTCTTAGGCGGCGTAATGGGCTACGACATGGTCGCGAATGTTGAGCAACTACCCGCCGTCGAGGCAAAAGATAACAGCTGCCCAGACTATGTTTTTTACCTTGCTGAAACCCTAGTGGTGGTTGATCACCAAGCACAGAGCACTGAAATTATCGGTAACGTGTTCAATGGCCCGCAAGTGCATGCCAATTGCTTTGAGGTAGGACAAAAAGTCGAACGCTTAAACACCCTCTGTGATGATGTGGAGGTACTACCAGCGCCGCAGGCAACAGCGCAGCCTGTAGAAGCCAGTGTCGATATCAGTGACGAAGACTTCAAGGCGCAGGTTAGCCAACTAAAGCAACATATTATCGACGGTGATATTTTTCAGGTGGTGCCTTCACGAACCTTTACTCTGCCTTGCCAACAGCCATTAGCGGCCTATGCACAGCTGAAAACACAAAACCCCAGCCCCTATATGTTCTATTTGCGCGACCAAGATTTTACGCTGTTCGGCGCTTCTCCTGAATCGGCCTTGAAATACTGTGCCCAGAGCAATCAAGTTGAGGTGTATCCGATAGCGGGCACGCGCCCGCGTGGGAAGCATGCCGATGGACGTTTAAATTTAGACCTCGATTCGCGCATCGAGCTCGATTTGCGCAATGATGGCAAAGAGCGCGCCGAGCACATTATGCTCGTCGATTTAGCGCGTAACGACGTCGCTCGTATCAGCCAGGCCGGCACGCGTCACGTTAAAGAGCTACTCAAAGTCGATAGATACTCCCATGTCATGCACCTTGTTTCGCGGGTGGTAGGACAGTTAAAAGAAGACCTAGATGCACTGCACGCTTACTCGGCCTGTATGAATATGGGCACTTTGGTTGGCGCCCCCAAGGTCAGCGCTGCACGCTTAATTCGTGAGGTAGAAAAGAAACGCCGAGGCAGCTATGGCGGTGCCGTCGGCTACCTCACGGGTGATGGAGCCATGGACTCTTGCATTGTTATCCGCAGTGCTTTTGTCAAAGGTGGCCTAGCCCATGTGCAAGCCGGCGCTGGGGTGGTTTATGACTCAGACCCGCAAAGTGAAGCCGATGAAACCCGCGCTAAAGCCGGCGCCGTACTGCGCGCTATCGCCACCAGCCAAGGAGCAACAAACGCATGAATTATAAGATTTACTTCTTAGATAACGAAGACTCTTTCAGTTATAACTTGGTGGATGAATTTGCACAGTTGCGCCAAGAGTTGGTGGTGTATCGCAATACCGTGGCGGCGGAAGTCATATTCGAGCGCATGTGCGCAGAAACCCAGCCGGTGGTGCTCGTGCTTTCCCCCGGGCCTGGCGCGCCCGACAGCGCGGGATGTTTAATGGCGCTCATTGACCTGTGTCGGGGACGCTTCCCGATGCTCGGGATTTGTCTCGGGCAACAAGCATTAACGCAGGCGTATGGGGGTGAAATTGGCCATGCTCAGCAAACGGTGCATGGTAAATCATCCACCATTAGCCTAATGCCCCACCCCGCTTTTAGCGGCTTTGGCGAGCACCTCGTGGTGGCCCGTTACCATTCCTTAGTGGCAACCAAGGTAAGCGATCAATTAGCGATTATCGCGCAGTACCAGGGCATGCCAATGGCTGTGTGTCAGCATCAAGATAAGGTGCTTGGCTATCAGTTTCACCCAGAGTCGATTCTAACTCCTCATGGCGCGCAACTATTGCAGCAAAGCCTTGAATACTTAACAGCACAGGGGTAACTCATGGATGTAATGAATAAGCTGTATCAGCAGCAGGACTTAACCTTTGCAGAGTCACAGCAGCTGTTCGATAGCGTGATGCGCGGCGATATTGATGATATCACCCTGTCGGCCATGCTTACCGCGCTGAAAATTAAGGGTGAATGCGCCGACGAGATTGCCGGGGCCGCCGCCGCTATGCGCGCCAATGCCCTGCCCTTTAACACCTCGGCGCAACACTTGGTCGATGCCTGTGGCACCGGTGGTGATGGTGCCAACACTATTAATATCAGCACCACGGCAGCGCTTGTAGCCGCCGCCTGTGGAATTAATATGGTCAAACATGGTAACCGCAGTGTATCGAGTAACTCAGGGTCGTCTGATTTGTTACAAAGCCTGGGGATCAATATCGATATGAGCCCAGAGCAAGCCGCCGCGATGCTTGAGCAAACCGGCTTTGCGTTTTTGTTCGCTCCGCTTTACCACCAAGGGGTCAAGCACGCGATGGCGGTGCGTACCACCCTTAAAACACGGACTCTGTTTAATATTCTCGGGCCGCTTGCTAACCCGGCGGCACCGGATTATCAATTACTCGGGGTGTACGACCCTGCCTTATGCTTACCTATGGCAAAGACCCTGCAAACCTTAGGATGCAAACGGGCGATGGTCGTCCATGGTGCCGGCACCGATGAAATCGCCTTACATGGTGAGACCCAAGTGGTTGAACTCAACCAAGGGCAACTGCATGAGTACACCTTAAACCCCAGTGACTTCGGACTTGCAAACTATTCACTTGCGCAACTCAGTGGTCAAGGGCCAGACTACAACGCCAATGCCACGCGGGCGATTTTAAGCGGCCAAGGAGAGCCGGCGCACACCAGTGCGGTGGTGATCAATGTCGCAGCGTTATTAGTATTGACCGGCAAAGCGGCTAATTTCAAAGAGGCCAGCGCGCAGGTTCAAGACGTTTTACAATCCCAGCAAGCACAACGCACGCTTGATACCATCATTGAGGTAAGTCATGGCTAATGTATTAGAAAAAATTGTTGCCGATAAACGCCATGAGGTAGCGCAGCGTCAACGCACGCAACCGTTAGCGAGTTTTATTGACGACATCACTGCGAGCGACCGTGATTTTTATCGTGCCCTGAAACAGAGCCCAACGAGCTTTATTCTGGAATGCAAAAAGGCATCGCCCTCAAAAGGGCTTATTCGCGATGTATTTAACCTGGATGAAATCACTGCCGTCTATAAAAAGTACGCCAGCTGTATTAGTGTGCTGACCGACGAAAAGTACTTTCAAGGCCATTTTGACTACTTAACCCAGGTACGACAGAAAGTCAGCCAGCCACTGATTTGCAAAGATTTCTTTATCGACCCTTATCAAGTTTATTTGGCTCGTTTACACGGCGGTGATGCTATTTTATTGATGCTCTCAGTGCTTGATGACGACACCTACACGGCGCTTAGCAAACTGGCTAAGTCACTGAATATGGATGTATTAACTGAGGTGAGCAATGAGCAGGAAGTAACTCGGGCGCTGGCGTTGAACGCCGAGATCATCGGTATCAATAACCGTGACTTACGCGACTTATCGACCGATTTGGCGACCACTGAACGGCTTCGCCAATTGATCCCCAGTGATAAAGTGTTGATTTCTGAGTCGGGCATTTACAGCCATAAAGACGTGCAGCGCTTAAGCACCTTGTGTGACGGGTTTCTGGTTGGCAGTTCTATTATGGCCCAGGCTGATATTGAAAGCGCTTGTCGCGCCTTAATTTTTGGCGAGCATAAAGTCTGTGGTCTTACGCGCTCACAGGATGCACAAGCGGTATACCAAGCTGGTGCCTATTATGGTGGCCTGATTTTCTACCCAGGCTCACCCCGCTATGTTGACATTGATTGCGCCAAGGCCATTGTTGATAGTGCGCCGCTGCATTACGTAGGGGTTTTCGTTGACGCACCGATTGCGCAAGTCAGCGACTATGCCACGCGATTAAAACTGGCTGCCGTGCAGCTGCATGGAGGGGAGGATGAGCATTATATTCAGTCATTACGCCAAGCGCTGCCGTTATCGTGCCAAATTTGGAAAGCACAAGCGGTGGCTACACAGCTGCCTAAAGCGCTCGCGGGCGTCGACCGTATTCTCTATGACACGTATAGCAAACAAGCGAAAGGTGGCACCGGTGAGCAATTTAACTGGCAACTGCTGGCGCAGGCTGAACCCCCTTTCATGCTGGCAGGCGGCTTGACCCCTGGCAATATTGCTGACGCTTTAGCACACAACGCAACCGGGCTGGATATTAATTCCGGCGTAGAAACCGCACCCGGTAAAAAATGTACACAGAAAATTAATGCTGCCTTTGCGGCAATTCGGAATTATTGAGGTGGTTATGAGTAATTCAGCCTATTTTGGCGATTTTGGCGGCATGTTTGTGCCGGAGCTTTTGGTGCCGGCGCTTAAACAGCTAGAAGCCGAGTTTAATAAATCACAACACGACCCGCTTTTTGAAAAAGAGTTTCACTCTTTGCTCAATGAATATGCCGGCCGTCCGACACCCTTAACGTTAACGCGTAACTTGGTGAAAAACCCCAAGGTCAAACTGTACCTTAAGCGTGAGGATTTACTTCACGGTGGCGCCCATAAAACCAACCAAGTGTTGGGCCAGGCCTTGCTCACCAAACGCATGGGCAAAGAGGAAGTCATCGCTGAGACCGGCGCTGGTCAGCACGGTGTGGCTACGGCTTTGGCCTGTGCGCTGTTGGGTTTAAAGTGTCGCATTTATATGGGCGCTAAAGACGTCGAGCGTCAGCAGCCGAATGTATTTCGTATGCGCTTGATGGGCGCTGAAGTGATACCTGTTACCGCCGGCTCTGGTACCTTGAAAGATGCCGTGAACGAAGCGCTGCGCGACTGGTCAGCGAATTATAAAACAGCGCACTATCTGCTCGGTACCGCTGCCGGACCCCACCCTTTCCCAACGGTGGTGCGCGAGTTCCAAAAAATGATTGGTGAAGAAGCCAAGCAACAGGTTCTCGAAACCGAAGGACGTTTACCCGATGCGGTCATTGCTTGTGTCGGCGGCGGCTCTAACGCCATTGGCATGTTTACCGATTTCATTGATGAGCCAAGCGTCAAGCTGATCGGCGTTGAACCCGCAGGTAAGGGCCTTGATAGCGGTGAACATGGCGCGACCTTATGTCGCGGTAGCAAAGGAATTTTGCATGGCGCTTACACCTACATCATGCAAACCGAGCAAGGCCAAATTGAAGAGTCTTACTCAGTATCGGCAGGCTTAGACTACCCCGCAGTGGGGCCTCAGCACGCGCATCTGCATGAAAGCGGCCGCGCCCAATATGTGGGTATCACCGATGATGAAGCGCTCGATGCATTTAAGGCGCTGGCACGCCATGAGGGCATTATACCGGCACTTGAGTCGAGCCACGCACTGGCCTATGCCCTCCAGTATGCGGAGCAACAAAGTGAAGAGTGTATTATTGTTGTAAACCTCAGCGGCCGAGGTGACAAAGACTTGGCCCATGTGCATCAAGTGCTTGCTGCTAAAGGAGATATATCATGAGTCGTTATGCCACCACCTTCGCCAACCTCGCCGAGCACAATGAAGGCGCGTTTGTGCCCTTTGTGACCTTGGGCGATCCGGGTAAAGCACAAAGTATTGCCATTATTAAAAGCCTGATTGATGGCGGTGCCGACGCATTAGAGTTGGGCATTCCCTACTCCGACCCAATTGCCGATGGCCCGGTGATTCAGGCCGCCAATATTCGCGCCTTAGAGGCGAATATTAGCACCGATGATTGCTTTGACATCATTCGCGAAATTCGCGCCTATAACGCAGATATTCCAATTGGTTTACTACTGTATTCTAACTTGGTACTAGCCCGTGGACCGCAGCAGTTTTACCAACAAGCGAAAGACGCTGGAGTGGACTCAATCTTGGTCGCTGATGTGCCCTTACATGAGTCGAAAATGTTCCGTCAAGCGGCCACTGAAAGCGGCATTGAGCCGATTTTTATCGCCACCCCCAATGCCGATGATGACACCCTTCGACAGTGCGCCTCTTACGGGCGCGGTTACACCTACTTGCTCTCCCGAGCAGGCGTCACGGGCACCGAAACCAAAGCGCAAATGCCGGCGGATTCGATGATTGCCAAGCTAAAAGAATATCATGCCGCACCCGCGTTGCTTGGCTTTGGTATCAGCACTCCGGATGATGTGAGCCAAGCCCTGAGCAGTGGTGCTGCGGGAGCTATCAGTGGCTCCGCCGTGGTAAAAATTATTGCCGCCAACTTGGACCACCCAGAGGCCATGTGTGAAGAGCTGAAAGTGTTTACTATCGCCATGAAAGAGGCGACCAAGGGTTAGCCTGGCTGTATGTGGTCTTTTAATGCCTTGGCGCATTTAAAGGCCACTTTATTTTGCCCTGCTATTTCTATTTCCTCCCCTGTTTGCGGGTTACGACCGCGTTTCGCCGGGTGATAGCTAAGCGAAAAGTTACCAAACTTAGGTATAAATACCGCATCCCCTTCGTGTAAAGACCGCGTTATCGCCTCAATGAGCGATGTTAACGCTGCCGCAGATTGTTGCTTAGTTAATCCACTGCGCCCATGCATGGCGTCAATTAGTTGCTTTTTGTTCACGGTGCTACCTACTGAAAACTCAAAGCCGCGCAGCCTAAAAGGCGACAATGAAAATGTCAATGTCGCACTGATGCTTGAGCTTGCTCTCAGATACTGGTAAAACGGCTGCTACCTAATGTAATGGACGTCGTGAATGAGTACTTTAATTGAATACATTCCGCTAATTTTATTTTTCGCTGTTTATAAACTCGTTGATATCTATTGGGCGACGGGCGTATTAATCGGCACCAGTGCCCTACAGCTTGCTTATGGCTATTTCAAAGAGGGCCATATTGCTAAGCGTCATTGGGTGTTTTTCGCTATCGCCCTAGTGTTAGGAACTATGACCATTCTGTTTCGAGATGAGCATTTTATCCAATGGAAGGCCACTTTCATTTATGCGCTGTTAGCGGTGGTGTTATTAGCCGCACGGCTGTTTTTCAAAAAGAACCTAGTGCAAAAGGCACTCACTGGGTTGCTCAAGTCGGTAGAAGAGAAACAAGGCGGTGAGCAAGGTCAAGAGATTGCGGTACCAGAGCGGATTTGGGAGCAGTTAAACATTTTCTGGGTTATTTTATTTGCCGTTATTGCAGTGCTCAACATTTATGTTGCCTACAATTTCTCGCTCGACTTTTGGGTAAACTTCAAAGTGTTCGGCCTTATCGGCATCACCTTTGTGGCTATTATTGCCACGATTATGCGTCTTTACCCTTACTTTCCTGAAGAAGAGTCATAAAGCTGTCGTACAGCCCTGCTACACTGAGTACATATTGAGTGTAGCAATGGGCTGAAACATTGAATAACGCGCAGTATCGCTGGCTAGAGCTGTTCTGTATCTTTATCCTATTGCCGGTTGCCGGCTTGCTGATGCGCGAGTATTTGCATAACTGGCTGATCCCTGCGTTGATCACCCTCACTGCGGTGTGTTGTTTTGTTCTCCTTACCGATCCCCACTTTAAACGCTTTCGCATCACTTCCATGGGCCAGTTCTCAGCGGTGCGTAAGCGCATTGCCACGTTTTTTCTCACCGGAGCATTATTCTCGGGTGTGCTCTATGGCATTCTCAATCAGGAAAACTGGTTTAGCTACCCGCTGCAATCACCATTGAGCTGGTTGATGCTACTGGTGTTATACCCGCTGCTCTCTGTGTTGCCACAAGAGCTGATTTTTCGCACCTATTTCTTTCACCGCTATAAGCCCATCATTCCTAGCAAAACTTGGCGTATTTGGTTAAGTGCTAGCGTATTTTCCTTGGCACACATGGTTTATGGGAATTGGGTTGCGATAGTATTGTCGTTTTGCGGTGGGCTATTGTTTTCTTATACCTATGCGCACTCACGCTCCACACTTGTGTGTGTACTGGAACATAGTTTGTGGGGGTTGTGGATGTTTACTCTGGGACTTGGCAGTTATTTAGATTCGGGGGCTATTTAGGCTAGCCCCCGACCGGCGAATTAAAAGCCGAAGATACTAATGGCGAAAAACTTGGTTGCCACAGTATTGATGAAAATCAGCAGCAAAATCGCTGGGATAAAGGTTGATAGTGAGAAGTTCACGTACTTTTGCATAAAGCTGCCTTCGTAACTAGCGCAGCCTTGCGAAAGCTCATCATTCAAACGCACCTTCTTCCAACGATACATAACAAACAAACACACCATCAAGCCGTTAAGTGGTAAAATGGTGTCATAAAACACGTCATAAACCACATCAAAGAAGCTCTTATCAGCATCACCGTAGTGGGTGAACTGAGTCAACCAATCGACCATGCCAAATGATACGGTACAGCCAATGGTGAGCAAGCCGATAGCGCCTGCTAAAACTAACAGTGCTTTTTTGCGGCTGTAGCCCTTTTCCTCAATAAGCGTTGCTGTGGGCACCTCGACAATCGACACCAACGACGTAATGGCAGCGAAAAACACCAACAAGAAAAATACAAACGCCACCATAGACGCACCCATATAACCAATATCGGTTTGCAGTGCCAAAAGAATCTTCGGTAAATAAACAAATATCATCGACACCGACGACTCAGAGAGTTGGCTTGGATCAGTATCCGGATTAAAGCTAAAAATGGCTGGCAACACCATTAAGCCGGCGGTAAAAGCCACCAGTGAATCGGTGATGGCGACCATCTTTGCGCCACCAACAATATCATCCTTTTTCGAGATGTAGGACGCGTAGGTCATCAAAATCCCCATCCCTAACGACAGCGAGAAAAACGCTTGTGATAAGGCACCATTGAGTACGCTGGCATTCATTTTTGAGAAATCCGGAACCACATAATAACGCACACCCGCCATAGCATTATCCAAGGTCAACACATAGGCAACCAAACCTATGAGCAGCACAAAAAGAGCTGGCATTAAAAACTTCGCAGCCTTTTCAATGCCCTCTTTGACGCCACCGACGAGGATTAAGTTAACCACAATGGCGACCACCACCATGTAGCCAAAAATACTGTATTCATTAATGAAGCGGCCAAAGTTACCGGGGTCGGCAAGCGCATCAAGGTTGCCCATGGCTGTTTGTGCCAGATAACCGAAAATCCACACTGTAATAACCATATAAAACACCGCAATCATAAACGGCGTCAGTACCGCAAGAATCCCTGCACCGCGCCAGCGCGGTGAATTATCCGACAGTGTTTTGTATGCACCATAAGGGTCTTTTTGCGCTTTTCGGCCCATAGCCATTTCCGCCATCATGACCGGCAAACAAATAAACGCCACAAACAGTGCATAAACTAAAAGAAAGGCACCACCGCCATTTTTGGTGGCCGAAACAGGAAACCCAACGAGATTGCCAATACCTACCGCAGAGCCTGCAGCAGCAAGAATAAAGCCCAAGCGAGAGCTAAAATGTTCACGTTTTTCGCTCATAGAAAAACCTTGTTATTGTTTTAACCCGACTCTACCAGTGTTAAACAAAGCTTTTCAAGCTTTAACGACTGCTGGTGGGCGCGGTCCCATTTAAACAACGATATTAATTTACAACGCCTATCATTGCTGGCTATCATAAATGTAATCGATACCAAGTACTTGGTTATTATTATGTTGTACATGATTTATTCCACCGATGTGGAAAATTCGCTCGAGCAGCGTCTTAAGGCGCGTCCAGCGCATCTTGCACGCTTGCAAGAGTTACAGCACCAAGGGCGCTTACACCTTGCCGGACCACTTCCAGCGACGGACAGTAACGACCCGGGTGGAGCTGGCTTTACCGGCTCATTAGTGGTGGCTGAATTTGCATCCTTAGAAGATGCACGGGAATGGGCCGCTGATGACCCCTATATCGCCGCTGGTGTATATGAAAACTCAGTAGTCAAGCCCTTCAAGAAGGTGCTTCCAGCGTAATTCAGTAAAGGTTAATTGATTTTTTGTATGCTTGCGACATTGCCGCTGCAAGTGCAGTGTATGTTGCGCAACGAAAGATCAATTGGGAGTTCTTTGAACCATGCTTAAATATATAGCCGCTATATTTACTGCTTTTGTTTTAGCCACCTCAGTGGCCCAGGCTGGCTCAACGCCCCCCAAAGACATTGATAAAAAGCAGGCAGTGGCAATTGCCAAAGAAGCCGAAAACGGTAAAGTGTTAAAGATATCTGAACAAAGGGAAAAGTTTATTGTTCGTATATTAAAGCCCAAGGGCCGTGTGGTTGACGTCAGCGTCTCAAAACGCACCGGGCAGGTAGAGAAGGAAAATAATTAATGCGCATACTAGTAATTGAAGACGACTTACATTTGGCAGATAACCTGCGTAGTGCCCTAGAAAAAGAGCGCTACAGCGTTGATTTGTGTAATGATGGAGAAGCGGGCCTTTTCCATATTTGTGAATACCCACTGGATATGGCGGTGGTTGATTTAGGCTTACCAAAAATTGATGGTATTGAGCTTATCAGACAAGCCCGTAAAAATGGCGTCGACATCCCTATCTTAATTTTGACTGCGCGCGATCGCTGGCAGGACAAGGTTGAAGGCCTCGATGCCGGTGCCGACGATTACCTTACCAAGCCATTTCATGTGGAAGAATTAATCGCTCGTTGTAACGCATTAATTCGTCGCAGTGCGGGTCAGGCGAACCCTGAAATTGAAAACGGCCCAATCCGTATTCATACACGCTCGCAGCAGGTATGGGTAGAAGAGCGCGAGCTCAATCTGACCGCTTACGAATATAAAGTGTTGGAATATCTGATGGTGAATCCACAAAAAGTGATTTCTAAATCGGAATTGACCGAGCACATTTACGACCAAGACTTTGATCTCGACTCTAACGTGATAGAAGTATTTGTCCTGCGTCTGCGCAAGAAACTGGACCCAGAAGGCACCCTGAACCCCGTTGAGACCCTACGTGGGCGAGGATACAGGCTGCGCACCCAGTGGTAGGAAATCAAGTTTCACTGAAAATAAGACAAGGATTTATCCTTGTCTTTTTGTTGATCGTAGCCATGCCTATTTTATTTGCTTCGATTGGCAACGCGTATCGTGCCTCATTAGTGGAGGCCACTGAAAAAACCCTCGAAGCGCATTTATACTCATTAATTTCTGAAGTTGAATACAGTGAACGTGGTGTAGAAATGCCACGCAGTATTCTTGCCCCCGAGCTGAACCGCGTCACATCAGACACCTATGCCATGATTTATAATGGCAACGAGCGAGTCTGGCAAAGTGAGTCCGCCTTAAATATTGATTACAAACCGGACTTAGTGATCACCGAAACCGGTAAAGCGGATTTTCGCCTCGTGACCGTCAATGGTCGCAAATACTGGCAACTGTCACTCACTGGGATCCTCGCGAATCTCGACCAAACCATTGAAGCCCGCTTCATTGTAGTTAAAAGTAACGATGGTTTATTAAGGCTGATGGAAGGGTTTAAGGAGACATCAATAAACTGGATGTTAATTATGGGTGTGGTGATCACCGTGTTGATGATCATCGGCTTCATCTGGAACTCTCGTCCATTACACCGCTTAGATAAAGAGATAAAAGCCATTGAATCGGGCGAAGGCACGCGTATCAAAGGCAACTACCCCGTTGAGCTGCAAAATATAAAAGCCGATTTGAACCTACTGTTGGAATCACAGCAACGGCAAAAAGAGCGTTATCGCGCGTCTTTAAGTGACCTTGCCCACGCTCTGAAAACCCCCTTGGCTGTACTTAAGTCAAGCCCTATGGCCAGCGATGACGATGCCCAAGAGCAGTTGGACCGCATCAATGTGATGATCGAACACCAATTAAAACGCGCTGCGACGGGTGCATCCGACACATGGAAAAAACAAACGCATATTAAGCCAGTAGCGGACTCTATCTTTAATGCCATGAGTAAAGTGTATCGTGATAAAGACATCGAATTCAGTGTCGATGTGAGCGACAAGCACTTTTTCTTGGGCGATAAAACCGATTTAATGGAACTGCTTGGCAACCTCATTGATAACGCCTGTAAAGCCTGTGTCTCGCAGGTGAGTTTAAAGGTCGAGCAACGTAAGAAGCGTCTTAAACTAATGATTGAAGACGACGGTCCTGGCGTGCCTGAGGAGAAGCGTGAGTTGCTGTTGCAACGTGGTACCCGCCTTGATAGCTATGAAAGCGGACACGGTGTGGGTATGGCCATTGTCGCTGATCTCGTAAACGGCTATCATGGTATTTTAAGCATTGACGACAGCCCCTTGGGCGGCGCTCGCTTTATGCTTGAGTTTGATTACCAAGAGACAACCTAACGTCATTATGAAACGTCACTTTTTTGTGTTAACCATTGGCCTCGGCGCCTGTTTGTTCAATACTGTTGATGCCAATGAAATTGCGCAATGCGCACCGGTAGGCGAAACACCCGATAGTCGTCGTGACTATATCCAATGTCTTGACCGCCAGTTAGAGCTTCTGCGCCGAGATTTGACTGCGTGGCAGAATAAGCGTCAGCTGCAGCTCGAAAACTTCGCTAAGCAATCGGGGATCACTCAGCCATTGGATATTTATTTACGCTCGCAGCAGAGCTTTGACAGCTACCTTGAAGACAGCTGTCGGTGGCGTTATCTGCGTGTGATGCCCGACGCTACGGCTGCGGCGATGGCGTATAAGCATTGTGAGTTACGGCTTATTGAGCAGCGTATCGACAGTTATCGCGTACCACTAGATTAACCTTGGTCACTTTGCTTAGCGTCGTCTACGTCGGCGCCAAGTAAGGTGGCAAGCCAGCGCCCCTCTTCGCTCTCTTCTAGGGCTATTTTCACCACCATAGTCAAAGGCACAGAGAGCAGCATCCCCACCGTGCCCAATAACCAGCCCCAAAAGATTAACGATAAAAACACGACTAAGGTCGACAAACCTAAGCCCCGACCCATAAATTTAGGCTCGACCACGTTGCCCATCACCGCATTGATGACTAAGTATCCCATGCCCACAAAAGCCGCAGTCAATGGGTTTTGCGTGATCAAAGCCAACAATACCGGCGGCACAGCGGCGATAATAGAGCCGATATTGGGAATGTAGTTAAACATAAAAGCAACCACGCCCCACAAAATAAAGTAGTCGACGTCCAGCGCCCACAATAACATGGTCGCTAAAAAGCCTGTCGCTAAACTAACTAAGGTTTTAATCGCCAAATACGAGTTAATAGACTCAAGAAAACGGTCGATTTGCGCCATTTTCATATCTGGGTCATCTAACGCTAAGTGAATTTTGCGGCTAATACTGGGCCCTTCAAATAACATAAACACCACGGTAATGATGATTAAAAACAGGTTAGCCATCACCCCGCCTAGCCCAGTTAACATGTTGGTGGCTACATCAATCATTTTCCCAGGGTCAAACATTGAGATCAGTTGCTCTTTATTTAGGAAAATATTGTATTGCGCTAACGTGTTCACCGCCCACACAAACTCTTTCTTTAATTGCTCTTTATACTGCGGCAGGTTTTGCGAGAAATCATTCACCGACTGCCCTACCAAGCCGCCAATACTCAAAAGGACGGCGACCACCAGCAGTATAACAATGCTCACTGCCACGCCTTTGGGAATTCGGTAGCGACCTAAAGTATCAATCAAAGGGTTACAGATGATGGCAATGAATACCGATAGAATAAAGGGCACCACCAAGGCGCTTGCGGTTTTCACCCCTGCCAAAACCACCACCAAGGCGGCCATAACTAGGAGGCTTTTACTCGCTCCAGTGAAGCTGGGCACAGTTCGTTTCCTTAAAGCAGACAAGTGATGCTAGTTTAGGTGAGATACGTTTGAAAATAAACCATTGATTGGCCATAGGAAATGATCTTAAATTCGCCAGTTTCGTAGTATTTGAACTAAACTAGAAACAAAGTGAATTAGCAACACGATGGCACCCATGCATATATTGATCACCGGAGCCACAGGGCTCATAGGTAGCGAACTTTACAAGCATTTACTTAACCACCATAGGGTTACGGTACTCACTCGCTCCCCCTCACGGGCGTACATAAAGTTGGGTCATCGTATTGAAGCCATCCAGAATTTAGATGAGGTTGATTTTAATAATGTCGATATCGTGATCAACCTCGCCGGTGAGCCCATCGTTAATAAGCGTTGGAGCGAGCAACAAAAAAAGCGTATCTACGACTCCCGACTCAATACCACCAAAGCTATCGTGGCCAAGATAAATGCCGCAGACAACAAACCGAAGGCGCTAATATCGGGCAGCGCCATTGGCTATTACGGCCGCCAAGGAGATGTGGAGATCACCGAAGACTTCAGCCACTGCTATGATGAATTTAGCCACCAGCTTTGTCGCGACTGGGAGGCAGCTGCAAACAAAGCACAAACCCGTGTGTGCTTACTGCGTACCGGTATTGTGCTAAGTGCCCAAGGCGGTGCCCTAGGAAAAATGCTCCCCGCATTTCGCTTTGGCCTCGGTGGCCCCATAGGAGATGGCCAACAATACATGTCTTGGATCCACCTTGATGACATGGTGCAGCTAATTATGTACCTAATAAAATACGATCATATTAGCGGCGCCATCAACGCCACCGCGCCTAAGCCCGTCAATAATGAGGAATTCTCTAAAACGCTCGCTGAAGTATTGCGCCGCCCCGCCATCGTGCGCATGCCCGCCTTTTCATTACGGCTGATGATGGGAGAAATGGCCGATTTATTGCTCTATGGGCAAAATGTTCAACCCCAGCGGCTGATAGACGAGGGCTTTCGTTTTCGCCACCCCGAACTCAAACCTGCCCTGGCTCAACTCCTTAACCGCAATTAAAAAAGCCGCTTGTTAAAGCGGCTTTTTCGTCTACATCAGTTTGCGTAGCAAACCACTGGTGTTCTTGTTGAGTGTTCGCGCTATCATAGTGTATCCCAACAGTGCCACAAACAAAGCACCAGCTACGGGCCCGATGAACCATATATCAGGATGGAACTTTCCAGGTAGCTCAAATAACTGTCGCTGCACAATGAATAACGCCACATCGCTCACTAAGGCGGCAACTACGCCAGCTATCAATCCCAGTAGTAAGAATTCATACAAGGTGGCTCCTCGGATCAACTTTCCGCGTGCTCCCAAGGTGCGTAAAATAACGACCTCTTGCATCCGCTCACCCAAGCTTGCTTGGACCTGCGAAATTAATACCAAGGCACCACAGACCACTACGATTGCCAGCACAAACCCAATGGCTAACGACACCTGCTCGATAGTTGAGCGAATTTGTTCGACAAAGTTGTCGACATCGATAGCCGTAATGGTGGGATACTGCCGCAATAGCTGAGTAAAGGCTTTATTTTCACCGTCATCAATGCGTGCTGCCGCAATGTAGGTTGCCGGAAATTCAGCGAGCAAGTCTGGGCTTAGGATCATAAAGAAGTTTGGTTTTAGGGTGGACCAATTCACCTCGCGAAAGCTGGTAACCTCGGCATCAAAGCTTTGCGAACCGATTAAAAAGGTAATGGTATCGCCCAGTTGAATCTCCAACCGCTCAGCCATTGACTGCTCAATAGAGACTTCTCCTTGGCTTTGCTCTGTAAACCACTGCCCTTTGGTTAGGGTGTTATGGCTTGGCATATCGCGAACCCACGTCAAGTTCAGCTCACGACCCACACCAGAGCGTGCTTCTTCATCTTTTTTCTCGTTGTCCTCTAATGACACTTCTCGCGCCACTTTCTCGCCATTAACGGCATTGACGCGCCCACGAATGGTCGGATAAAAACGCGACACCTCAATGTTATTAGCCGCGAGATAATCAGCAACGGGCTGTTTTTCTTGCTCGCTAATATTAACAAGAAACGCATTAGGGGCATCCGCTGGTAATTGCGATTGCCAGTCATTGATCATGTCATTTTTAAGCACAATGAGAAACAGTAACAGCTTAATCGCCAGCGCAAAGCTGATTAATTGCACGGCATTGGCATTAGCCCGCTTTTGAATTGACGCCAGCGCTAAAGACCAACTGTTACCCGGGCTGAGGCCGAGCTTTCGCCCTGTGCCAAAAATCACTTTTGAGGCAACAAACAGCACCACCACCACAAGGGCCGATGAGGCGAATAAGATTAGGGTAATTTTGATTTTACCGCTGAATAACCACATTAACCCAAAAACCGTTAACGCCGAGAGCGCGAGGTGGATTTTGCTCACCACCAACCTATCACCGAGGTTTCGGCGCAATACCCGTAACGGCGGAATATCAAATAAATCCAGCAGCGGCTTAATAGAAAACATCACCGCGCACACAACCCCGATGAATACCGCACTTAACCATGGGCGCAGCGACGCAGGCGGAAGGCTAATATCCATGCTTTTAGCCATGTAGTCGGCGGCCACGTGCTGCAGCGAATATCCTACAGCAAGGCCAATAAGTAGTGAAAAACCACACACCAGTGACAAGTGCAGCAAATAAATAGCGCGTATTTGTGCACGAGCCCCGCCTAGGGTTTTCATCATTGCCACCGGGTCGTATTGGCGCTCGCAATAACGCTTTGCTGATACCGCAATAGCCACTGCCGCGAGAATAATGCCCAACAGACCTGCCAACAGTAAAAAGCGCTCCGAGCGCTCTAGCGAATTAGCTATGGGCGACTGCCTGTCTTTCACCCCATACCAACGTTGGTTTTCGGCCAGTTGAGGCTTTAGCCATTGATAGAACGCTTCGACATCGTCACCGTCGCCAGCATAGAGTTGACGGTAGAACACCCGACTCCCCGGTTGGATCACCTCAGTTTTGGCGATATCTGCTTCATTAAGCAACACCCGGCGACTGCCAGAGAAAATATTGAACGGCGCATCCGGTTCTTCGCTCAAAATATGGCTAACGGTAAAGGTGGCAGCACCTAACTCAACCTCATCGCCCACTTGCAGATCCAATGAATACATCACCGTTTCATTGAGCCAAACGTTGCCCTCTTTGGGGCCGCCCTCAGCCACTTGCTCTTGGGCATCAAAATCGCTTTTAATGAGTAGTTTACCTTTAAGAGGATAGGCTGATGACGCTGCTTTTATTGCCGCCAGTTGCATACGGTCATTGGCAAAGAGCATGGTATCGAAAAACGTGAGCTGCGCCGTTTTCAAGCCCATTTTCTGTGCTTGCTGGCGGTATTCATCTGGCAACGCATGGTTACTGGCCAGCGCTCTATCGGCGGCGATAAAAGCGTTGGATTTTTGCAAAATGGCTTGACCAATACGGTCAGTTACTGAGGACAAGGTCAACACCGTCATCACTGCCAACGCAATGGCTGCACATATCACCGTGAGCTCGCCTCGGCGCAGCTCTCTCAAAAACAGTCTAAATGCCAATTTACCCCA
Organism: Pseudoalteromonas sp. SW0106-04; assembly: GCF_001293805.1. Classification (NCBI taxonomy): domain Bacteria; kingdom Pseudomonadati; phylum Pseudomonadota; class Gammaproteobacteria; order Alteromonadales; family Pseudoalteromonadaceae; genus Pseudoalteromonas; species Pseudoalteromonas sp. SW0106-04. Next base: position 1,514 of record NZ_BCAI01000005.1, on the reverse strand, counting down.
CATTGACCTGCTCCTTCGGCTCACTCAACTCGGTTAGACTGCCGCCTTCGATGTGCAAGATACGGTCGCATCGCTGTGCCAGTGCTTCATCGTGTGTAACCAGCACCAGCGTGGTGCCTTGCTGTTGGTTAAGCTCAAACAACAGCTCTTCAATCATTTTACCGTTTTTACTGTCTAAGTTTGCCGAAGGCTCATCAGCAAACAAAATTTGCGGCGTGCCAATAAAGGCACGAGCGATAGCAACTCGCTGCTGCTCGCCGCCAGAAAGCTGCGAAGGGTAATGCTCAACGCGATGACTCAAACCGACCTTTTCCAACAGCGCCAGCGCCTGCTCTTTGGCGTCACTTTGGTTAGCAAGCTCAGCTGGCAGCATCACATTCTCAAGTGCACTGAGGCTTTGCACCAACATAAAGGATTGGAATACAAATCCGACTTTTTGCGCACGCAAGGCCGCGCGCCCTTCTTCGTCCAGTTGCTCCAAGGCATCACCATCTAAGGTAATGCTTCCTGAGCTTGCCACATCAAGCCCTGCTAACAAGCTCAACAATGTTGATTTACCCGACCCCGAGGCGCCAACAATGGCCACCGACTCGCCTGGCTTGACATTAAAGGTAATGTCGCTGAGGATCGTTAAATCGCCGTCAAGCGTATTAACGGACTTAGTTAATTCTTTGACTTGAATAATATTTAATTGAGATAACGCTGACATATGAGTGCTTCAATCCTACGTGTTTTTATCGTCTTACTGCTTGTCACTAAACCATTATTCGCTTGGGCTGACAATCAGATACTTGTCCTAGGTGACAGCTTAAGCGCAGCCTATGGGTTAAAACAACACCAAGGCTGGGTGCAATTGTTACAAGATACGTACGAACAACAAAATACGCCCACTACCCTGATTAATGCCAGTATAAGCGGTGAAACCACAGGCGGTGCGCTACGTCGCCTTGATGCGATTCTTAAAGAGCACACCCCTACCCATGTGCTCATTGAGCTTGGCGGCAACGACGGCTTACGTGGTTTTCCCGTCACTAAAATGAAAGCCAACCTGCATGCACTAATAGATAAAAGCCGAGAGGCCGGTGCTGAGGTGGCGTTAATGCAAATTCGTATTCCACCCAATTATGGCCGCCGTTATACCGAGTTGTTTGAGCAAAGCTTTGTTGATGTGGCCAAGGAAAAGCAAGTGACCTTAATGCCCTTCTTTGTAGAGCAAGTGGCGACCAACGGTGAATTAATGCAAAACGATAACATTCACCCTAATGCTGAAGCGCAGCCGATCCTACGGGATATTATGAAAACACAAATCAGTAACTGGCTGACCAAGTAGCCTCTGATACACCAAAATAACTCAACAAAAGCGCTGAAAATTAGCGCTTTTTTCTTTTTTGTAATTAAATCGGCGAATATGAATGTTTTATAAGCAAACGCACCCGCCGACGCTTGCATTTACAAAATATTTCCGTACTATTGCAATCCAAGTCGGCATATAGCGCAGCCTGGTAGCGCACTGT